>VBGG01000257.1 GCA_005883405.1 Chloroflexota bacterium | reverse complement strand
ATGACGTTTTGTTTGCCAACCAGGTCGGCGAAGCGGATGATGCGGTCGGCGACCAGGCGTGGGTGTTCGACGGTTGTCAGGTGATGGGTGACGATGCCCGGAATCAGGAGCTTTCCCTCGGGGAGTTTGTGGGTCTGCCAGACCCGCCACTCGTGTTCGTGGCGCGGGTTGGCGGCTTCGATCGAATAGGCTCTGGCGCGGACCTGCAGGATCAGGTCGACGATGTCTTCGAGCGGCGCGTCCGCGACATGGGGCACATGCCAGCTGCCGAAGCAGACGTGGTAGCGGACCCGGTCCTCGGGGATGCCATCGAGCGCGTGGTTCAGCGCCTCGACGCGAAGCTGCGCCCACTCGCGATAGCGCTCGGGGCTCTGCTGGACGAGATAGTCGTACATGTTGGCAAGCACCGCGTCATCCACCTGGAGCAGCTGGCCGGCGTCGATAATCGCGCGGTACTCCTGTTTCAGCGCGTCGGCGATGGCGTACACATACTCGCGATCGCTGGAGTAGTACTCGTTACGCGCGTTGTAGCCAGTACTCGCCGGCGCAACAGCTGTGAAAAATGCCTCCGCACCAGGCGGCAACGCCGCTTTAAGGTTGTCCAGGTCGCGCCGAATGAACGCCTCGCCCTGGTAGGTGATCGGGCCGACACACACTTCCGTCGGCGAGCCCGTCAGCGCGCTGGGCATCTCCTTGGTAAAGAACTGGGAAAAACGCTCGCGGTCGCGTCCCAACCAGTTGAGCGGGATGAGCTCGTCGGGACGGATCTCGAATCCGCTGATCCGCTCGAGTACATACGCTGCCCAACTTGACTTGCCGAACTCTCCATCGTTGACAATGTCAAGGCCGACGTCCAGCTGGTGCCGGACGATATCGACCACCGATTCGCGAAGCAGGGCATCGTGGGCTGGTCCTTCGGCGGACTCGAGCAACGCCGCGGGGCGCGGCAAACTACCGGTATGGGTCGTCAGAATGCGTTGTTCGCTCCGTCTCATGGACTCCTCCTCCGGCAGCGGCTCAACTGTACTGCGCCCGAGCCCGAGCGCGTCGAGGAGACGCCGTCTCACAATGTGGGAATCTCGGATCCCGCGCGGCTGCATCGGGTGTACCCTCGTGTCGGCGGTGCGCGGCACCTGTTAAGGAGGACTGCTGTGACCCAACAGGCATTCGACGTCCTGAGCCCGTGGGCGGAGACGGACCCGCGGCCGCTCCAGGGCATCTCTCCCCGCCTGAGCGAGCTACGCGGCAAACGCATCGGCCTGTTTGCGAACTACAAGCGCGCAAGCGATGCGCCCAATTGCACGAACATGGCCGTGGCTTCTCGTGCGGTGTGGTGATCATGGCCGCTGGGTCACGTTTTTCTGGCTCTGGGCATACCGGAGGGAGCTCGATCATGGGCGAATTGACACACACCATGCGCCAGCAGCTAATGGACCGTAGGGGATTCGTTCGGTTCGCGGCGGCGGGCCTCGCAATGGGCGGAGTCGCCCTGCTGCAGGCCTGCGCCCCGGCCGCCCCAACTGTCGCGCCTACCGCCGCTCCCAGCAATCCAACCCCTGCCCCAGCCAAGCCCAACAGCGCGCCAACAACCGCGGCCGCCGCGCCGACGGCGGCGCAGGTTCAAAAACCAGCGGCAACGGCCGCGGTCAGCCGCACGGTCAAACTGCCCACTCGGTTTCCGGTGGAAGGGATCAAGCCGGACCTCCCCGCATCGGCCGACGGGCTCATTGATGCGGCATTTGTGAACTATCCGGCAAGCCCGATCAAAACCGTTCAAGAGACGCCCGGCCGCGGTGGCGAAGTCGACGTCACCACGTGGACGACGAGTGCTGCGCCAACTCCACTGGACTCGAATGCACTCTGGCAGGCGGTCAACAAGGAGTTGGGCGTCGACCTGAAGATCAACGTCCAGCCTCAGGCGGACTACGCGACCGTCAAGTTACCAACACTCATCGCGGGCAACGAGCTGCCTGACATCCTGTACATCGCCATCAACTCCGTGATCCCAGGGCTGCCGACATTTCTCAAGTCAAAATGCGCTGACCTGACGCCGTATCTGAGCGGCGACGCGGTGAAGGACTATCCGAATCTGGCCAATTTCCCCGCGCTCAGCTGGACGCAGGTCATCTACAACAACGCGATCTACGGCGTTCCCGTACCCTACCCGCTCTATCTGTGGGTGCATTGGGTGCACCAGAATTTGCTCGACGAGGAGGGCCTCGCTCGACCGAAGAACGCCGACGAATATAAGAAGCTGGGCCAGCACTTCACGCGCCCGGAGCAGAACCTGGCGGGTATGGGCGTCGAGAACAACGTCGGCATGGGTGTCACCAACGGTTGGTTGACGGGTATATTCGGAGCGCCAAACATCTGGGGCCTCGACGAGAAGACCGGCAAGCTGACCGCGACGGTGGAAACCGAGCAGTTCCGAGCGGCGGTTGGCTATGCGCGCGACCTGTGGACCGCGGGCATCTTCCATCCGAATGCCATGCAGTACAACCTGGTCAGCGCCCGCAACGATTTTGCTGCCAGACGGTTTGCATTCCGCTTCGACGGGTTCCAGAGCGCGTCCGTGACCTTCTGGGACAACTCGGTGAATCTGGAGCCGCCCGGTAAACCCCGCATCATGACCCCATTCCCAGCGACGGACGGAGGTAAGCCGACGTACTGGGCCAACAGCGGCTTTTTGGGTTACAGCGTGATCAAGCAGGCCCCGCCGGAGCGCATCAAAGAGATGTTGCGGATTCTGAACTGGCTTGCCGCCCCGATGGGCAGCCAGGAGTTCCTGCTGATGAACTACGGACTCAAAGATGTCCACTGGACTCCTGACGAAAAAGGCAACCCGATCCTGAATGCGCGGGGCAAAGCGGATGCTATGCAGGATGCCGAAAAGGCGATGTTCCCCTACGTGGCCATCAATCCAACCGACGGCTTCTACTCGCCAACGAAAGACATGAAGTATCCAGGCCTGCTGCGTGATCTCTCGGACAAGCTGAACGACATCGTCGTCGGTCGGCAGCAGTTCAGCTATCTCGACCAGGTGATCAAAGAGTGGCTGGACGGGGGCGGTAGTCAAATGCGAACGGAGTTCGAACGCGAGATAGCCGCGGCGCGGGGCTGATGCCCGAACGACGGATCGAGCACCCGTCGTTCAAGGTAGGTGACGACGCAGGCACTCTGACCGTCAGGCGGCCGAACGAAGGTCGGCGGCAGCGGCCTGGCTCAACCTACCTCCAGCCCGCACGTGAGCTGCCGCGGTCACGGCCGCCAGGACCGACCGGATAGGAGAAGTCACTACTCCGGTCGCCTGATCGCTTGAGTGGCGTTCCTGCCGATCTCACGGCCGATGGTGATAGACGGGCACACGGTCGATACGCCGGCGTTGTTCGCACCCGACACCACCAGCATGATCCACTCGGGACCAGAGGTACTGTGAATGAATGCGTCCTCGGCTTCCGTAGCGATGTCCGGACGCAATTTCCCAAATCGCCGCAAGTCGCTCTTGCGCCTGCCAAAGTTCTCCCACAAGAACTGCTTCACATCCTGCTTGGACCAGCCCCGTCTGGCGATCAACTGCGCGTGTTCCGGTCCCATGACGACTACCGCGCCGTGCAGCATGCGCGCATCGGTGACCTGCGTGATCATGCCGCCGTAGGACATTGAATCGGCGATTGTCATCAGGATCTCTTCAGGAACCTGGGTCGAACGATGCTCGACATAGACGTCGCCACGGATCATCTGCAGCGTGACGGTGCTCGCATCCGGCGCGAAGCCACGCTCAACATGGAGAGGCTCCCAGGGACTATCCTCCTCGTTTTCGGCAAAGCAGCACGCATACTTCGCCGAGGTTCCCTGGGTGCTCTGGTCGAACTCATGGGGTCGGATCCCCAACACGTTCATGATGATCAAACGGAGGGCACGACCGACGGTGGCGTTTGCACGGTCACCGGGTCCGAAAATATTCTCAGTCGAGTTGAAACCGAGCTGTTTGCGGATTGGCCCGTTGATGATGAGAATCTCTGCCTGACCGGTGGTACTCTGCATGAGATTGGTGCGGGCGAGGCCGCTTGCCTCAAACGCGTCCACCGTGGCCAGCACCACGGGGAAATGCTCCGGACTGCAGCCGGCCATGACCGCGTTGGTCGCCGCCTGGCGGACGTTGCACGAGCGATCCAGGTGCGCCTGCACCATCAGCACTTCTTCTGGATCGCGATCCGTTTGCGCCAGGAACTCGTCGACAAATTCGCGAATGGGCGGCACAACCGGCAGCCCGTCGGTCCAGCCCTGGGCATAGCAGTACTCGATCAGCTCACGCGCCCCGAGGGCAGCGTCCTTTGCTAGGAATTCGCGCGCGACGACTGCCATTGGCCTGTTCCTGACAACTCGCTGGGCTGCTCAGCGACACCCAGGACGGATAAGACCTGAGGCAGCGCCTGTTCCGCCCGCTCTCGGATCTGGTCCGGATTCAAGCTGCTAATCGGGTGGGTGATCACCACATACCGGTAATCGGAGAAGCCGTGGACTCGTGCCATCGCATCGCCCGGTCGACGAAATGTGTCCGTCAGGACAGCCGCGGTCTGGATACCCTTGCGCTCGAAGATCGTCCCGTCGGCCACACTGGCCGCACTGCACGACCCTCAATCACCGACACCGGTGACAATGACGTCCGCATTCTCCACAAGCTCGTCGACGACCTCGTCGGGCGCGGGCTTCGAAAAGGTCGGTTTGCTGCGCATCATGACCGACTCGATGGCAAATCGCTCTTTGAGCAGGTCGCCAATCGCGAGTAAGACGGCGTCTGCGTTGAGTTTCGAGTTGCCGAGCAGGCCCAGTCGCACTCCGTCCAGCGAAGTGAACCGCCTGGGAGCAAGCCGATGCTGCTTCGCGTGCGAAGTGCCTTCGGGGCTCATGATCGCTTCTGTGTGCAACAGCGCCATTGGGTGTCAGTTTAGCGCGCCCGCGGCAACGTGACTGCTGAGGTTCGGCACAACTGCTCAGGACGAGCGCTTCAACACGCTTACTCCCGTCTCAATCTCCATCAATGCTTGGGCGCATCCGGGGTGCCTGACGATGGCCCTGGTGACCTGCCGATCTGGTAAGCCAGCTCGCGCCAGTAGCGCTCCGCGCCGGGGTGCAGGGGCAAGCCATTGTCCCGCGCCTCGTCCAGGGCTTTGGCGACCAGGAACACGAAATCCTCCGGCGTCTCGTCGTGCGTGTAGGTGACCTGAGAAGCCCTTCGCCAGAGACGCGTGCTCCTCCCGCATCGTGCCGGCGTCCTGCATCTGCGAGAGGCGCAAGACCAGGCACTGTGAAGCGGTGATATTGCCGAGCATCTGGACCAGCAGATCCTGGACCAGTTGGAATTGGCCGATCGGACGTCCGAACTGCTGCCGCTGTTTGGCGTAGCCGAGCGCATGCTCGTAGGCTCCCATGCCGCAGCCGACCGCTTCCCAGGCGACACCGGCGCGCGTCATGCGTAGCACGTGGGCCGTATCCTTGAACGAGCTGGCGTTCTGCAGCTTCCGCTCCAGCCCGTCCGATTCGAAGTAGATGCACGAAACGGGACATACGTCCACACAGGACTTGTCCTTCACATCGATGCATGGC
>VBGG01000256.1 GCA_005883405.1 Chloroflexota bacterium | reverse complement strand
ATCCCGATCATCATCCAGATGAGCCCGCCCACGGCGCCATTCTCGCCCACGATCAACCTGGCACTGTCACAACAGGCGGTGAGCATCCTGAGCTCCAACGGCCAGGCGGTCGGGGCGCTGCCGATCATCGAGGGCGCCGCCGGCTACGCCACCTCGGCAGGCATTCAGGCGATCAGCCAGATGCCACAGGTGGCCCAGATTGACCAGGATGCCGTGGTGCGCGCGCGTCGCCCGGCCAACTCTGGCACGAGCTGGGCGGCTGGCAACCTCACCTCGCTGTATCCACAAGAAGTCAATGCCACCAGCGTGTGGCAGCAGTCCGGATATGGATACGGATACAGCCAGGGCGTGACGGTCGCCGTGCTCGACTCGGGCGTTGCGTCCGACGTTGACCTGACCGACAACCAGAACCGCGTCGTTGCCCGGGTGAGCTTCGCGGGCCCCATGGATCCCCAACACCCGGATCCGGGCGGGCATGGGACGCACATCGCCGGCACCATCGCCGGCGACGGCACCCGCTCGAACGGCGAGTACGTGGGGATGGACCCGCATGCCAATGTCGCCAGCGTTCAGGTGCTGGACTACAAGGGCAACGGCCGAGTTTCTTCGGTGCTGCGGGGCCTCAGCTGGGTCCTGGGGCACAAGCGAGACCTCAACATCAAGGTTGTCAACATGTCGCTCGGGACGCCCCCGGTGGGCGCCTACCGGACGGATCCACTGGCTGCAGGCGTCGAGGTCGCGTGGAAGAACGGCATCACCGTGGTCGCGGCGGCCGGCAACCAGGGGAGCGGCAAGGTTGAGTCGCCAGGCATCGATCCATACGTCATCACGGTCGGCTCGACCGACGACGCGGGCACGGTGACGCTCAACGACGACACACTGGCGTGGTTCTCGTCCTGGGGCACCCCGACCGCCTCGACGCAGAAGCCCGACATGGTGGCCCCCGGGCGGAAGATCGTGTCCATTCGCGTGCCGGGCAGTACGCTCGACACGACTCTGCCCGATCACGTGGTCACCGCCAAGAATGGCAGCAAGTACATGCGTTTGAGCGGCACGTCCATGTCGACGGGCATCGTCTCAGGCGCCGTGGCGCTGTTGCTCGAGCGCAACCCGAACCTGACCCCTGACCAGGTCAAGCACATCATGGTCATGACGACTCAGCGGTTCGGCCAGAACGCCAGTCCACCGCCCGCGGGCGCGGCAGGCAGCGGTTTGCTCAACTGCTACACCGCCTACAGCAGCACAGATCGCGCGTCGGCCGACCGAGGTCTACGCCTCGGGGACGGCGTGGCAAGGATGGTGTATTCGCTGATCTACGGGGGGCCGCTGAGCTGGAAGGACCCTAACTATCAGGGCATCAACTGGACCGCGTTCACGTGGGCAACTTTGCCGTGGACAACGGCTGCCTGGGACAACATCGCCTGGGACAACATCGCCTGGGACAATATCGCCTGGGACAACATCGCCTGGGACCAGACGAGCTGGGACAACATCGCCTGGGACAACATCGCCTGGGATAGCTCGGAGTGGAGCAACATCGCCTGGGATAGCTTCGCCTTCGACTAACCTGAGGGGCACGTGCAGCCCCGATCGAACCGCAAGCACACGCTTCTGATCGTCGACGACGAGCCACGCATCCTGGATTCGGTGCGCATGAACCTGGAGCTCGAGGGCTATCAGGTGTTCGAAGCGACCAACGGTCAGGAAGCGCTCGATCAGGTCCGGCTACGGCTGCCGGACCTGGTTGTGATGGACGTCATGATGCCCCAGATGGACGGGTTCGAAGCGCTGCGCGCGCTGCGCAAGTTCTCGTCCGTACCGGTGGTGCTGCTGACGGTCAAAGCTGACGAGCGAGACGTCATCCACGGGCTTGAACTGGGCGCAGATGATTACATCGCCAAGCCATTCAGCCCGGGCGTGCTGCTGTCGCGCATCAAGGCCGTGCTGCGACGCGCCGAGGCGCCGTCTCAAGCGCCGCTCTCGCGCGAGCTTCGCGTAGACGACCGCCTGACGATCAACTTCGACCGGCACGAGGTGTGGAAGGACGGCCAGCGAGTCCAGCTGCGACCGACGGAGTTCCGCCTGCTGTATCACCTGGCGTCCAATCCGGGCGTGGTGATGACCCACGAGACGCTGCTCAGCCGCGTTTGGGGTCCGGAGTACCGCGACGCTTCCCACTACGTTCGGCTCTACATCAACTACCTGCGCCAGAAACTCGAGGACGATCCAGCCAGCCCTCGCTACATCCTGACCGAGCGCGGCGTCGGCTACCGCTTCGCGGACCTGAGCAATCGCGCGTGATCGACGTCGAGCCGATTCGCTCGCTGGCGGATCGAGCTGGGACGAACATCGAGCGCGTCATCGTCGGCAAGCGGGGTGTCATCGACCTGCTGCTGGTGGCGGTCCTGTGCGAGGGACACGTGCTGATCGAGGACGTACCCGGCATTGGCAAGACGATGCTCGCCAGGTCAATGGCGCGCACGCTGGCGTGCTCGTTCAGACGCATTCAATTCACACCCGACCTGTTGCCCAGTGACGTCACCGGGGTGTCGTTCTTCAACCAGCGCTCGCAGGAGTTCGAGTTTCGGCCCGGGCCGATCTTCTCCCAGGTCGTCCTGGCTGACGAGATCAATCGCGCCACGCCGCGCACGCAGTCGGCACTGCTGGAGTGCATGGAAGAGCGCCAGGTCAGCCTGGAGGGCGAAACGCGTCCCCTACCCAGACCATTTCTGGTGCTGGCTACGCAGAATCCGATCGAGCTGGAGGGCACTTTTCCGCTGCCCGAGGCGCAGCTCGACCGCTTCCTTTTAAGGTTGGCGGTGGGCTATCCCAGCGAGTCGGACGAGAAGGACATCGTGCGACGATTTCGAGCCGGCAGCCCGCTGGACGAACTACCCGCGGTCGTCTCGCCAGCCGAATTGCTGGCGATGCAGCGGCTTACGCGGGAGGTCCACGTTGCCGAGGCGGTCGAAGACTACATCGTGCGCCTGGTGCGCGCGTCGCGGCTACACGCGTCGGTTGAGCTGGGGGCGAGCCCGCGCGCCACGTTGGGGCTGTACCGCGCCGCGCAGGCCCTGGCGGCTGTCAACGGCCGCGGCTACGTGCTGCCCGACGACGTCAAACGGCTGGCGCCCGCGGTGCTCACTCATCGACTGATCACCAGTGCGCAGACCCGCCTGCGCGGCCGCGGCGCGACGGACGTGCTCAACGACATCCTGACGTCGGTGCCCGTGCCGGTCGAGGAGCCGCTGGCATGAGTCTCGGAGGGCGCGAGCGCGTAGCAGGACGGCTTCGGCCGATAGCGCCCATCACGCCAGTAGCTATCCATCTTTTCCGCATGGTTTCGGCCTGGCGAACGTCATCGGCGAGAGCGCCATGAAGGGTGAGGCCTGGCTCTGGCTGATCGGCGGGCTCTTGTTTGTGAGCTTGCTGCTCAGGGAGGGGCAGCTGTTCGTGGTGGCAGTCATCCTCCTGCTGGTCAGCAGCGTGTCGCAGCTGTGGGAGCGGTACTGCTTGCACGGCCTGGGGTACCGCCGCGTACTCGGTCAGACTCGGGCGTTCTTCGGCGAGGAAGTACCGCTCACGATCGAGATCGTCAACGAGAAGCCGCTGCCGCTTGCATGGCTGGAGGTGGAGGACACGGTGCCCGGCCTGGGACTGACGCTGCAGCCGGCGCACGTCGGCCCGTCTCACATTCCGGGCCGACGGCTGCTGAGCATGCTGCTCTCGGTGCGCTGGTATGAGCGGGTACGCCGCCACTATCGCGTGACCTGCGCCGCCCGCGGCATCCACGCCTTCGGCCCGGCCGTGTTGCGGACCGGCGACATCTTTGGCTTGAGTACCCGCGAAATGGATATTCCCCGAGAGGACTACCTGCTGGTCTATCCGCGGATCGTGCCGCTCGAGCGCCTGGGACTGCCCGCCAGTCATCCCTTCGGCGAAGTGCCGCTTCAGCGCCAATGGCTGTTCGAGGATCCGATGCGCACCGTCGGCGTGCGCGAGTTTCGACCGGGCGACAATCCCCGTCGGCTGCACTGGAAAGCCACCGCCCACGCGCCTGGCCAAACGTTGCAGGTCAAGCTATTCGAGCCCACCACGACCCACCGCCTGCACGTCCTGCTCAACGTGGGCACCTCCGATCTGAACTGGTCGTGGCAGGGCTACGACCCTGACGCACTGGAAGCCGCCATCACGATCGCGGCTTCGGTCGCCAGCTGGGCAGCGGAGCGCAGTCTACTGATTGGCCTCTCCGCCAATGCCAAACTGTTCCACTCGACGGACGCGGTGCGCATTCGGCCCAGTCGCGACCCGCGCCAGCTGATGCACATCTTCGAGGCGCTCGCGCGGCTGGTGCCGATGCCGAGCATGGCACCAGAAACGCTGGTCGAGCTGGAAGGGCGCGAGCTGGCGTTCGGCACGACCGTGGTGATGGTGACCGCGGTTGCGAACCAGGCGCTGCTGCTGCAGCTGCGGCGACTCAGGCGGGGCGGCCACCAGCCGATCCTGCTGCTGATCAGCGCCGCCGAGCAGCCGCTCGCGCCGCTGGATGGACTGCCCGCCTACGCAATCCGCATCGAGGACACGCGATGAACCGCTTCACCCTGACCGTCGGGTTGGCGGCGATGGATCTGTGCTGGATGGCTCCATGGGCACTGGTGCTGGGGCTGTGGACGGACGCCTCGAGTTCGCGGCCGCTGCTCTCGCCGGCAAGCATCCTGGCGCTGGTTCTGGCCGCCGCGTTGAGCACCCAGGTGCTTGGTCGCCCGGCGGTGAGAAGCCGTCGCGTGCGCATCGGCCTGGGCTGCGTCGGCGGATTGGCGGCGCTGCTGGCCGTAAGACTGGATCAGTACCCCGGTGGGGGCGTTGTCGAATGGCTCGCTCCGTTCGTCGGCGCGCTGGCGGTTGTCATCGGCCAGTTCTCGGCGGCGCCCGTCGCGTTCGGCCTGGGACTATACCTGTGGTGGCGGGGCGTCCGCCTGGGCAGCCAACATGCCAGTTTTGTGGACGTGGAGAGCGCCTTTCGCTGGGGCATCGCCAGGCTGGTGGCCCTCGGCGTCGTCATGGCGCTGACGACGCGACCCAGCGCTCTACGATCGCTCGAGGCCCCGACGACACCCTTCGTGGTCGGCTTCTTCTTCGTCAGCTTGGTGACGCTCTCCCTGGGGCGGCTCGAAAGCCTGCGGACGCGCACGCGGCGAGTCGGGGTCAACAGCCAGTGGTTCGGCGCACTCGTGGCGATCGCCGGCGTCGTGGTCCTGGCAGCCTTGCTTCTCGGGCAACTGGTCTCGTTCGACGTGCTCATCGTCGTCAGCCGACCCTTGTTCGAGCTTCTCGGCCAGGTGCTCGTGTTGCTGCTGTACGCCGTAGTCATTCCGCTCTCGTATGTGGTCGAGTGGGTGATCTATCTGGTGCTGAGCCTGCTACGGCCGAGCTTGGGACAGCCGCCACCACTGCCGCCCCAGCCATCGGACGTGGACGACTGGCTCCAGCGCATGTTCTCGCAATTCATCCCACCAGAAGTGCTTCTCGCGCTGAAGGTGGCCGCCGCGGGGGCGCTGGTGCTTGCCGCGTTGTGGATCGTTGCCCGAGCGAGTTCTCGCTGGCGCGCCTCCAGCATCGAGGCGGACGCCACGAATGAGGAACGCGACTCCGTCTTCGACGCCCAACGCGCCTGGAACGTCCTGCTGGGCTGGCTGCGGCGGCGATTCGGCAGGCGCGTGCCGCGGCCGAGCGAAGCAGCGACAGTCGCCGCCGACGGGCTCGTCGGCGGGCGGTCTGCCCAGCTGTGGTCCGTCCGTGAGCTGTATCGCCACCTCCTCCAAGTCGGGGATGCCGCGGGCGCACCACGTGCGCTTGCCACCACGCCGTTCGAGCACCTGCCGTCGCTTGCGCGGTCGCTCGAACCCGCCGAGGGCCTCCAGGACCTCACCGACGCGTACGTCGCAGCGCGGTACGCCGAATCGGAGGTATCGGCAGCCGAGACAGCGGCTCTCCAGGACGAGCTGGAGAGGATCCACCCGAAAAGTGCAGATCGCTGAGCGTTTGGCGCATCATCTTTCAACGTGAAGCTCAGCGCTCGCGCCGCGGCTGCCGCGCTCGTGCTGCTGGCGCTGCTGCCCGTGACGGCGTGGGCGCACGCCAACCTGGATCGGGCCGAGCCCGCGCCCGGCGCACAGCTGGATCAACCGCCACAGACCCTGCAGCTGTTCTTCAGCGAAGCTGTCGACGGTAGCTTCAGCCGCGTGCAGCTGTTGAATGCCAAGGGTGAGCAGGTCGACCGCGGCGATAGCCACGTCGCGCCAAACGACCCTCGGGGCATGCTGGTGACACTCCCGCAGCAGCTACCGAACGGCGTCTACACGGTTGCCTGGCGCACGCTCTCGGCCGTCGACGGCCACACCGTCAACGGCGCCTATCCCCTCATCCTCGGACCGATGCCGGCCGAGGGCCTGCCGCTCGCGGCGAGCGCGACCTCGTCCCAGGCGACGTTTGCCCCGGAGACCGCGCTGGGTCGATGGTGGTTCTACGTGGCCGCCAGCGCCGTGTTCGGAACGCTGCTCAGCTGGCTGGTCGTGTTCCGTCCGCTCTTCGGGCGCAGCAACCCCGCCGCGCTTCCGCTAGCCGCTGCGCGCAGCCGACGCCTGGCGATGCTGAGCGGCCTGGTATTGCTCCTCGGAACCGTGTACGTGGCCATTGCTCAGGCCGCGACAGCGGCGGATGTCCCACTGTGGGGCGTGTTTGGTCAGCCGCTCTTCGATCTGCTGAGTCGCGGCCGTTTCGCCGCCTTGTGGTGGGTGCGTCTGGCGCTTGTGGTCATCGTGCTGGGCCTGCTCGCGTGGCGCGGCGTACGCCGCTGGCCGGGCCAGGTTGCGCTCGGCGCGACCACCCTGGCGCTCCTGACGAGCAGCCTCAATAGCCACGGCGCGGCGCTGCTCTCGGGCGCGTATCTCGGCGTGGCTGCCGATTGGCTCCACTTCATCGGCGTGGCGGCCTGGATCGGCGGGCTGCTCAACGTCGTCCTGGTGTTGCCGGTTGCGGTGCAAGCCAGCCAGTCGATGGGCGACCGGGTCCTGGCGCGGGCGGTCACACGGTTTTCGACGCTCGCGATCGCCTCCGTCGGCCTGATCGTGGTCACCGGCACGTTCCAGGCGTGGCTCGAGGTCGGCTCGTGGGAAGGCTTCATCCAATCGGCGTACGGCCTGAGCGTGACGGTCAAGATCGCGCTGCTGGTGCTCATGATGGTGCTGGCGGCGTTCAACCTGCTAATCGTTCGGCCCGGGCTGGCGCGTATAGCCGTCAGCGGCTCGAGCGCGGCAGCCTCGTCGCTGGCGAGGCGATTCGCGTTCGCCGTGCGCGGCGAAGTCGTCCTGGGCGTGGCGGTGCTGATTGCTGCCGCGGTGCTGACTGGGCTGGCGCCGGCGCGCGAAGAGCTCGCTCGCCGCTCGGGCGACCTTCAGAGTGGCCCGGTCGATCGATCGGTCGATGCGAACGGGCTGACGGCGAGGATCCAGATCAATCCCTCGGTGCTGGGCGTCAATCGAATGGCGGTCCAGCTGCGCGGCATCGATCCTGGCCAGGTCGAACGGGTCCAGCTGACCATGACCTATCTCGACTCCGAGCTGGGCAGCCAGCCGATCGTTCTGCCGCAGTCCAACAGCGCACCGGATACCTGGGAGATCACCTCGCCCTCGCTCTCACAAGCAGGCACCTGGCAAGCCGAATTGCTCGTGCGGCGCACTGGCCAGGATGACGCGCGCACGGCCATCCGCTTCCTGGTCGCTGGCCCGGGCGGCACGTCGCAGCCAACTGCCACCACCAGCGGCGCTTACCCGTTGCTGCCCTCGCCGCTCGTCAGCCTGGCGTACGCGCTGATCGGGGCAGGCGTGCTGGTCGCCGGGATCGCCGTCGTGCGGGCCGTACCCGAGCCGCGTCGTCGCCGCGCGTTCCAGCGTCAGGCGGCGCTGGTGGTAGCCGGCGTGGTGATCTTCGCCTGCGGCGGCTATGTGTACGCCGCCGAACAGCGCACCGGCGTACCGCTCGACGTGGTCAACATTCGCGATCCTGTACCGCCGGACGAGCGCTCGCTGGCGATCGGTCGAGATGTCTACACCACGAACTGCGAGGCCTGTCACGGCGAGACGGGGCGGGGCGACGGACCTGCCGGGCTGCGACTGGTGCCCAGACCGGCCGACCTCCACATCCACATGGCGCCCGGCGTCCACACCGATGGCGAGCTCTTCTACTGGGTGAGCTATGGCGTCTCCGGCACGGCCATGCCAGCGTGGAAGGACCGCGGTCTGACCGACGAGCAGATCTGGAGCGTGATCAACTACGCTCGCGCGACCTTCGGCAACCCCTGAATAACAAAATGCTTCCCCTCGAGCGTGGAGTGTCATCCTGAGGAGGAACCACGCAGGATCCGCGTCTGGTTGCGAGCGTCGGAGTAGCGGATCCTTCGCAGGCTCAGGATGACACCGCGGTGGTTTCCAGGGGTGCTGGCCGCGTTCGTGTTGCTTGCAAGCGGAGCGCAACCGGTTGCCGCGCACGCGGTGCTGCTGCGCGGCACGCCGTCGGATCGACAGACGCTCGAGCGGGCTCCGGACCAGGTGCAGCTGCTCTTCAGCGAGCCGTTGGATCAGGTCTTCAGCTCCTTGCGCGTCCGGGACGCAAGCGGCCAACGGGTCGATAAAGGCGACGGCCGGGTCGAGCCGACCAACGATCACCTGCTGGTCGTCTCACTTCAGCCTTCGCTGCCCAACGGTGTCTACACCGTCTTCTGGCGGAGCCTGTCGGCTATCGACGTTCATCCTGACGAGGGCCAGTACCAGTTGTTCGTGGGCGTGCCGGTCGTCTCGAACCAGACAACCGCCGCGATCACGGCCACGCCCGAGACCACGTTCGGACGCTGGTGGTTCTATCTGGCTGCCAGCTTGTTCGGGGGCGTTCTGGCCACCTGGAAGCTGGTGCTTTCGCAGGTCCTGACGGGTCCGCACGCTGAGGCCCGCGCGGCGGTGCGTGCTACGGCCTACCGCCTCATAGTCGTGGGCGGCGTCCTGCTCATCGTGGGCACGCTCTACACGGCCGTGGCCCAGGCCGCCGCCGCGGCGAACGTCACGCTGTTTGAAGCCATCGGCAAGCCGATCACCGATCTCCTGCTGCGCGGCAGGTTCGCCGCCATCTGGTGGCCGCGCATCGGCCTGGAGGTGGCCAGCCTGCTACTGATGGTCGGGGGTGGTATCGAAGGTCTGGCCGCGGAGTGCGCGCTGGCGACACTGCCGGCGGTCTTGCTGACCAGCGCAATCACCAGCCACGGTGCAGCGTTGCCGGTGGGCGCCGTCGCTGGGATCGCCGTGGACTGGCTTCACATCGTCGGGGCAACCGCCTGGGTCGGCGGCTTGATCGGAGTGTTGATTTGCTTGCCAGCGATGCGACGCGCAGGTCAATCGAGCGCGGGCGACGCGCTGCGCTGTCTGGTGGCGCGGTTCGGTCGCTACGCGCTCATCGCATCGGCGGTGGTGGCGCTGTCGGGAGCCTTGCAGGGCGTGCTCGAGGTCGGTTCGTGGCCGGCGCTGCTGTCCACGACCTACGGTGAGCTGGTGCTGGCGAAGATCGGCTTGCTGCTGGCGATGCTGCTCGTGGCGACGTTCAACGAGTGGCGCGCCAGGACGGCAGACGCTGTTGCGCTCGGCGACGTGCGCGGGCTGCGGCGTGGAGTACGTGTGGAGCTTGCGGTCGGAGTGGTGGTGCTCGGCGTGGCGGCGATGCTCAGCGGCACGCCACCCAGTGTTGTCGGAGGTTAGCGGCTTCGCGGCGGGCGGCGCGGGCCGAAGCCGCCGCCGCGGGATCGTGGCGGGCGGTCCTGAAACCCTCGACGCGGTGGGAAGCCACGGTCCGGATAGTCGCGAGGACCGCGATCTTCGAACTCGCGCGGGCCGCGATCTCGGAAATCACTCGGCCCACGGTCTCGGAAATCACTTGGCCCGCGACCTCGGGAATCACTCGGGCCACGGTCTCCGAAGTCGCGCGGGCCGCGAGGCGGCCGGTCGCGGAAGTCGCGCGGGCCGCGAGGTTCGAACGGCCGATCGCGGTAGTCGTCGCTACGCGGCGGACCGCCGCGGGGACCACCCGCCGGCCGCCAGCTTCGGCTCGAGATGGTGGCATTGCGCGTGTGCTCTGGCGCCTCGAGGTGCCAGCCCAACGCAGTGGCAACCGCGCGGGCGATGATCGCTGCGAGCGTCGCGTCATCGAGCTCCCCATCCGCCTCGTTGCGCGCCTGGTTCAGCTCGGCGCGAATGCGCCGCCGCAGCTCGGCTTCAACCGCGGCCGCGGTGCGCGGAATGGGGCGATTGGAGCGGGGTGCGTCGGCCATAGGGGTGCTGGTCAGGATACGCGTTCAGGCGCGCTTGAGACGTGCAAGGTAGCGCTCGCGCACCTTGGCTACTTTCGGCGCGATGATCACCTGACAGTATGGCTGGTACGGGTTTCGCTCGTAGTAGTTCTGGTGGTAGCCCTCGGCAGGGTAGAACCGGTCCAACGGCTCGAGCTGGGTTACCAGCAGCGCCCGCCATATGCCGCTGGCGTTCGTCGCGGCGATGACCTCGCGGGCAACCTGCTCCTGCTCGGGGGAGTGATAGAAGATCGCGGAGCGATACTGGGTGCCAACGTCGGCGCCCTGGCGATTGAGCGTCGTCGGGTCATGAATGGTGAAAAAGACCTCGAGGATCTCACGGTAGGAGATCACTTCAGGGTCGAACGTGACCTGGACGACCTCCGCATGACCGGTGCTGCCGCTGCACACCTGCTCGTAGGTCGGATTGGGCACGTGTCCGCCGGCATACCCCGAAATGACGCGCTCGACGCCGCGCAGCTCGTTGTAGACGGCCTCCAGGCACCAGAAGCATCCGCCAGCCAGCGTGGCGGTTTCGAAGTGGGTCGCGTCGTGGGTGGCCATACAATGCGCATGTAGTATGGCCGAGGCGGAGCCCGGCGGCGATGGCGGCGAGGCCGGCCTGCCCCCGTCCAGCGCGTACGTGATCGAGGGTGGCGTCCCGCTGCGCGGGACGGTACACATCTCCGGCGCCAAGAACGCGGTCCTCAAGCTGATGGCGGCGGCGGTGCTGTGTGACGAGCCCTGCACGATCAGCAATGCGCCGCGCATTGCCGACGTGGAGACGATCCTGGAGGTGCTGGGCGATCTGGGCGCCGAGGCGGGCTGGGTCGGAGAGCACGAGCTGCGGATTCACGCCCGCGATCTCGATTGGGACTTCATTCCGCTCGAGGCGGCCAAACGGCTGCGCGCGTCGTTCGTTCTGTTGGGGCCGATGCTGGGTCGGCGCGGCAAGATCATCATCCCCAACCCGGGTGGTGACCGCATCGGCCGGCGGCCCGTCAACATCCACGTCGAGGCGCTGCGCGCACTCGGCGCCGAGATCGAATACAAGTGGGGTTACTACTACGCTCGGGCGCCAGGCGGACTGCGCAGTACCGAGCTGCGCCTGGCCGAGGCCAGCGTGACTGGCACCGAAAATGTGGTCATGTCGGCGGTCCTGGCCCGCGGTCAAACCATCATCCGCCACGCCGCCGCGGAGCCCGAGGTGGACAACCTGATCGAGCTCCTCAACGCGATGGGCGCCTGCGTTCGACGCGACGAGCACGACCGACACACCATCGTCGTGCAAGGCGTCCCGCGCGAGTCGCTCCACGGCGCCAGCGTCGAGGTGATCCCCGATCGGATCGAGGCTGGCTCGTTCGCGGTCGCCGCGGCCGTAACTGGGGGCGAGCTGCTGCTCGAAGGCGCGCGGCCCGATCACCTGGGAGCGTTTCTCGATGCGCTGAGACAAACCGGCATCGACGTGGCGGGTGAGGCCGGTGGTGTGCGCGTCGGCGGCCGCCCTCCCTTTCGCGAGCACCGCATCAGCACCGCGATTTATCCAGGGTTCCCGACCGACCTGCAGGCGCCTTTTTCGCTCGCGCTCGTCGAGGCGGACGGTGTGAGCACGATCAAGGAGAACCTGTACGAGGACAGGTTCGATTACGCGGTGGCACTGCAACGCATGGGCGCCAACATTCACGTGTTCGACGCGCACACCGCCGTCTTTTACGGACCCAGCCAGCTCCACGGCTCGGAGGTCGAGATTCCGGACCTGCGGGCAGGGGCAACGCTGGTGTTGGCTGCGCTGGCGGCGGACGGCGTCAGCCGCATCAGTGGCACCGAACACGTGGCGCGTGGCTATGAGGACATGGTGGGTAAGCTTGGCCGCGTCGGCGCGCGGATCACCGAGGAGCGGACGGAGTGCCAGTCGAAGAGCTAGTTCGGGACGCGGATGGCCTGGTCATCCGCTGTCTGCGGAACGTCGGGCCATACGAGAACAACATCTTTATCGTCTCGGACGCTGGGAGTCGCGAAGCGTACGTGGTCGATGGCGGTTATGAGCCCGAGGCGATCGCCAGCGCGTGTAGCGGGTTGGCGGTGAAGGCGATCCTGGTGACACACGGCCACCGCGACCACCATGAGAACGTCGGAACGTTGATGGGGCTGCTGCACGCGCCGGTCGCCATCGGCATTGACGACGCGGCGCAGCTCAGTGTCGAACCGGACATGCTGATTGTCGATCAGCAGACCTTCTCGTTTGGGCCGCAAAGTTTGATGGCGATCCATACGCCTGGCCACACGCCGGGATCAACGTGTTTGCTGTACCGCCAGCACCTGTTCACGGGCGACACGCTGTTCCCTGGCGGGCCAGGCAATACGCAGCACGACCCCGTCCGCTTCGAGCGGATCATCTCGAGCATCCGTGAACGGCTGTTCACGCTGCCCGACGACACCAATGTCTACCCCGGCCACGGCCGTGATACCACCATCGGCCGCGAGCGGCCGCACCTCGAGGAGTGGATCGCCCGCGGCTGGTAGGGCGCGTTTGCGCGTTCTCGCGTTCGCGCGTTCTCGCCTTCAGGTTTCGCTGCCGAAAGCGCCCGTGGAGTGACCTGGGTTCGACAAACGAGCGAAAAGAACGCGCGAACGCGCGAACGCGCAAACGTCCGTCAGTGGCGCGTGATGGCGCGCTTTTCGAGTTCCAGCCGGCGGGGGTCCCAGCGCTCTTTGAGCCTGGCCAGCCGATCCTGCCAGTCGGTCTCGGACAGCATCTGCATCGCCTGACGCGCGGCCTTGTCGCCGCGGCGGGTAGCCTTCGTCGCTCGTCCGCGCGCGGCATGCGCCGCGTCGTGAGAACGTGACCGCGACTGCTGCCACCACAGGATCAATACCGAAAGCAGCGCCGTCGATAACCCGACCGCTGGCCGCGCGGCCTCCTCGCCGCTGGGCATCCGCTCAAGAATCTCGTATGCAGTCTGTCGCGCCTGACGCCGAATGCGATTGATCGGCTTGTTGCGTTCGCGCTGCCAGCGCCACCACATCCACCCGGCCACGCCGGCACATGTGCCGAATCCGACCGCCCAGCCGACGGCCACAGGCACCCAGCTGTTCCCCCGAGCGGGTGCCGCGTTATTCCACGTTGTCACGTTTGTTGTCACGTTTTCCTCATCTGGCAGGGTGCTTGGCCGGGGCACCCGCGTAAACGACGGTTCCTCCTCCCCGACGGCCACCGCCTGGCGTTCGGGTGTGTGCGTGTCGGCTCGCGGGGCACGCGTTCGGATGCGGGCGCGTAGACCCGCTCGCCAACAGGCGTGTCGTGGTCGGCCGCTCGGCGCTCGGCCTCGGTCAGCGGGCGTGAGCCATCCAGGGTCATCCCCTGCGTCATCTCCGTTTGGACGGGGTCCTGGTTGCGTTCGGTGGGTGGGATGACGTCCTGGACGTTTTCGGCGTGGGTCTCGGGCGGCTCCAGCGGCCACTCGAGTCGGCGTTCTGGGAATGTCATAGCTCGCCACAACCTTTCATGGGCCCTGGAGGGCGCAAAAATTCCCGTTCTGCAAGAGCATACCGCGTGCCGCACGCGCCTAGAGGGGCAGCCGAAAA
>VBGG01000255.1:701-5489 GCA_005883405.1 Chloroflexota bacterium | reverse complement strand
GAAACGGTCGTCCCCCAGGTCGAAAATGCCATCCTGTCGGGTCAGGACATTATCTTCCTCGGCGAACGCGGCCAGGCAAAAACGCGCCTGGCGCGAACACTGCCGTCGCTCCTGGACGAGTCACTGCCGTTCGTTGCCGGTTGCGAGATCAACGACGATCCGCTCAAGCCGATCTGCTGGAAGTGCCGCGCGCTGGTGGCCGAGTGCGCTGACGCCACGCCGATCGACTGGCTCTCTCGAGATCGCCGCTACGGCGAAAAGCTGGCTACGCCCGACATCACCATCGCCGATCTGATCGGCGAGGTCGACCCGATCAAGGTCGCCGAGGGGCGGTACCTCTCAGACGAGCTGACGATTCACTTTGGGCTGCTGCCGCGGACGCACCGCGGCATCTTCGTCATCAACGAGCTGCCCGATCTCGCCGAGCGCATCCAGGTCGGGCTGCTGAACATCATGGAGGAGCGTGACGTTCAGATCCGCGGGTACAAGGTCCGCCTGCCGCTGAACCTGTTCGTCATCGCGTCGGCCAACCCCGAGGATTACACCAATCGCGGCCGCATCATCACCCCCCTCAAGGACCGCTTCGGGTCGCAGATCCGCACCCACTACCCGCGCACCGTCGAGCACGAGATGGAAATCATGGAGCAGGAGCGCGGGATCTTCACAGACGAGGAGTACGACACCCTCGTGCCCGCGTATATGCGCGAGATCGTCGCGGAAGTGACCCACCTCGCCCGCAAGAGTCCCGAAATCTCGCAGCGCTCCGGCGTCAGCGTCCGCGTCAGCGTCGCCAACTACGAAAACATGCTGTCCAACGCGCTGCGGCGAGCCATCCGACTGCACGAGAAGCAGGTCGCCCCGCGCATCTCAGACCTGATCGCGCTGGTCCAGAGCACCGGTGGCAAGATCGAGCTCGAAACGGTCGGCGATCGCGACGAAGAGAAGGTGATCGAAAAGCTGCTGCAGAAGTCCGTGCTGAACGTCTTCAATCGCCACTTTGCGCTGCACGAGTTCGACGAGCTGCTGGGTGGCTTTGACAACGGTCTGAAGATCGAGGTGGGCGACGGCCTGCCCAGCCTGGAGTACGTGCGCCAGGCTGCCGAAGTGTCCGGGTTCACTCCCGCGATCAAGAAGCTCGGCGGCCAGGGCAACCCCGCCCAGATCGCCAGCGCGATCGAGCTGGTGCTGGAAGGCTTGCACCTCAACCGCAAGCTGAACAAAGACCGCACCGCGGGTCGCATGCGCTACCGGAGTTAGCCATGCAGAACGTCTTCCGATACGGCGCGTGGGACGGCTCGCAGCACGTCCTGGATCTGGACGCCGAGGCGCTGCTCGATGCGATGAGCGACGACCTGCTGGAAGAGGGCGATCTGTGGCGCGCCCTGCAGCGCCTGTTCCGTCAGGGAGCGCAGAACCAGGATGGACAGCGCTTGCCCGGCCTGCAGGACCTGATGCAGCAGCTTCGCCAGCGGCGCCAGCAGCAGCTGCAGCGCTCGAACCTGAACGACACGCTGAAGGACATCCGCGAGAAGCTGCAGCAGATCAAACAGACGGAGCGCCAGGGCATCGACAACAAGGTCGGCGACGGCCGCGAGAAGGTGCAGCGCGGTGACATTCCAGAGCAGCTCCAGAAGACCTTGGAGCGCATGGCGCGCGAGCACCAGCAGCAGCTCGACGATCTGCCCCAGGACGTGCCAGGTCAGATCCAGGGGCTGCAGAACTACGACTTCATGGATCCCAACGCGCGGCAGATGTTCCAGGAGCTGATGGAGCAGCTGCGCCAGCAGATCATGCAGCAGCAGTTCCAGGGCATGCAGCAGGCGCTGCAGAGCATGACCCCGGAGGACATGCGCGCCATCAAAGAAATGCTGCGCGACTTGAACCAGCTGCTCGACGAGAAGGCGCGCGGCGGCGATCCCGACTTCCAGAGCTTCATGGACAGGTGGGGCCAGTTCTTTCCGGGCGTCAACTCACTCGACGAGCTGATCGAGCAGCTCCAGCAGCGGCAAGCGCAGATGCAGAGCATGCTCGACTCGATGAGCGCCGAGCAGCGGCGCGAGCTGATGCAGCTGATGCAGTCCCTCGTGCAAGACCCCGGACTGCGCAACGAGCTCGCGATGTTGGCCGCCAATCTCGAAGAGCTGCGCCCGATGGATGACCTGCGGCGGCGCTACCCGTTCCGAGGCGAAGACTCGATCAGCTTTGAGCAAGCCATGCAGGTGATGCAGGACCTGCAGGAGATGGACCGTCTGGAACGTCAGATGCGCGAGGCGATCGATACCGCGGATCCGTCGTCCATCGACCGGGAGATGCTGGAGCGTCAGCTGGGCGAACAGGCCAAGGATCAGCTGGACCAGCTGGACCAGATCACGAAGATGCTGGAGGAGGCTGGTCTGGTAGAGCGCCGCGGGGACCAGCTCGAGCTCACGCCACGCGCGATCCGCAAGATCGGCCAGAAGGCGTTGCGAGACATCTTCCAGCACGTGGCGCGCGATCGCTTTGGCAACCACGAAGCGGACCATCGTGGCCAGGGCGGCGATCGCAGCGACGACACCAAAGCCTACGAGTTCGGCGATTCGTTCCTGCTCGACCTGCGCTCCACCCTGCAGAACGCGATGGTGCGGCAGGGGGCCGGCACCCCCGTCAAACTCGTCCCGACCGACTTCGAGGTGTACCGCACCGAGCAGATGAACCAGGCCAGTACGGTGCTGCTGCTCGATCTCAGCCGGTCGATGATCTACCGCGGTTGCTTCCTGGCCGCCAAGAAAGTGGCGCTCGCGCTCCACAGCCTCATCAAGAGCCAGTTCCCGCGCGACAACCTGTATCTGGTGACCTTCAGCCTGTACGCGCGCCAGATCCAGCCCCAACAGCTGACCGCGTTGGGCGCTCCGCTGGAGTGAATGGGAGTACGGCACCAACCTGCAGGATGGACTGATGCACGCGCGCAAGCTGCTCGCCCGCCACAAGGGTGGCACGCGCCAGATCGTGGTGATCACCGACGGCGAGCCGACCGCGTACTGGGAACCAGGCCACTCCACGCCCGTGTTCTCCTATCCGCCGACGGCCCGCACGCTGCAGCAGACGCTGCTGGAGGTAGGCCGCTGCACGCGCGAAGGTTTGCGCATCAACACCTTCATGCTCGAGCGGAGCTACGGCTTGATGCGCTTCGTCGACGACATCACCCGCATCAATCGTGGCCGCGCCTTCTTCGCCGACCCCGAGCGCCTGGGCGACTACATCCTGGTCGATTATCTGCAGCAGAAGTCCAAGCGCATCGCCAGCTGAATCTGCTACGCGGGTGGCATGCAGATTTGCCTGGGGGCGCTGATGACGGACGGACTGCTGGACGTGTGCCTGGTCTCAGACGTGCCGCGCCACGCGCTGATCGGCCTGCTGCGACAGGTCTTCAACGGCGGCCACGTGGGCCACCCGAGCGTCAGGTTGATGCGAGCACACCACGTGTCGATCGAGGGCCCGCCAGATTGCCCGGTCCATCTGGACGGCGAGCTGGTTGGAAATCTCCCACTCGAGCTCGAAGTGGCGGAGCGGAGATTGCCCGTACTGGTCCCCGCAGCCGGTGTCCAGCTAGCCGCGTAGCGCCTGGCGTTGGGCGCGCGGCAGTCCGTCCACCACCAGGTCATAGGAGTCCTGGATCCAGTCCGTCAGCACTTCAGCGGGCACCGAGCCGTCCAGCTCGACCGTGTTCCAGTGCCGTTTGTCGAG
The DNA here is from genome assembly GCA_005883405.1 of Chloroflexota bacterium. Taxonomy (GTDB): domain Bacteria; phylum Chloroflexota; class UBA6077; order UBA6077; family CF-72; genus CF-72. Next base: position 1,766 of record VBGG01000255.1, on the reverse strand, counting down.
GTGATAGCCGGCCGTCACGGAGGAGTACTGCTCTCGAAAGGCGGCCGCGTACACCGGATCGCACTTGAGGCTCACGCTCGAGGCGCCGACGATAGCGAACATCTTGCCACCAACCTTGAACACCAGCGCCCCTTCGCCAAACGGAAACCCCTCCGTCGCCGCGGGCAGCCCTCGGCACGTGGCGACCACCGCCCCGCGGTCCATCCGCTCCAGTCTAGACGTCTGGCAGGCTGGTAGCGTGTCGGCGTGAATCCGCTCGAGTGTACGGGGCGCGATCGTGCGCGGCCTGTCGGCTGCGGAATTGACGTAACGGCGGACATCGTCATGAGCAGTTTCAGCCGCGACGATCTTGCCCCTCATATATACTTCCACGTATAGACTTCTGAAGGGCCACTGTGAAGCCGAAGGTCGCCAAGCTCTTTACCAATGGCGGTAGCCAGGCGGTCCGGCTGCCCGCCGAGTTCCGCTTCGACGGAGACGAGGTGTTCATTCGACGGGATGCCGTGACAGGAGATGTGATCCTGTCGGGCGACCCGAACTGGAGTAGCTGGAAGCAGTTCTTCGAAGTCCGCGACGCGGCTGATGTCCCGCCCGACTTTCTCGACGAACGCCCTGGCAACGAGCCCCTGGTGATGCGTGACCGCCTCGCTGAGGAGCGCTGAGTATGCGGTACATGCTGGACACCGACACCGCGAGCTACGCCATCAAGGGCGGGCATCCTGATCTTGATCGGCGCCTCGCATCGGTGCCGCCTGAGGACCTGTGCATCTCGAGCGTGACCCGCGCAGAGCTGTTGTACGGCGTGCGCCGCAAGCCTGGGGCCCAACGCCTGGCGCGGGTCGTGGGGCAGTTTCTCGCCATCGTGAATAGCCTGGCGTGGGACGACGACGCTGCCGACCGGTTCGCCGTCATCGCCGCTGAGCTTGACACCAGTGGCAAGCGCATCGGGACGTTCGACACGATGATCGCCGCGCATGCCCTCGCCACGAACGCCATCGCGGTCACGAACAACGTGGAACACTTCTCACGCGTCTCAGGGCTCAGTCTCCAGAATTGGAGCTGAAT
>VBGG01000255.1:0-589 GCA_005883405.1 Chloroflexota bacterium | reverse complement strand
CCCGCGGGTTGGATTGAAAGAACCGCTGCCAGAAGCCACGCACCGCCGCCGCGCCCGTGTAACGCTTGCCGTCAGGTGCGGGGCCGGTGTTCTCGAAGACGCAGTCCTCCGTGGATGCCGCCATGATGGCGTCCACATCGTGCCGATCGAAGGCGGCGTTGAAGCGCGCGACCGCCGCGAGCGTGCTGGCGGTCTGCTCGTCCACTGGCGTGATCATGCTTACTCCTTGCGTCCGACGAGTGCGAGCAGCCTGGTCTGCGCGTCGGCATCACTGCTGACCGCCAGGTTTTCGCCGAAGACGCCCGCGCCGCGGAACTGGTTTGCGATCTGGTCGGCAATCGGCAGACAAGCTTCAACGAGCTGGGCATCCAGGCGCGTGTCCTGCCCGGTCGCCTTGGCCACATCCCACCCGTGGATCACGGTATCCAGGAACAGTTGGGCCGCGTAATCGGAACCTGAGTAGTCGCCGAAGGACAGGTGGCACACCGCCTCCATCGCGCCCGGCGCCGTAACCGCGGTTGAAGCCCCCGTCACCGACCCTCTATACGCCGTGGCGGGATCCTCTCCAGCGAGGTCGCCGTCCAGCGTA
>VBGG01000254.1 GCA_005883405.1 Chloroflexota bacterium | reverse complement strand
AGTTCTCTTCCTCAATGGCGGCCATGGCGTCGTTGATGGCTTTACCAATGTTCTCGGATTCCTTCAGCAGGAGCAGTTGCTTGAAGCGGGCCGGCTCGGGCAGATACAGGACGCCCCTGGCCTGGTAGTCCGTCTTGCCGATCTCACGTCGGCCCGTAGCTTTGCCCCTGAGTCCGGCTTCGAGTGCGGTGAAACGGCTGTCAGCGAACTTGAGGAAGATCAGGCCCAGAACGGGTATCGAGTACTCCGCTGCCTTGAGGTGGGAGTTGGCCCGCAGCTCGTCTGCCGTTTCCCAGAGGCGAGCCGCGAGATCCTGGATATTCGCTGATGCGGGCTGGGCGGCGACCATGCTAAGTACATGATTGAGCACGGCACGGGTCAGGGGCCAACCGGGCGGAAGCGCGACTGTCGTGCTAGCGTCGCATTGGTGGCCCCGTAGGAAGGGCCGCCCCAGGTCCTGGCTGACCCGCGCGAACGATCATCCACGAATCACCATTGCTGATCGCCCGTGTCGCGATGCTTTGTCCTCAGCGAATGGGCGGACGGTTATGGATGCAGTTCAGCACGTGTGCATTGATGGCTACCGACGCGGGTGAACCGCGTTCCGTTGCTGCAGTGGTTGCTGCCGTAGGTGCTATTTGGAACGCTGGTGCCCCCCGGCGGGCTCGAACCGCCAACCGTCGGATTAAAAGTCCGCTGCTCTGCCATTGAGCTAGGGGGGCAGGCGACCGACAGTCTACGAGATGTGGACGGCGCTGTTCACGGCGACGGTGGGCCGACGGCCCCCTGGGCGGCCGTGTCGTCGTGGCGAACGCCATTCGCCGACTGACGGGATGCCCGAGCGACGAGGCTATCGGCCTGCCAACGGGCGCGCGGCAACGTCGCAAGTATCGCCGCAGCGAGAAGTTCAAGGGACCGCGCACCTATCGCACACGTCGTGACCCGTTTGAAACGGTGTGGGATGAGGTTTGTCAATGGTTGGTAGTCCAACCCGAACGAACCGGAAAATCGGTATTCGATGAGCTGCGGCAGCGCTATCCTTGCCAGTTCGCCGATGGCAAACTGCGCCGCCATATCCAGCTCTGGCGAGCGCGCACGGTGCTGACCTTCGCTGACGACGGCTGGCTCGACGACGTCGTCGAGGCTGGGCAAAGCTTGCCGGCACCACTGCGCGTCAGCGTCGACCTGGGCGAGGATGCGGAGCAGTCAGCATGAGCCGACCACAGACCTCGAACGCCATGCTGTTACGGATCGAGTTGCCTTCGACGAGCCCTGTCGTCGTCTCGCGCGCCTGCCCCGCGTGCGGTGGCACGCCACCGAGCACCCGCTCCATCTATTGCAAACCGGCATGCAAAGCAACTGGCGTATCGTCTGCGCCGGCGAACGTTGCACAGCACCGTCGATCCGGCCATCCTGCGCGGAGAATTCCAACGCCAGCGGTTGCTGGTGGCGCACACCGTCTACAAGTGTCCCCGGTGCGGCGAGCGCTTCCTCGGTGAGCGCCGTTGCGGAGACTGCCACGTATACGCGCGTTCGATCGGACTCGGAGGCAGTTGTCCGGACTGCGACACCGTCATCCTGCTCGCCGATTTGCTTGGACCGGAGGTGCTCACCACATCCTGCCTGGCCAGAGTGTCATCTATCCGTGAGTCAACTTGCTGGACAGACTAATTGACCAATTCCCTTTGAGCGGCGCAGGCCCCTGGCTTTAGCCATGGGAATGGCCGCGCCGCCCGCAGGCGCAACCACGCCGCAATGTCGTCCGGCCTGATAGATTGCGTGGCGCTGTATAATCATAGATGGCCAGACCGACCTTGCGCTCCAACCACAACGTGGTCTTCCAGTGCGCTTTCCACCTTGTCTGGTCGCCAAAGTACCGACGCTCAGTGCTCGTGCCACCGGTGGACGAACGCTTGAAGACGGTCCTGGCCGAAGTGATCCAGGAGCAAGGTGCGTGGCTCCAGGCTTTGGAAGTGATGCCCGACCACGTCCACCTGCTGGTCGAAGTCGATCCGCAGTTCGGAGTGCATCGACTGGTCAAGGCGATGAAAGGGCGCTCCTCGCACGCGCTGCGGCAGGAGTTCCCGCATCTGCGCAGTCGGCTACCGACGCTCTGGACGAACTCGTATTTTGTGGCCACTACTGGCGGCGCTCCCCTGGCCGCGATCAAGCAGTACGTCGAGAACCAGAAGCACGTCTGATGCTGATTGGTCGGCGCTACCGTTTGAAGCTGGACTTCGGCCAAGCTGCCTACGCGGAACGGACGGCCGGCATCTGTCGTGCGGTGTGGAATGCGGCGCTCGACCAACGGCGGGCGGCTGCGCAACTCAATCGTGGCCGAACTGAGGATCGGGCTGTCTGGCCGAGTTTCGCCAGCCAGTGTCGGGAGTTGGCGCAAGCCAAGCGCACCGAACCGTGGTTGGGCGAAGCCCCGTCGCATTGTCTCCAGCAGACGTTGCGCGATCTCGACAAGGCCTGTCGGCAACACGGCGTGTGGCGCGTGCGGTGGCGCGGCAAGCGGCGTTGGGAGCCGTCGTTCCGCTTTCCTGATGCGACCCAGATCGGTGAGGCACGGCGTCTCGGACGGCACCTGGGCGCAGTCAGATTGCCGAAGCTGGGCAACGTGCGATTCCGGTGGAGTCGGCCGCTCGCCGGCACAGTACGCAACGTCACCGTCCAGCGTGACGGCCGCCACTGGCACATCACCTTCTGCGTCGAGAACCACCTTGCGGAGTCAGCCCCCAACGGCCAGCCGCCAGTAGGCATCGACCGTGGCGTGGTCATCCCGGTAGCGGCCAGTGATGGGCAATGTTTCGAGGGCGTTGGTATGCGGCCTGGCGAGCAGCGCCGGTTGGGCCACCTCCAGCGCCGGTTAGCCCACCAGCGGAAAGGATCGAATCGTCGCCGTCGCACCGTGCGGGCTATCGGGCGTGTGTACGAGCGAGTTCGCAATCGTCGCGCCGACTTCTGCCATCAGACGGCCCACACGCTCACGACCGAGCACGGCTTGGTGGTCGTCGAAGACCTGCGCGTCAAGCACATGACGGCATCGGCCAAAGGGACAGTGGTGGAATGGCATGGCCGCAAGAACGGGTGCGGCATAATCGCTGTCCCCGCCGCGTACACGTCGCAGACTTGTAGCGTCTGCGGGCATGTGGCAGCCGAGTCGCGTGAGAGCCAAGCGCGATTCTGTTGCCAAGCCTGCGGGCATCAAGCCAAGGCCGATGTGAACGCCGCTCAGAACATTCTGGCCCTCGGGCTGAGGGCGTCTGGACGTGGAGGAGTGGGCGTTGGCCCCCCGATGAAGCGTCAACCACCCGAACGGGAAGTGGCGCGTGCCGCCGACTGAACGGGAGTCCCCTGGCTTTAGCCATGGGGAGGATGTCAAGTGCGCACCCAATGCATTTCCTGCGCGCGGCCGCGCCATCGCCGACCTGGAGGGCGAAGGGCAGATCCAATCCGCGAATCTCGGGCAGAGGCAATCCAGTACCAGCCCGACTGGCGTCGAGCGCTAGTCCCGAGGGCGCCGCGAGTGCCCAGCCGTTCGCGCCGGCGCTTGTACCATGGTTCGTGATCTTTGCCAAAACGTCGGCGATGCACACGCTCGGCCATGCCCAACGTCTTTACGCCAGAGCCGTGGGTCTTCTCGAACGCGTACTTGATCCAACTGCTCGCCCAACCCGATGCCTCACCCCTGTTGACCGATCAGACGTTAATCCACGATCCTGAGCTTCGCGGATTCGTCGTGCCGTATGCCGAAGACGAGACGCACTTTCTCGCCGATTTCGCGAATGCGTTTCGCCGCTTGACCTTGGCTCGGCAACGATGGGCCCGAATTGGACTGGACATCATCCACGCGCGGCATGGCGCGGTTTGCTGAACGACGGAAAGGTTGGCGAACACATGCAAACGAAAGTAAACGACGTCGTTTCCCTGGAGCGCCGCGGCAACGTGGCAGTCATCAGCATCGATAACCCCCCGGTTAATGCGCTCAGCCACCCTGTGCGCGAAGGGCTGCTGGCATCGCTTCGATACGCAATCGCTGATGAGGATGCACGCGCGATCGTCCTGGTGTGTGCTGGCCGGACGTTCGTGGCCGGCGCCGACATCAGCGAATTCGACAAGCCGCCGCAGCCGCCGTCGCTCCATGAGAGCCTCGACGCCATCGAGGTGAGCACCAGGCCCGTCGTCGCGGCGATTCATGGCACAGCGCTCGGTGGCGGCCTTGAGCTGGCGCTGGCCTGTCACTATCGCGTGGCAGTCGGGTCGGCCCGTTTTGGCCTCCCCGAAGTCAACCTCGGCATCATCCCCGGCGCCGGCGGAACGCAGCGGCTGCCGCGCCTGGTGGGTGTCAACACAGCCCTGCACATGATTGCCACAGGCGCCATGATCGGCGCCACCGAAGCGCTCCAGAGCGGCTTGATCGACCAGATCGTCGAGGGCGATCTGACCGAGGGCGGCGTGGCGTTCGCCAGGCAGGTCAGCGCCGAGCCGCGGCAGCACCCGCGGGTACGTGACCGTGACGAGAAGCTCGCCGAGGCACGCGCGGAACCGCACCTGTTCGACGATTTCCGTGCCTCAATCGCGCGGAAGAGCCGAGGATTTCTCGCGCCCGGCGTCGCCGTCACGGCGGTCGAAGCGGCCGTCAACCTGCCATTCGACGCGGGCATCGCGCGCGAGCGACAGCTCATTGCCGAGTTGCTCCAGAGCGAACAATCCAAAGCCCAGCGCTACTTCTTTTTCGCCGAGCGTAAGTCGGCCAAGATTCCCGGCTTGGCGGCCGATACGCCCGTGGTCAACGTCAGCCGCGCGGCAGTAATTGGCGCAGGCACCATGGGAGGCGGCATAAGCATGGTGCTGGCGAATGCCGGTATCCCCGTAACGCTGGTCGAGCAGAACGCGGAGAACCTCGAGCGAGGTCTCGGTGTGATGCGCAAGAACTGGGAGGCGACGGCCGCACGCGGTGGCTCGAGCCAGGGCCAGGTCGAGGAGCGGCTGGCGCGTATCACGCCGACGTTGAACTTCGAGGACATCGCCGATGCCGACCTCGTGATCGAAGCGGTGTACGAGCAATTGAAGCTCAAGAAGGACGTTTTCGCTCAAGTTGACCGCTATGCCAAGCAAGGCGCGTTGCTGGCAACCAACACGTCGGGGCTGGATGTCAATCAGATTGCTCTCGCGACAGCCCGCCCCGAGAGGGTCGTTGGCATGCACTTCTTCAGCCCGGCCAACGTCATGAAGCTCCTGGAGGTTGTTCGGGGTGACCGGAGTTCGGATACCGCCATCGCCAGCGCGATGAACATGGGAAAGAAGATGGGCAAGGTGCCCGTGCTCGTGGGCGTATGCGAAGGGTTCGTCGGCAACCGCATGCTTGCCGCCCGCGGTAAGCAAGCCGACCGGCTGCTCCTCGAGGGCGCTCTGCCGCATCAGGTCGATCGGGTCATGTTCGACTTCGGCCTACCCATGGGCCCGTATGCCATGGCCGACCTGGCCGCGGGCATCGAGCTGCGGTGGCGCCGGCGGCAGGAAACGGGTGAGATGGACTTTATTGGCGACCGCCTCGCCGAGCTTGGCCGCTTCGGCCAGAAGGTCGGCAAGGGCTACTATCGATATGAGCCGAATAGCCGCGCACCACTGCCCGATCCGGAGGTCGAGGAAATCATCCGCGAAGCTTCGCGCCGCGAAGGGCTCCAGCGACGTGACATCTCGGACCAGGAGATCCTGGAGCGGCTGGTGTACCCGATGATTAACGAGGGAGCCAGGATCCTCGAAGATGGGGTCGCCATTCGCCCCGGTGACATCGACGTGATCTGGGTGTACGGCTATGGTTGGCCGACCTACCGCGGCGGGCCAATGTTCTACGCCGACTCGGTTGGGCTGGCTCAAATCCGCGACCGGCTCGTCGCACTGCAGGCGCAGCACGGTGACTTTTTCCGTCCGGCGGCACTGCTCGAGCGGATGGCCAGGGAAGGCCGGCGCTTCCAGGACTGGGAGCAGACGCGCAGCGCGGCCACGGTGGGCTCGTGACCGTGCCGCAGCTCACCCCGCGCGATTTCCTCCTGCAGAAATCAATGCAGATGAACGGACCTTCTGCTTGAACTCGTCCACGCTGAGCACCCAGGCGATGCTGCGTGACATCAGCTCCAGCGCCATCCAGTGCGCATCTTTGCCGCGCATGCTGGCAACACAGTCGGAGATCACGATCGGCGCATACCCACGATTGGACGCGGCGAACGTGGTTGAGTAGACGCACGTGTCCGTGTTGATGCCGGTCACCACCACGGTCTCCGCCCGGAGTATGCGGCGAAGAAGAATATCGAGATCCGTATCCAGGAAGCCGTCAAGCGATTTCTTGGTAGTCACGTGCACATCATCGGGAGCGACGAGCGTCGCGGGTACCTCCGCCTGGGGCGAGCCAGCCAGCCGGTCGGGGATGTCTCGCACGTCCGTCTGAACGTTCTGTGAGACGCGATGGCGGGTGCTTGCTGCCACCTTGGGTCCAGCCAGACTGCGCTCGAGCTCGATCGGCCGCCGACTCACGTAGACATGGACCACGGGCATGCCCTCTGCCCTGGCGATACTGGACTGGAGCCGACGGTCATATCCAGATAGTCGCGCTGCATATCGACTGTCAGCACCGCGGTGTGACGCGGGTCGATCTCCAGCAGCTCGTTCATCGCTGACTTGTAAGCGCTGCGATCGAGAAATTCGATGGGTGGCTTCATCCGTTGCTGCCTCCTTGCGGACCATTGGCCGCGAGGTCCGGTTCGCGGGCATCGCCACGGAACGGCGGATCCGTGAGATTCAGCAGGCCGAGGTCACGCATAAGCTCCCGAAAGATACGCATGCCTTTGATCATCCGCGGCATGCCGGCGTAGATGTGGGCCTGCAGGATGACCTCCTGGATCTCGTCTGGAGTGGCACCCATCCGTAGTGCGGAGCGGATGTGGTTCGGCAGCTGGACGGCCTCGTCGGCGACGACGCACTCGCCTATGATGATCAGCACACGCGTCTTGTCGTCCAGTTTGCGGCGGTTGTACATGTGATCGTAGATCCACGTCAGCCAGACCTGGGTCCACTGGGGGTCCAGCTCGTCGAATTCGTGGACGAGGCGCAGAAAGAACTCGCCCTGCAGCCGCATGCCGGTCTCGATCGCTCTGCGGTTGTACTTCTCGAGTAATTGGTTCTTCCGCGTTTCACTATCCATCAGCTGCGTCGACTCCCGTTCGGTAGCGAAATTCGGACGTAGGTTGAGATTGTCGCTCGCTCGCGCCGAGGCGCACGTTCTTCAGCGACCCTGAAGAGGCGTTCCATGCGGCCCGGCGCGCTAACCCACGCCCGCCTGACGACGAGCTCCGCCACCGGCTGCTCCATGGGCTCAAGCAACGAGATGATGGCACCTGGACCTTGACCCTCAACGCGAGCCGCGCAGCCAGGCGAGCACGGCGAGCACTCGACGGTGATCGGCTTCAGACGGCGGCAGGCCGAGCCTGGTGAAGAGTCACCAGCCACATGGTCTGTCCCGACATGAAGGAAGCCTGCACCACGTTGAGCCCCTGGAGGGTCCACAGGACACCGAATGCCACGAACCCGATTCCAACGATTGCCTTTGAGCCAGCGAGTCATCATCAGTCAGTCCTTTCGTCCACTCACGATAGTGCGTTGTTCACAGCGTGTCGCGCGCGATTCGTCTGGAAACTGAACGGATTCGACGCTCGGCCGAACGCGGCCCGACGGGATCAGGGGGGCGCAATCGGCCGTGCGAGGTACGCGCGGGGGAGATACCCTGGCGCGCATGTCGGTCGCACAGCCTGAGGTGGTCGAGCGCATCGATCTCCTTGATCTCAATCTGTTCGAGCATGGCGACGTACACGAGGTGTTCCGTATCCTGCGCCGCGAGGCGCCAGTTCACTGGCACCCGGGCAGGACTGAGCTCAACGGCTTCTGGTCGCTGACTCGCTATGCCGACATCCTGTTCGTCTCGAGTCACCCGGAGCTATTCAGCTCGGCCCAAGGCATCAGCGGACCCGGCCTGCGCGACCCCGAACGCATTCCCAATGTGAACAGTCAGCCGGGTGGCGTCAGCATCATCACCATGGATCCGCCGCGGCACGTGAAGATGCGGCGCCTGGTAAACAGAGGCTTCACGCCGCGCGCCGTCAATGCCATGGAGCCGCGCATCCGACAGATCACCAATACCATCCTGGACCGCATCGCGGACCGGACCTCGTGTGATTTCGTGCTGGACGTTGCCAGCCAGCTGCCACTGGCGGTGATCTGTGGTCTCATGGGACTGGAGGAACAGCACTGGCCATTGATGTTCCGCCTCACCAACCACGTGCTGGGTGCGGCCGATCCAGAGTATCAGGACGCCGTCTCCGAGGAAGAGCGCGGCTCAGTGTCGGCCCAGACACGAACGGCGATGACAGGGCGCGCGCAGATGATGGAGTTCTTTGGCGAAGCGCTCGCGCGACGGCGGCAGGAGCCCAGCGACGACCTGATCAGTATTCTGGTGGAGTCAGAAGTGGACGGCGAGAAGCTGGAGGACATCGATATTCTCGCCTTCTGTTTCCTGCTGATCCTGGCTGGTAACGAGACGACGCGCAACGGGATCTCCGGCGGACTGTTGGCGTTGTGTCAACACCCGCCCGAGCGCGCCAGGTTGCAGGCCGATCCGTCGTTGATGGATTCGGCGGTGGACGAGATCCTGCGCTGGACCTCGCCATTGCACCACATGTCGCGGAGGGCGACGGCGGACGTCGAGATCCGTGGAGTGACGATTCGCAACGGCGAATCGGTGCTGATGTGGTATCCGTCTGCAAATCGAGACGAGGACGTCTTCTTCGATCCTTACCGATTCGACGTGGCTCGCGTGCCGAATGAGCATCTGGCGTTCGGGCACCACGAGCATTTCTGTCTCGGGGCGGGATTTGCGAAGAAGGAGATGAAGGTCATGTTCGAAGAGCTGTTCCGGCGCTATCCTCGGATTGAGCTGAACGGTACGCCGGAGCGGTTGCGGTCCAACTTCATCAACGGGATCAAGCGCATGCCGGTGGTGTATTGAGGTTCCGGAGAATACGCCACCCTCACCCCGACCCTCTCCCAGAGGGAGAGGGAGGGGGAGAAAATCATCGGTAGGCGGCGGCCTGGATGTTGTAGAGCTCGGAGTACGCGCCGCGGCGGGCCATGAGCTCGTCGTGGGTGCCGAACTCGACCACCCGCGAGCCGTCGAGGACAACGATCAGGTCGGCCATGCGGACCGTGCTGAAGCGGTGCGAGACCAGGATCGTGATCCGCCCATCCTGGCGCTCGCGCTGGGCCGCCGAGGCGTAGCGCTCGAACAGGGCGTGCTCCGTTTCAGCGTCCAGCGCCGCCGTCGGCTCGTCGAGCACCAGCACCAGCGGTCGCTCGCGCATGAAGCCCCGCGCCAGCGCCAGTTTCTGCCACTGCCCGAATGACACTTCGACCCCGCCAGGCCAGGTCGCGCCAAGCTGCGTCTCCAGCCCGCCTTCGAGGCGATCCACCACATCCATGGCACCGGCGCGATCGACCGCCAGCACCACGGCCGGCTCATCGTCCAGGCGCGGCACATCGCCGACTCCGACGGTGTGGCGGGCGCGGAATTCGAAGCGGAAGAAATCCTGGAACGCGCCTGCGAGTCGTCCGCGCCACTCGTCTGCGCGGATGCGCGCCAGCGGCAGATCGTCGACAAAGATCTGACCGGCGCTGGGCTCGTAGAACTTGCCGAGCAGTTTGACGAGCGTCGTCTTGCCGGCGCCGTTTTCGCCCACGATGGCGATCACGGAGCCAGCTGGCAGCTCGAGCGAGACGTCCTGCAAGACCAACCGGTCAGTGCCGGGGTAAGCGAACGAGACATGCTCGAAGCGGATTCCGCGCATCAGACGCGCCGGCACCGGCAGGTCGGCGCTGGCGACCAGCGCTGCCGCGTAGTCTTCGAGCCACGCGAGACGCCGCGAGCCATCCATCCAGATGCCGCGCAGGAAACCGATCTCATTCACCGCGCCGGCGATGAACGCCGAGAGGCGAGCACCGGCGGCCAGCACGAGCAGGACGCTGGCAGGCGGCGCGGCGAGGACCACCGACACGAACACCACCGCCGCGACGTAGGCGACACCGAACATTGCCCAGGCCAGCGTGTGCCAGACGGCCGAGCCCCAGCGCGCCGCGGCGATCGGCGCGTACCGACGCTCCCACGCGACGCGGCGCTCCGTCAACAACTGCTCGCCGATACCGGTCACGCGCACCTCCTTGCCGGGTGGAGCCGTCGTGGCGAGCGTGAACAGGTGGCGGGCGAGCCGACTGAACTGGGCGCTGCGCTCCTCCGCGCGGCGCTCGACCGCCGGCCGCCAGGTGGAGGTCAGCACCGGCGGAAGTCCGAATACCGCAAGTAACACCAGCACTGGATGAATCGAAGCGATCAGCAAGACGGTTACGCCCAATCGCAGGATCCATCCACAGGTGGAAAACAGCGACATGTACATGTGGTCCAGGACGAACACCTGGTCGCGCAGTACCGAGAGCCGGTTGAGGTACTCCGGCCGCTCCTGGTGGGCGATGGTCGTGACTGACGCCTGCAGCCCAGCGACGTGAGACTCGAGGGCGATGGTGACCCTATCGCGGAAGCGGCGTTGCAGGCGGGTACTGAGGGTGAGCAGCAGCCAGGTGCCCGCGGCGGACAGGCCGAGCGCGACCGCAGCCAGCCGTATGCGCCCCGAGTCGTGTTGGAGCACACCGTTTGCAAGCAGGGCGAGCCACAGCGCCACAAGGGCATCGGGCACCGACGCAAGCAACGAAAGCACAAACGCCCAGAACATCAGGCTGGGCTCGTGGCGATAGCCCAGCTTGCAGAGTCGCCACATCGAGCTCAGCGCCGGTGGCAGGTCATCGTTGCGCGGGGCGGTGCCGTCGCGTTCAGGCGAGGACGTCATAGGCCACGCCTTCCTCGTCTTCGGTGGCGCTGAAGCGCTGCGCCTGGAGGTCGAACATCGTCCGATACCTGCCGCCGAGCGCCATCAGCTCGGCATGGGTACCGAGCTCGACGACGCGACCATGCTCCAGGACGCAGATCCTGTCGGCGTGTCGCACGGTTGAGAAGCGATGCGAGATCAGGATGGTGGTGCAGCTGCGTGTCGCGCCAAGGAGCCTCTCGAAGATCTCGGCCTCGCCGCGAACATCGAGCTGGGCGGTCGGCTCGTCGAGCAGCACGAGCCCGGCGCCCAGCTGCACGGCGCACAGCGCTCGGGCGAGCGCGACGCGCTGCCACTGCCCGCCCGACAGATCAGTGCCCAGATCGTAGCCGCGGGCGAGCACCGTATCGAGATCGGCCAGGTGGGCCGCGCCCGCGGCGGTCAGCGCGGTGACAATCGCGTCGTCGGGCGCGCCGTGGGGCGCGACGTTGTCTCGGAGCGACAGCTCGAATCGAATGAAATCCTGAAACACGGCGGTGACCCGTGCCCGCCAGGACTCCAGGTCCAGCTTGCGCAGATCGATGCCGTCGACTTCGATGGTGCCGGCCTGCGGGTCGTAGAGCCGACACAGCAGTTTGGCCAGGGTAGTCTTGCCTGCGCCGTTTGGGCCGACGATCGCCAGCGACGAGCCGGCGGGGATTACCACGTCGAAGCCATCGAGCACATTCAGCTGCGAGCCCGGGTACGCGAAACGTACATCACGGAAGCGGATCTGATGCGCGGGCATGCCAGGAGCGCGGCGGCTGCCGTTCGAGAGCGCGCCCGCCGTTCGCATGTCTGGCTCCAGGCGGAGCACGGCGGCAACCGGCGCTGCCGCACCGTCCAGCGCCCAATTGAGGCCGCCGAACGCGATCATCGACGCGCCGACGGCGCTCTGGGCGTACGTGGCGAGCGCTCCAAGGTCGAGCAGGCCGTCGGCCGCGGCGCTGGCCAGCGACCAGAACACGACCACGTTGGCGCCGATGACCAG
>VBGG01000253.1 GCA_005883405.1 Chloroflexota bacterium | reverse complement strand
CCTGCTTCGAGAGGCAGCGGTCACTGGCCGACCGCTACCGCTTGCTGGTGGTGGACCGGCGCGGCTACGGGTCGAGCCCGGATATCGCCCACAGTGACTACGCCGTGGACGCGGCCGACATCGTTGAGCTCCTTGGCGAAGGCGCCCACGTGGTAGGGCACTCCTACGGAGGCGTGGTGGCCATGCTGGCCGCTGGCTATCGCCCGCAAGCGGTGCGGTCGCTCGTCCTGATCGAGCCGGCGGCCTTGCGCCTCGCCGCTGATGATCCCACGGTGGCGGCCACTCTCCAGCGACTGCGTGAGGCCGTCGCCAGTATCCCGCCCGATCCCTCCCCCGCGCAGTATCTAAGGCTTTCGTCCGAAGCGATGGGCGTTCGGATGCCCGAGTTGACGCCAGACCATCTGAGGGCGGCGCGGACCGCGCTACGTTAACGCCCGAGTTGGGACGCCCAGGTACCCGTGGAGCCTCTGGCTTCAGCAACCTGGCCCAAGCTGGTCATTACCGGGAGTTGGGACACCGCCTCGCGTGAGTATCGGGCTTGGGTGGGCGAGGCGATGATGGCCTGCGGGCGCATAGTGGCGGAGCGCACCGGCGCCACGCTCGTGCGCGTGCCGGGTGCGGCTCACGAACCTCACCGTGAGCAACCCGCCGTTGTGAACGCGGCTTTACGCGACATCTGGGACCGCGCCCGGACGGAGGCAAGTGCCGGATGATCCTGGTGCCAGAGGACGTGGAACGATGACGTGTACACAACCAGCCGTGCCGGCCGCCCATCGCGCTCGCGTTGGTTCGTCTGCCCGAAGCACCTCGCAACCGATACGTGCCGCTCGGGTACTCATCAGCTGCGCGTTCGATGACCCCAGAGTTGGTCTTGGTCATTGGCGTGGAGCAGAGATTATTCTGCTTGCGGCAGCGGTCCTTCGAGACAACGCCTAGGGCCGCGGCCGAAAAGCTGCCCTGCCATTCCGTATTGCGGCCGCGTCCCTAGGCACAGTCAGTCACAAGAAGTTCGGCCGACTGCGACTTCCGCCGAAAACCGGCTTGTCGGCCGAGCTTCTAGGCGGGCGCCGGTGCCTGGCGGGAAGTTGCGGAGCGCTCGGCCGGTGACCACACCGAAACCGCGACCTCTGGCCGCTGAGCCGTCGCCACCGCCTGGGCGCCTATGCTACGGCCGAACGCGCTCTTGAATCCCTGGTGGACCGTTGCCTGGTGGAACGCGAAGGACGGAGTCGTGTCGTCGTTCCCGACGTATTCCTCCGGCATTGGCTTCGTATGCCGAGCGCAGGTTGAGCCGACCGCCAGCTCTCGCCCCGTCAGCGCAACCGCTGCGGGCGGTGGCCGCGCTTCCATTCCTCATATTCGCGCAGTGTCTGCTCGTCTGGGGGATAGACGCCAAGAATACTTGCGCCGCGCTGGATCTTGTCGCGGATAAACTCTTCGCGTTGGTCCTGCTCATATGCCGCGGCGATGACGTCTTCGGCGATGCCGCGCGGGATGACGACCACGCCTTCTCCATCGCCGACTACCGCATCGCCAGGCATGACCGCGACACCGCCGCACCCGATTGGCACATTGATCTCGAGCGGGTGATGGACTCGCGTCGACACGTACGGGTTCTGGCCCTGCGCATACGTCGGCAGATCGATGATGCGAATCGACGGCGTATCGCGGAACGCTCCATCGGTCACAATTCCGGCGGCGCCGCGGAGCTTGATCCGGGTCGCAAGGATGTCGCCCAGCGTTGCAGCTCGTGCATCGCCACGCGCGTCGATGACCAGCACATCACCCGGGCCAACGGACTCGACGGCGATCCGCTGCTTGCTGGTGCGGTTGTCAGTCTCCACCGGATCGAGGTCTTCACGAGCGGGGATGTAGCGCAACGTGAACGCCTGGCCGGCCAGCCGCAGATCCGGCCGCAACGCAACAACGCCGTACATAAAGGTGTTCGCAAAGCCGCGCTTCTGCAGCTGACTGGTCAGCGTAGCAGTCGATACCTGTGTGGCGAGCTCGAGTAGCCTCGGGTCGATGCGATCCAGTTCCGTGGGCACGGGCGCATGTTACCGGGCAGCCAGTACCCTGGCATGTGCGCGTTAGATTTGGCAGTGGGAGATGTGCGCTATGGAGTACGTGCGTAAAGTTGACGAGGCAGCGCTCGCGGCCGCGGGTCCGGACGAGCGCTTTTCCCAGTGGTTGTTCGATCACACGTCGGGTGCCAAACACTGCAGCATCAACTGGATCCGGACCCCGGCAGGTGGCGGGTCCCCGGCGGGCAGGCATACGCACGTGGTCGACCAGATCTTCTACATCCTGTCCGGCACGATGAGTGTAGAGATCGAGGGAAAGCAGTACGACGCTGGGCCCGGATCGCTGGTCGTCTTTCCGGCCGGTGTTCCGCATCGCAACTGGAACAGCGGTTCGGGGCCGACGGTGCACCTGGCGATCAATGCACCGTTGCCGGATCCAGAGGAGCCGTTCGCGCGGCCGGTAGCCTGACTCGCGGTTGACTCTCGTGTTCACCAGCAGCGCGCCGCCCTGCCGCAGCTGGGTAGGATCGGCTGTCGGGCGCTCGTCCCGGTCGACGATCCAGCCCAACGGCATGCGCTCGCCACGCGAAGCAGCCAGCTGGAGCTCGACCTGGGCTTGCTCCCCGAATCAATATTGGTAGCTTCACGCCGAGCTGCGCCGCCTCATCCACCGCGAGCCGATCCCGCAGCGCATCGAGCGTTGCGCTCAGCCCCCGATACGTAGCGTGCTGCCTTGGCAACCTGGCTGTCGTGACAGATCGTTGAGCCAGATGTTGGTCTTCTGAATTGTCGTAAGGCTAGACGCCGACCGAAACGCGGAGCTGCCATCGGGCGCCACGCGACGCCCCCACTGACCGCTCGACCAGCGCACTCGACCCAGAGCCGCTCAGCGGTCCTCAGTTTCGCCTTGAAAGGGCCGTACTTCGACGGGCAGCGAGTTGGCGCCGTCACTGAGCACGGTGGCCAGTCGGCGCCCCCACACCAGAGCGCCGTCGAGATCGGCCGCCTTGACAATGAGGAAACCGCCGATGTGCTCCTTGCCTTCGGCGTATGGGCCGTCGGTCATCAGCACGTCGCCGCGCTCGAGGCGCACGACGGTGGCCGTGGTCGGTGGGTGGAGCGCGCCGTTGAAGACCCAGGCACCGGCTGCTTTGGTCTCCTCGACCAGGGCGTTGACACTGGCCATGATCTCATCCATGCGCGCCATGACCTCTGGCGGAGGTGGAGCATCGGGTTGGTAGATGCTGAGCAGATATTGCTTCATGTGCTGGTCTCCCGTGAATGATGCCGCGGCTCACCCTTTATACAAATGGGCCGCTGCTGAATCGACACGTGACACCGTGTACTGCCAGCCGCCGGCTGAGCCCAGAGCGAATCAGTCCAGGCAGCACCTCAGAACCGATGACGTGTGTGGCTGGGCTCCGCGGCGCGGCGGCGGGCCGATCTCCGCCTGACGGACCGCGAACCGCCCGCGGACACATCGGGCTCGAGCGTGGCGCTGACTTCGCTGACCACGTCGCACGCACTCGCCACCGCCTTGTATCTTGAAACCGCTTCGGCGAGAGCCGAAGCTAGCGTTGTGGGACGTGATAGGCCGATGTGGCCTGGGTCGACTTGAGACCGTGCATTAGCCTTGGCCATCACGTCCTGCCCGCTACAACCCGAACAGTTGCCGGGGCCGCAGAGCCCGAATCATGCAAGGCTGGGTCAGAGCGGGGCACTTTATCGGAAGGAGAGTTGATGAGCGAGTCTCAGGTCTTTGT
>VBGG01000250.1 GCA_005883405.1 Chloroflexota bacterium | reverse complement strand
CACGTCTGACTGCGCCAGGCGGAAACCGCTCCAGACCTCGGGCGCCAGCATCGGCAACACCACGAATGCCGCGACCACGTACGACCGCATTACCATCCCGTTCTTGGATAAAACTATGCCGCACGCTCCCATGGTTCCGCGCACCTCGCACATCCGCCGTGAGACGCGCGAGAGCCGCGTCGAGGTGGTGCTCAACCTGGATGGCTCGGGGCGCGCCGACATCACCACGGGTATCGGCTTTCTCGATCACATGCTTGATAGCCTGGCGCGCCACGCGCGGTTCGATCTGACGGTGCGCGCCGAGGGCGACCTGCACGTCGATCAGCACCATACCGACGAGGACGTCGGGATCAGCCTTGGCCAGGCTCTCGACAAAGCGCTCGGCGAACGGCGCGGGATCCGTCGCTTCGGCGACGCCGTGGTGCCGCTGGACGAGGCGCTGGCGCAGGTCGCCGTCGACCTGGGTGGTCGCGGCTGGGCCAGTATCGACCTGCCGTTTCGTGGGCCGACCATAGGCGCGCTGAGCAGCGAGATGATTCCGCACCTGCTGCAATCCCTGGCGACGGAGGGTCGCTTCAGCCTGCACGTTCGGCTGCTGGCGGGCGAAAACGACCATCACCGTGCCGAAGCCACATTCAAAGCCCTGGCGCGCGCACTCGACGACGCCACCCGCCCCGACCCGCGCCTCGCCGGCGAAGTCCCCTCCACCAAAGGCGTCATCTGAGCCGGTTCCGCGTTCCGGGTTCCGCGTTAATGGGCGCCGATCAACCCGGAACCCGGAACCCGGAACCCGGAACCCCGTGATCGATCTTCACGTCCACACCACCGCCTCCGACGGCCGTTTGTCGCCGGCCGAGGTAGTCGCGGCGGCGGCGGAGCGCGGGCTGTCGGCCCTGGCTATTACCGATCACGATGTGCTCTCGGGATTAGATGAGGCAGTTGCGGCGGCGCCGGCGAACCTCGAAGTAGTCCCGGGCATCGAGATGACCGCGAGTTGGCACGGCAGCCAGCGTGCCGTCCACGTCCTGGGCTACTTCATCGACAGAAACAGCCCGGAGCTACAGGTCGCGTTGCAGCGGGCGCAGCGGCTGATGGAGCGCCACGTCGACGCCGTGCTTGACCAGATCCGCAAAGCGGGCGGGGTCCTCCAACGTCAGGACCTGGATCGCTATCGCCACCGCTACGCCGGCGGGGCCGCCCTGGTGCTGGGCATGCTCGAGCATGGCGTGCTGCGCGGTGCGCCGCCTGGCACGGGTATGCGACTACTGCGACTCGCCGCGGCCGAGCCGAGGGCGTATTCCGTCGGCGAAGCCGTTGGCCTCATCCATCATGCCGGCGGTGTGGCCTCACTCGCGCACCCGGCCAAGCTCAAACGCGGCGAGCCGCTGCTCTCAGCCGAAGACCTTGCGCCGCTCATGGCACACGGCTTTGACGCCGTCGAAGCCTGGCAGTGGATCCCTGGCGGTTGGGGCAGCGGACACTACCTGGGGGTAGCCGACGCACTTGGCGTCCTGGTCTCTGGCGGCTCCGACGACCACGGCAAACGCACAACCGAGGGCGCAATGCGCCTCGGCGCGCAGCCGGTCCCGTCGGCGGTGCTCGAGGCGCTCAGGGAACGCGCGCTGGCGCTTCGTGGAGGCTGAATTCGAAGGTTTCGATCACCGGGTTGGCCAGCAGTTGGTCGCACATCGAGGTAACCGCCGCCTCCGCAGCCTCGCGATTGTCCGCCTCGAGCCGCACCTGGATCAGCTTCCCCGCCCGCACATCTTCCACCTCGAACGCCAGCGTGCGCAGCGCGTTGCGGATCGATAGCCCCTGGGGGTCGTTCACCGAGCGCTTGAGCATCACCCGGACTTCGGCCAGCCAGGCGCTCACGACGTCAGCCGCCGCAAGGCTTCCTGGTACCGCGCGGCGGTCCCGTCGATCACCGCCTCGGGTAGCGCGGGCGGCGGAGGCTCTTTGTTCCAGCCGCTGGACTCAAGGAAATCGCGCAGGAACTGCTTGTCGAAGCTGGGCTGAGGGCCGCCGGGCTGGTACCGGTCGGCCGGCCAGTAGCGCGACGAGTCGGGTGTGAGCAGCTCGTCGATCAAGATCAGTCCGCCGTCAACCTCGCCGAACTCGAACTTGGTGTCAGCCAGGATCAGGCCGCGGCTCGCCGCGTGGCTGGCGCCAGCGGCGTATAGCTCCAGACTCAGCGCTTCCAGGCGTTGCGCGCGCTCGCTGCCCACGATCGAGGCCAGGCTTGCGCGAGAAATGTTCTCGTCGTGGCCCGATTCGGCCTTGATCGCCGGCGTGAACAGCGGGCGATCGAACCGCGTGGACTCGGCCAGGCCAGGAGGGAGCGGCTCGCCCGCGACGGTGCCCGCGCCACGGTACTCCGCCCACGCACTGCCGGACAGGTAGCCGCGCACGACGCATTCGATGTCGATGCGCTCGGCGCGCCGCACCAGCAGCCAACGCTCGCCGAGCGCGCGCGCGGCATCGCCCAATCCAGAACCACGTCGCCCGTGAGGCGGAACCAGAACGCCGACAAGGCGGTGAGCACGGTGCCCTTGCCCGGGATCGGCTCGTTCATCACCACGTCGAAGGCGGACACGCGATCCGAAGCAACCATCAGCAGACGCTCGTCGTCCACCACGTACATCTCGCGGACCTTCCCGCGACGCAGCAACGGCAGCGGCAGCGTCAGTAAGGCCACAGCTTCAGCCGAGCCCCAGACGTGCGAAGGTGACTTCGATGCCGCGCAGGTGATAGTTCGGATCGAACAGCCCCGCCAGGTCCTCAGGCGACAGGCGCGCCGTCACCCGAGGATCCTGAGCCAGGAGGGACTGCAGGTCGCCTTCGCCAGACCAGACGCGCTTCGCCGCCGACTGGACGATTTCGTAAGCCTCGCTGCGCGGCAGCCCGCTCTCCACCAGCGCGAGCAGTACCTGGCCCGAGTAGACCAGCCCATGCGTCAGGTCGAGATTGCGCGTCATCGCTTCAGGACACACCTCGAGCCCGTCGAAGATCGTCCGCAGCAGGTCGAGCATGTAGTCCAGAGCGATGCAGGCGTCGGGCAGGATCACCCGCTCTGCTGAGGAGTGGCTGATATCACGCTCGTGCCACACGGCCACGTTGTCGAGCGCCGGCACCACGTAACCCCGCAGCAGCCGCGCCAGTCCACAGATCCGCTCACACAGCTCGGGGTTGCGCTTGTGCGGCATGGCACTGGAGCCCTGCTGACCGCTGGAGAACGGCTCGAAGGCCTCACCGATCTCGGTGCGCTGCAGGGCGCGAATCTCCGTCGCCTGCTGTTCGAGCGTGGCGGCGATCACCGCCAGGCACGCGACGAACTGCGCGTGCCGATCGCGCTGCAGGATCTGCGTCGCCGCCTCTGCCGGCCGCAAGCCGAGGCGATCGAGCGCATTCTCTTCCACTTCGGCGGGCACGTTCGCGTGTGTGCCCACGGCGCCGGAGAGCTTGCCGACGCGCAGCTCGTCGCGGCTGTGCTCCAGTCGCTGGCAGTCGCGTCGCACCTGCGCGACGAAGACCGCCAGCTTGTGGCCAAAGGTCGTCGGCTCGGCGTGGATGCCGTGGGTGCGGCCGATGGTGAGCGTGTACTTGTAGCGCACCGCCAGCTCGGCCAGGACCTCTTCCAGTTGGCGAAGGTCTTCGGCCAGGATGTCCGCGGCCTCCTGGATCTGCAGCGACAGCGCCGTATCCAGGACGTCCGAGGAGGTCAGGCCGAGATGAATCCACCGTGCTGGCGGGCCGATTCGTTCGGCGATGGCTCGGGTGAACGCGATCATGTCGTGGTGCGTTTCGCGCAAGAGCTCGGCCGAACGTTCGGCCTGGACTGTCGCACCGCGGATGACCGCCATGTCCTCTTGCGGAATGACGCCGATGTCCGCCCAGGCCTCGCAGACGGCCAGCTCGACCTTGAGCCACAGCTCCATGCGATGCTCGTCGGACCATACGCGGCCCATCGCCGGGCGCGTGTAGCGTGGGATCACGGCGCGGCCACCACGCCGCTCGCCAGCTCGAGGCCAATGTCGCGTCGGGCCTGCTTACCCGCGAAGCGGATCGTGTCCGCCGCGTCGTACATGGCCTGGCGCTGAGAGCCCACCAGGGTGAGGACCCGCCCACCCGAGGTGACCAGGCGATCGCCGTCTCTGCGGGTTGCGCCGTGAAACGCGAGGATCCCCGGTGGAAGGGCATCGGTACCGGTCACCACCTGGCCAGTCTCCGCCGCCTCGGGATAGCCGCGCGCGGCGAGAACGACGCCGTACGCGCGGTCGTCTGTCCACGCCAGCTCAGTGGGCGTGAGCCGGCCCTCGACGACCGCCTGACATACGTCGAGCAGTCGGCTCGACAGCAACGGCAGGATGAGCTGGCACTCGGGATCGCCGAAACGACAGTTGAATTCGAGCACCTTCGGTCCCGCTCGGGTGAGCATCAGCCCGGCATACAGTACCCCGCGATACGGCTCGCCTTCCGCCTGCATGCCCACCAGCGCCGGAAGCAGAATCCGCTGTTCCACCTCTGCCAGCAGTGCGGCACTGGCATAGCTCGGACGGGTGTAGCCACCCATTCCACCCGTGTTCGGACCGCGGTCACCGTCGAGCAGCCGCTTGTAGTCGCGCGCCGCCGGCATCATGCCAAGCCGTTCACCATCCGTGAAGGCCAGAAGCGATAGCTCCGGTCCCTCGAGGTACTCCTCTAGCAGTACCTGGTCGGCGGCGGCGCCAAGCGTCTTGCGCCGAAACAACTGGTCGAAGGCGGCATCGACTTCCATCTCCGAGGTCGCCACGAACACGCCCTTGCCACTCGCCAAACCGTCGGCCTTGAGTACGATCGGTAGCCCCAGCCGCGCGATCGCACGCCGCGCCGCCGGCTCCGACTCGACCACCTCCGCGCCCGCGGTCGGTATGCCGTGGCGGGTAAGAAATGCCTTCGTCCAGGCCTTGCTCCACTCCAGGCGCGCGGCCATGCGCGTCGGGCCGAATGCCTTCAGGCCCTGCTCGGCGAAGGTGTCCACGAGCCCCGCGGCGAGCGGCGCCTCCGGCCCGACAATCGTCAGGTCGACCCGTTCTTGACGGGCCAGGCGGGCCAGGGCTTCGACGTCGGTGGAGGCGATCGCCGCGGTGTGTGGCGTGCCGCCGTTGCCAGGCGCGACCACAACGTCGACCCCTTCGCGATCCAGTCGCCAGGCCAGCGCGTGTTCGCGCCCGCCCGAGCCAACTATGAGCACCTTCATGCGGTTGAGAATAAAATCCGTCGATCCCGCTCATCCGTAAGGAAGCCAGGGAAAGGGCGTCAACACCCGCCGCCCGAGACCCTGATCACCCGCGCCGCACTCTCAGGCAGGGGAGTGTTTGCGGCGCAAGACGATGGAGGATTCGACTATATGCGATGGAACCCGACACAGCGGCTCGCACGCGGCGGCCTGATCTTGGCCTTGATGGCCGTTTCGGCTGTTGGCAGCGCGGCAGTCCCCGCCGGGGCGGTCGATGCCCCGGCCGTTCTGGCTACGCATGCTGACGCGCAGCTTGGGACGTTCCTCACCGATGCCAAGGGCATGACCCTGTACCTCTTCACCAAAGATGTGCCCGGCATTTCGAACTGCTACGACCAGTGCGCCGTGAACTGGCCGCCACTGCTGAGCCAGGGCGACCCGGTCCTGCCAGACGGACTCGCCGGCGCGATCGGAACAACCGTGCGCAAGGACGGTGCGGTCCAGGCCACGTACAACGGCTGGCCGCTGTACTACTGGCTCCATGACGAAAAGCCAGGCGACACCACGGGTCAGAACGTGGGTGGCGTGTGGTTCGTGCTCAACCCGACGGACGCGATGAGCGTCAACGTGCGCGATGACGGTGGTGACCTCGGGACGATCCTGACCGACGCCCGCGGCCTGACCCTGTACCTGTTCACAAAGGACGACGCGAACCTGAGCAATTGCTACGACCAGTGCGCCGTGAACTGGCCGCCACTGTTGACCGATGGCTCGGCGACTGGCCCGGACCTCGTCGCCGGCGGGCTCGGCACCACGGAGCGCAAGGACGGCGCGCTCCAGGTCACGTACAACGGACAACCCCTGTATTACTGGATCAACGACCACAAGCCAGGTGACACCACAGGCCAGAACGTGGGCGGCGTCTGGTTCATCGTTAACCCCTAACAGACGGGCGGCGCGCCACCACTCAGCGACGAGTGGTGGCGCGCGCCTTTCCTCGGAGCGCAGATGACTCTGTCTGATCGCACCGTTGAGATCACGACGCACGACGGCGGCCGCATGCCCGGCTATTTCGCGCTGCCAGCGTCGGGAGGCGGGCCTGGCCTGATGGTGCTGCAGGAGATCTTCGGCATCACCGAGTACTTGAAGCAGCGCGCGCGTGACCTTGCCGCCCTTGGCTATGTCGCGCTCGTGCCCGATCTGTACTGGCGGCTGGCGTCGAACGTCAGCCTCCCCGAGGACACGCAGGAGGGACTCCAGCAAGCCATCGGCTACGTGCAAAAGCTCGACGAGCCGCGGGCGGTGGACGACGCGGTAGCCGCGCTCGAGTACCTGCGCGGGCTGCCTGAGACAGGCTCGAAAGCGGGCGTGCTCGGCTTCTGCATGGGCGGCCGACTCGCGTACAGGGTGGGTGTCGCGACCGATCCTGACGTCATCGTCTCGTATTACGGTTCAGGCATCGCCGGCCAGCTCGACGATGCAGGGCGCATCGACGGCCCGATCATCTTCCACTTCGGTACGGCCGACACGTACCTGCCTGTCGAGGAAGCCGAGGCCATCCGCCAGGCGTTCTCGGGACACCCCGGCGCCGAGGTGTACCTGCACGAGGGGGCCGGCCACGCCTTCGACAATCCCTCGCCGATGTTTCACCATCATGAGGCGTCGCTCGAAGCCTGGCCGCAGACAACCGCCTTCCTCAAACGCCACCTTCCGTCCCAAGGCTGACCTGACCGTATAACCACCCGTCAGGGCCGATACTTCGTCGGCGGCTCGCGCTCGCGGCTGATCGCAGATCCCGACGGGGTCCCAACTGGGGAAAAACGTTCATTCCCACTCGATGGTGCCGGGCGGCTTCGAGGTGATGTCGTAGACGACGCGGTTGACGTCGGGGACCTCGTTGACGATGCGGCTCGACAGCCTGGCCAGCAGGTCGTAGGGCACACGCGCCCAGTCGGCGGTCATCGCGTCCTGTGAACTGACCATGCGTACCGCTACCACCTTGCCGTAGGTGCGGAAGTCGCCCATGACGCCGACCGTGCGGACCGGCGTCAGCACCGCGAAGCTCTGCCAGAGTTGACGGTACAGGCCCGCCGCGCGCACCTCGTCCATGACGATAGCGTCGGCGGCGCGCAGCGTTTCGAGCCGTTCGTGGGTGACGTCGCCCAGTACGCGAATGCTCAGGCCCGGGCCAGGGAACGGATGCCGCCAGACGATCTCCTCGGGCAGGCCGAGCGCAGCGCCCACGTCGCGCACCTCATCCTTGAACAGGTAGCGCAACGGCTCGATGAGCCGAAACGGCAGATTTTCGGGCAACCCGACGTTGTGGTGCGTCTTGATGCGGCTGGCAGCCGTGGCCGTGTCGTGGCTGGTGCTTTCGATGACGTCCGGGTACAGCGTGCCTTGAGCGAGAGAGTCGATGTGCCCGAGCTTGCGCGCTTCCTGGGCAAAAATGCGGATGAACTCGTCGCCGACGATGCGACGTTTCTCCTCCGGGTCGGTCACCCCCGCCAGCCGCCCGAGGAACGAGTCGGCCGCGTCCACGTGCACCAGGCGCATACCCAGGTGCTGCTCGAACGTGTCGACGACGCGTTGTGGCTCGCCCCGCCGCAGCAGACCGTTGTCGACGAAGATGCAGGTGAGCTGATCGCCGACTGCTTGATGCACCAGCACCGCGACCACAGCCGAATCCACTCCGCCCGAAAGTGCGCAGATCACGCGGCCGCTACCGACCTGCGTGCGGATGTCCGCCACGGCTTGTTCGACGAACGAGGCCGTCGTCCAATTACCAGTGCAGCCACAGATCTCGGTCAGAAAATTGCCGAGCAGCTGCGAGCCGAAGCTGGTGTGGACTACCTCCGGGTGGAACTGCAGCCCGATCAGCCCGTCGCCGTTCCACATCGCCGCCGCGGGCGAGTTGTCACTGGTCGCGGCCGCGCAGAAGCCAGGCGGCAATCGACGAACGACGTCGCCGTGGCTCATCCACACTGAAAACTCGGGCGGCAGGCCGCGGAAGATGGCAGCCGGCGGGTCTGTCACGCGCACTACCGCCGGACCGTATTCGCGCTTCCGCCCGGCTTCGACTTCGCCACCGAGCTGATACGCCAGCGCCTGCATCCCGTAGCAGATGCCCAGGATCGGCTTGCCCGACTCGAGCACGTAGCGCGGGGCGAGCGGTGCGTCGGGCGCGTAGACGCTCGCCGGACCGCCGGACAGGATGAAACCCTTCGGCCGCAACGCGCGAACGCGCGCTTCGGGTGCGTCGTGCGGAATCAGCTCACAGTAGACATGGTGCTCGCGCACGCGGCGCGCAATGAGCTGGCTGTACTGCGAGCCGAAGTCGATCACCGCGACCGCATCGCGGGTTCCGGGTCGTGAGTCATGAGTCGTGGGTCGTGAGTCTGGCGCCGTAGCTTCGGCCTCTTGCGCCTCCGCCACCTCCAGGTAGGTCCCGACCTCCAGATCGTCTGACATCGCGACGCGGTGGGTGGCATCCGATCCACGGCTCGGCCGGCGACTCTGGCTCACGGCTGCCTACTCCCGACTCACGACTCGCGACTCACGACTACAGCGCGCCGCTGAGCTGCCAACTCTTGCCCTCGGTCTTGATCGCCGGCGCGATCACCATCTCAACGCGGTGCATTTCCTGCAACGTCTCCGCGCCGCACACCCCCATGCACGTCCGCAGGGCGCCGACGAGATTCTGCGTGCCATTGGTCAGGCTCGTCGGGCCGAACAGGATCTCTTCGAGAGTGCCGCCAACGCCGACTCGTATGCGGGTGCCTCTCGGCAGCCCGGCATGCGGCGTGGCCATGCCCCAGTGGTGCCCGCGGCCGGGCGCTTCGCTGGCCTGGGCGAACGGCGAGCCGATCATGACCGCGTCGGCGCCGCTTGCGAACGCCTTGCAGATATCTCCGCCCGTGCGCATGCCGCCATCGGTAACGATCGGCACGTAGCGTCCCGTGCGGGCATGGAAGGCCTCACGCGCCGCGGCGCAGT
>VBGG01000249.1 GCA_005883405.1 Chloroflexota bacterium | reverse complement strand
GGTCAAGAACAACCTGATCACCCACTACGAGACGGCGGGCACTCCCTACTACACGCCCGAAGGCGACACCGCGGCACGCAACAGCAACATCTACGTGAGCTCGAGCACCAGCACCACCGACGACCAGGCGATCGACTGGTGGATGGGGGCGCCTTTTCACGCCATGGGTATGGTGGACCCGCGACTCACGACCACGGCATTCGGCTCCTATCGTGAGGTCAAGTCGGGCTGGGACATGGGCGCGGCCGTCGACGTTTTGCGCGGCAACTCGTTCACCGGCGGGAGGTATCCGGTTTACTTTCCAGGCGACGGTTCGACCGAGCCGCTGACCTCGTACTCCGGAAACGAGTCTCCCGATCCGCTGCAGGCATGCTCCGGCTACACGGCTCCGACGGGACTGCCGGTCTTCATCGAGGTCGGCGGGAACGTCGCGACCTCCGCGGGGCCCGTCCACTCGTTCACCGGCAACGGCACCGCGCTCGCGCACTGCATCATCGACTCCAGCAGCCCGTCTGTCGGTAGCAACCTAACGAGCCGCGGCGGGGTCATCTTGATCCCGAGACAACCCTTGCAGTCTGGAGTCAAGTACACCGTCGCGCTCACGGTCAACGGTTTGCCGTACACGTGGTCGTTCACCGTCGGCGTGTTGGGTAACAGCTTCACCTGCGCCACGATCAACGCTTCAGCGTCCCCCGCATCGCCATCGATGTCGGGCGGGCAGGTGACGATCACGGCCGCGGCCACGAACTGCCCGACCCCTCGTTACCGGTTCTGGATCCAGGCATCAGACGGGACGTGGCGGATGGTTCGGGACTACAGCGCGAGCAACACATATCTCTGGACCGGCATGGGCGCAGGGACGTACCACCTGGAGGTCGACGCTCGCGATTCCAGCGAGACGGTCAACTACGACGTCGTGACCAATTTCAACTATTCACTCAACGGATGCAGCTCGGCCGCCCTGTCGGCGAGTCCGACCTCGCCTCAACTCGCAAGCGGCACGATCATGCTGACTGCCACCGCGACGTGCCCCGGCGTCCCGACGTACCGGTTCTGGACGGGTCGCAACGGGATCTGGACGATCGTCCAGGACTACGGAATATCCAACACGTACAGCTGGAACACGACCGGCGTCGCTCCGAGCGCGTATGGGCTGGAGGTCGATGTTCGCGACCAGGGCTCGACGGACACATATGAGAGGGTGGCCAACATCAGCTACGTCCTCGCCGCCCCGCCGTGCGGCCTACCAACGCTCAACGCCAGTCCTTCCGGGCAGACGGCGACCGCCGGCACCGTCGCCCTGTCTGCCTCGACGTCAGGTTGTCCCGCTCCGAACTATCGCTTCTGGGTCGGACAGAACGGCGTCTGGAAGGTCGTCCAGGATTACGGCGCGACAAGCACCTTCAGCTGGAACACCGGCGCCTACGCCGCCGGGACGTATGGGGTGGAGGTCGATGTTCGAGACGCGAGCTCTTCAGTCACATACGACCGTGTGGCCAACATCACGTACTCGCTGGTAGGGTGTAGCGCCGCCCGCTTGAGCTCGAGCCAGGCCTCGCCGCAAGCCCCGGGCGTCACCGTCGGGCTCACGGGTGCAGCGAGCTGCCTGGGCACGCCCGACTATCGGTTCTGGGTCGGGCAGAACGGGATCTGGACGATCGTCCAGGACTACAGCCCAACCAGCAATTTCAGCTGGAACACGACGGGCAAGCTGCAGGGCACATATGGGCTGGAGGTCGACGTGCGCAACCACGGCGCGACGGCGACATATGAAACTGTGGCGAATGTCTCGTTCACGCTTTCGACCCCACCCTGCACGGCCGCGCGCCTGACCACGGACAAGACATCGCCACAGGTCCACGGCACCACAGTGGTCCTGACCGGCTCGGCGACCTGCTCCGGCGCGCCGGAATACCGGTTCTGGGTGCGCGATCTGACCGGTCGATGGACGATCGTCAAGGACTACAGCTCGGCTAACACATTCAGCTGGAACACGACCAGCCTGGGTCCAGGCACGTATGGTCTCGAGGTCGACGTTCGCAACCAGGGCTCGACCACGACATACGAGACGGTGAGCAACCTGACGTTCGCGGTGAGCTAAGCACCCAAAAGCCCGTCGCCGCTGCAACCACTCGGGCGTTTGACGCATCTCACAGGCAGGAACATGTCCACTGCAGTGATGGAGCAACGACCTCAGATCCTGGCCAGCGCGGCCCAGGGCGACCGTGACTCGTTCTCGCTGCTGATCGATCCGCTGCTCGACCCAGCCTACCGGCTGGCCGCGGTGATGCTGGGCGATCGTGGAGCGGCGGAGGATGCGGTCCAGGAAGCCTCGATCAAGGCCTGCTCGATCGTGGCGAATGAATGCCGCATGACCCGCCGGACTCGCTGGTTTTCGGTGCTCAAGGTAGCCGACGTTCCCGCACAAACGCGGGACGAGCGCGAAAGCTCTTCAGACCTGCATCGGGCGCTTCTGCGCATGGCTCCGGACGAGCGGCTGCCCTTGGTTCTGCATTTCTACCTGGACCTTCCGCTCGACGAAGTGGCGAAGACGCTGCGCGTGTCGCAGTCCGCCGCCAAGTCACGCATCTATCGCGCCGCGAAGCGGCTGCGGGCCGACCTCACGATCGAGGAGGTGTTCTGACGTGAGCAACGACGATTTCCGCCGCGAACTGAACAACACGTTTGACCAGATGAGCGGCTCGCCCAGCCCCGCTCTCCGCGACCGCGTGCGCTCCTCAATTGCCGAGGCGCCGGAAGCCAGAGGTCCATTCTGGATCGCGGCCGTGGCGGCCGGCGTCATCGCGTTGCTCATCGTGGGCGTGCTCTTTGTTGCCAATCCAATGCGGCGCCCGACCTCGAACGTGGGTGTTGGCGCTCCGACAGCAAGTCCAAGCGCTTCGCCAAACCTCAGCCCGTCCACGACGCCTGACTCCAGCATGCCCGCATTCGTCTGCCTTTCCGGATCGGCCGCCGGCGCGCATTCAGTGGCGACTCCTGTCGGCAAGGTCAGCGGCCTCCGAACCGGGACTCACACCGGTTACGACCGGCTGACCATCGACTTCAGCGGCGGAGGCCCCGACGGCACCGTCGAGATCAAGCCGCAAGGCGGCACCACCTTCACCGCATCTCCCAGCGGCATGTCGGTGACCCTCAAGGGGAGCAACGGCATCCTGGTGGTCATCCATGGGGCCGACCTCCACTCGTCGTACAGCGGCTCTTTGGACATCGTGACTGGCTACGCCACGATGGTCGAGGTTCGCCGGCTCGAGGACTTCGAGGGCGTCGTCCAGCTTGGCATCGGCATCAACGGAGCCGCCTGCTACCGGGCGTTCTGGCTGAGCAACCCCGACCGGCTCGTGATCGACATCCAGGCCTGAGCTAGGGTCTCGGCTCGGCCCCTTGCGATATCAGGGGGTGACGCAGCGACAGCTGCCGTTGCCGTTCGCGGTGATACCCGGGATCGGCGGAACGGCCGAACAGCCCCTCATACGACGACATGCGCAGCCGCAAGAGCGTCCCGATCGCCCGCACGCCGTCGAGCCATGTCAGCTTCTTGCCTTCGGCGCGACTGCGCGCGTAATACCGGATCGGCACCTCGTGGATGCGATAGCCGAGCCTGAGCACTCGCGCCGTGATGTCGGGCTCGACGTCAAACCGGTCGCCCTGCAAGTTGAGACGCCGCCATAGGTCCGTGCGCAGGGCCTTGTATCCGCTTTCCAGGTCCGAGATGTAGCAATCGAAGAGCACGTTGGCGGCCGAGGTGACCGCCATGTTGCCCATGACGAACCAGAAGCTGAACGCGGTTTGGCCGGCGAACCCGCGGACCCCGTAGACCACGTCGGCCCGGCCTTCGACCAACGGCTGGAGCAGGGTGGGGTAGTCGCGGGGGTCGTATTCGAGGTCGGCGTCCTGGACCACCGCGAATGGCATGCGGACCTCCGCGATCGCCCTGCGCAGGGCCGCGCCCTTGCCCTGGTTGGCCTCCTGCCGAAACGCGCGGACCCGCGGCTCGCGTCCGGCGAATCGGCTGATGATCGCCCAGGTGCCGTCGGTGGAGCCGTCGTCGACCGCGATCACCTCCCCGACCTCAGGCCGCTCGAGGACGTGGTTGAGGATCACCTCGAGCGTGCGCTCCTCGTTGAAGGCCGGAATCATGACCGACAGAACCCGGTTTAGTGACATCGAGTCCAACACTCTAATCCCGAACGCCCGAATCCGAACCCCAGTTCATCACGGCGTACAGTTGCCGTAAGTCGCCCGAGCAGCCAGAGGAGTGGAGCATGTCAACGCTAGCGTTCGATCCGGAAGAGACCACGCATTGGGAGAAGGTCCGCCCGCGCGAGATAAGCCCCGCCCAGTGGAAGAAATTCGAGGCCTACGCCGCGGAGATCTTGCTGGCATTCGGCATGGACCTCGACACAGCGGGCACGCGCGCCACTCCCAGCCGCTACCTGCACGCGCTTTTCGAATCGACGGCAGGCTACGAAGGGGACCCCAAACTCTTGACGGCCTTCCCGACCGAGTGCCATGGCGGGCCCGACTGCAACATCAGCCAGGTCATCGAAGGACCGATTGAGTTCTACGCGCTGTGCGAACACCACGTGCTCCCGTTCCACGGTCACGCTTACATCGGCTACATCGCGCACGAGGAGATCATCGGAATTTCGAAACTGTCACGACTGGTGAGGGTCTTTGCAAGGCGTTTCACCGTCCAAGAGCGCGTGGGTGTAGAAATCGCGGACGAGCTGGTCCGCGTGCTCAAGCCGCACGGCGTGGCGGTGTACCTCAACGCGACCCACCTGTGCACGCAGATGCGGGGCGTGCGCGAGGGCCACTCCAGGACGTGGACGTCGTTCTGGCGCGGCAACTACGAGAGCGACCCGCAGCTGCGGACCGAATTCTTGCAGTCGGTCAATCCCCGCATCGAACACTGATCGAGCCGTTCGACCTTCTCTACGAGACCGACCTGCCGGGCTTCGACATGCCTCTCGAGCTCGAGCGCATCTATGGGCGCCTCGGTTTCCCCAAACGCGTCATCTACTCGAACTTCGTGTCGTCCGTCGACGGTGTTGTGACGCTGGGCCCGACCGCGTCTGCCGGTTCGGTGATCAGCGGACGTAACCAGGCGGACCGTTTCCTCATGGGCCTGCTGCGCGCGTTCGCCGACGCCGTGCTGCTCGGCGCGGGGACGCTGCGTGCAACACCCGGACATGACTGGACGCCTGAGCACATCTATCCCGACCTCAGCTCGAGCTTCGCCAAGCTGCGGATTGCGCTCGGCCGGAAGCCCAGACCCAGGCTCGTGCTGCTGACGTCCCGTGGCGACATCATGGTGTCGCACCCTGCCGTCGTAGGCGGTGCGACCATCGTCACCACCGCGTCCGGCGCGGCTAACGTCAAAGCCCGATTGCCGGACTCGTGCGACGTGATCGAGTTAGGGGAGAGGGGGCCCGTCGACCTACGTCGAGCGGTCGATGAGCTGCGCGATCGCGGTCACGCGGTGATCCTCACCGAGGGCGGCCCACACGTGATGGGCGACCTCATCCGGCGCGACCTGCTCGACGAGGCCTTTCTCACCATCTCGCCGGTGGTCGCCGGCCGCGACCGCGACCCGCGTCTCGGCATGGTGGCGGGCGCGGAGTTCCTACCCGCTCAGGGCGTCTGGAGCCGGTTGCTCAGCGCTCGGCGGCACGACGACTTTCTGTTCCTGCGCTACGGGATGAAGAAGCTCTAGCAGGTCTCCGCGCCGAGCAGGAGCGGTTCCGAGCGGGCAACCGCGGGTTTCTGGGCGACCGCCACGATGGCGCCCGACTTCACCCCGTTGGGAATGCTCACCGTCCAGTGATCTGTCGGGATCGAAACGATGTAGCCGCTGGCGGGTGTGGACGCGCTCGGACCAGGAAGGTCGGTCGTCTGGCCGGTGCAGCGGTCGAAGAACTTGATGGTGTAGGAAACCTGGGCCGATTTCTGCACAGACGAGAAGTAGATCGCCACCTCGACCTTGCATGAGCTGAGGTCGCACGCCGTCCCGTTTTCCGGAGAGCCGCCGGGAATATTGCATGGCGAAGCGGTGGTGCAGATCTGCACCTTCGAGATCGGATCAGCGCTGGTGGGTCCGAAGTTCGGCACGGCCAGCGGCCCCTTCGTCGTGGCCGACGGGCTGGGCGAAGCTGCGGGTGAGGTCGACGCGTGGGCTGTCGGGGTCGTGTGCACACCGCCGGTGACCTGGCCTCCGCCTCGGTTGGCGAGCACGATCACCCCGAAGATCCCCAGGAGGATGACGATTGCGACCGCAACCGCGGCCGGAAGGAGCCAGGGCGGCCGTTCAGACAGCGGACCTCTTCTGGATGGCGGGCGCGCCACAGACGGCCTGCGCGCAGGCGCCGCGATGGGTGCGCGCGGGATGGGCGCTGGAGTCGGAGCTTTGGGTGGGCTCTCGACCACGGCCACACCCGTG
>VBGG01000040.1 GCA_005883405.1 Chloroflexota bacterium | reverse complement strand
CCCGTTGCTGAACTGGCGACGTATTGCTTCTTCGGCTGGGCCATCCTGCGCCACTCTGGTGCGTACGGTAGCGGCAGCCTGATTTGCAGCTTGGGCGCCTTTCGCGACGCGGCCATCAGCGGCTGCTGGCGGGAGTGAGGCTGGCTTGCGATTGGCGATCACGATGACTGTACGTTTGCTTCTGCTCGTGCCGTTGGTTCCGGTCTCAGAGGTAGTGGCGGGCAAGCAATGCGCGCTCGAGGCACGGTACAGTGATCTGCGCACACACCGCGCGGTGCTCTGCGCGCTTGGTGCCTCCAGCCAACGCCAGTGCCTTTACTCCGTTCCCGAGCCACGCCCGATGCGGTCGAGCTGCTCTCTCAGGACATTAGCAGATCCGCGCGCGATCCGCAGGCAGCGGCTGCAACATCGCGCGTTGTGGAGTCCACGTCCCAACGCCGACTTCTGCTCCTACTGTTCTTCTTCCTGCTTGCTGTTTACTGCGCTACGTCGGGTGGGCACACCAGCTCGAACGACGAGGAGGAGATGTACTACGTCACGCAGGGACTGGTTGAGCGCCACAGCCCGATCCTGCCGCCGGACGAGGCGCGCGCATTGGCGATTCCACGCGGGCTTGCTGTCGGGCCTGACGGCAACTACTACTCGCCGTATGGGCCGGTGCAGTCTGTCCTGGCTATTCCGCTGTATCTCGGCGGCAAGTTCGTCGCCGAGCCGATCGACCCGACGTACTCCGAGTACCTCACCCGCATGGCTGTCACAGTCCTGCCAGCGATAGCCACGGCCGCCTGCGCGGTAGTCCTGGCGCTCCTGGCAGGCGAGGTCGGCGCTTCGGCCGCGGGCGCGATCACGCTGGCGCTGATCTACGGCCTGGCCACGATTGCCTGGCCGTACGCGCGCGCATTCTGGAGCGAGCCGCTCGCTACGCTGTCTCTGCTCCTGGGCGTGTGGTGTGCTGTGCGTGGCTCGCGGCGTGATAGCCCGGTGGCGTGGTTCGTGGCCAGCCTGATGGTTGGGCTGGCGGCGGTGACGCGCTCAGCCATGTTGGCGACTCTGCCGGCGTTCGGTGTTTATCTGCTCGCCGGCGCATTTCGCGCGGATGGGCGGCCGCCCTGGCTTAGAGCACTCAGGCAAGCAGCCGGTTTCGGGCTCGGCGGGCTGCTGCCCGCGGTTGCGCTGGCAACATACGACTTCGTTCGCTTCGGATCGATCCTGGACACCGGTAACGGCCTCGCGAACGGACTGACCGCGATGCGGACCATCTTTGGAGGAGATCCGCTGGTCGGGCTGTGTGGATTGCTGCTCAGTCCGGGGAAGAGCGTGTTTCTGTATGCGCCTCCCGTTTTGGCGGGTGTACTCGCCTTGCCAGTGTTCTGGCGACGAGCGCACAGCGAGGCTGTTCTGATCGGACTGCTGACCGTCTCGCAGATCGCGCTGGTGGCACCACTCACGTTCTGGGCGGGTGACTCCGCATGGGGCCCGCGCTACATGGTTCCGCTCGTTCCCTTATTGCTGCTACCACTCGTGGCATGGTTGGATCGAGCCGCTTCGCGCACACGCCTGGGGCTGCGGGCGCTAGCAGCGCTGGTGGGGCTCGGGTTGCTGGTCCAGACGGTGGGTAACGCCAGCAATCCACACACGTACATCTTCGAGACTGGCGGCCCCGACGGCTCCGGCGCTCAGCAGCGGTGGTTTGAGCCGCTTGCTTCGCCTCTCGTGGCCAGCGGCCGCCAGTTGCTGCAGCGAGCGGCCGAGTACGTGCGGCCGATGCCGTCTGGCACTCTGGCGGCCGGAGCTGGTTTCTATCCGCCAGACGGCGTCGAGCACCGTTGGCCGAGGTGGACCAATGGCAGCGCCGAGCTGCGCTTCCGTCCGTCGCAAAGCGGCCCTGTGACACTGCGGCTCGAGTTGATCCAGCCCGAGCCGACCAGCATGCGGCCCATGCCGGGGCTGGCGCTGAGCCTGGACGGCCGAACTGTGCCGCCGACAGACTGGCACATCGAGCGCCCCGCTCCCGGACAGTACGCGCTACAGATCAGGCTCGGCGACCTGACGTCAGCGGAGCACCGCCTGCTGTTGAGCTCACCGACGTTCCAAGCGCAAGGGATCGATCCGTCGTCCAACGATCCGCGACTACTCGGCGTGCAGGTGATTGACGCCAGCTTGGACTCGGAGGTCGCCGCCAGGTTGGTTGACGTGCCAGCGGTGCCCAGGCTGCCGTTGAGCACGACACATCATTGGGACAGGAGCACGTTTGGTTGGTTCTACGACCCTGCGATGCCGCAACTGGTGGACATTTGGCCCTGGTATCTGAGCCAGTCGGGATTGCCGCCCTGGCTCGCCTGGATCGGTCTGGTGCCGTTGCTTGCCGTGATCGTGCTTGGCTGGCGGCTCGTGGTTCTACTTCGCTTCTCTCGCAGCAGTTCCCAACCGGTCGGGCTCGCGGTGTGGCTGGTGGTGGCTGCCACGTTTGTCTCGTCGGTGCTGGCGATGACGGCCACCGTGGGCGGTGTGTTGGTAGCTGCCGACCGCCAAGTGGCACCGCCGAGCTCACCTGCCGGCGTGCCGGCATGCGTCGATCGCTGTGCGATGATCGCCTGGACGTACCGCGTCGTGCTGGGGCGTGAGCCGGACGTGGACGGCTGGCTAGCCTACTATTCCAGTTCCCTCGATGAGGCCCAGTTGCGCGACGAACTGTGCGCCTCAGACGAGGGCCGTACGCGCGGATGCGTGCTGACCGGCGCCTGGAGTCGGGATGCGCGGTCCTAACAGAATGATTCGAATCACCTGAAACTTTGACACGCTTGGCTGACCGGCGCGGTGCACACGGAACCAGTGCGTGCTATGGTGAAACCAACCTAGCTCCAGTGGTCCACTGCGGCCCGCATCGCCTTGCTCCCGCGGGGCCACTGTGCATGGGAAGGATTCGAAGGGTCATGAAACCTCGGCCATTCTGGCTGTTTCCGTTCGCCTGCATGTTCGTTGTGGCCGCCACCACAACTGTGAACGCCCAGACCGTGCCCGCCGGCGCGGCGGCACCGGTGCCGATTCTTCCTCTGTCGAGTACTCCGCCGCCCGATACCGACGTACCTCCCGCGCTGGCAGATATTCCCGAGGAGCCGGTCATTTTCAGCTACTTCGGTCCGTATGCCGTCGTCGACGAGCTGATGATACCGCCGTTGATCACCGCCGCCGGGCCGATCGGCTGCTGGTCCGCCCCCAATGCGGATGGCGATCAGTCAGTGGGCGGAGGAGCGGTGGATTTTGGCACCAAGCCGGCAGGGACGCAGTTCATCGCCTTCTTCGCACGCGGGACTCGCCTGTACGTTTTCGATACAGGCGTAGGCAACTACTGCTGGATCGACAATAACGTCACCCGTTCCTGATTAGCATGCCTGCCTGCGCTGCCGATGCTTCGAAATCGACAGCGCAGGCGCAATGCGATTGGCGACCTCAGCCAGCAGCAGCGCATGTGAGTCGCCAAGCGGGCGGCATGGATGCTCCCGCCACAGGACGATCGTCGCGAGAACTTGTTGAGCCGATCGGATCGGCGCCACCAACATGCTGCAAACCTGATACTGGTCGAGGTACGGCCGGGCGGCCGGCTGGGTCCACAGCTGAAGGACCTCAGACGAGACAAGCGGTAGCAGGATAGGCCGGCGCGTGTGCGCCGCCTGCGCGCTGCATGCAAAGGCGAGTGCATGCGGGCTCGTCTCGAACGTCTGGCGCAACGCCTCGAGCGAGCTTGCGATTGTGTGAGCGCAGGCGAGCGGTAGACTCGGGGCACGCTCGACCGGGCCGCGGATGATGCACCCGCCGCCGATCAGGTCTGCGAGGCGCGTGGCCAGGACTGCCGCTAGCTGTTGAGGGTGCGGTCCAGCTTCGAGGAATGCACGCGAGGTTTCGTGGAGCGCCTGGCGTCGGCAGCTGCGGCTCGCGACCGGCGATGGGTATGCGAGTCCGCGGTCCTGGCCACCGCCCAACAGCGGCAGTCCACGCGGTGTGCCCATATGTGACCCCAATCTCTGATTTCTGATTTGCGAGCAGCTCGCCGCCCGATGTGGCGAGGGCACTCGCTAGCGAATTTCGGCGCTCGCGCGGTGGCAAGATGCATGCCGATATATTGACCAGAGCTGGCAGGTGGCGCACAATCTGGCCAGATGACGCAGGTGGCAGGCGCTGGCCGGGAAAATCACAAAACCCGCCTGGACGGCGCGAGCAGTGCACTTCCGGTTTCCGCCGTTGTCGACGGTCGGCGGAACCCGCGTCAGCGGCTGCAGGGCATCGAAGAGCTCGCCGCTTCGCTGCAAACCTATGGCCTGCTGCAGCCAATCGTCGTTCGTCGCAAGGGCAGAAAGTTTCGTGCGGCGGGCGAGCGAGGACGAGGCGTATCTGCTCACGCTCGTCGAGAACTTGCAGCGCGCGGATCTGTCGCCACGTGAAGAGGCCGATGCGTTGGCGGTGCTGGTCAGAGAGCGCGGGTGGAGCACGCGCGAGGTGGCAGGCGCCATCCACCGTTCACAGGCGCTGGTGTCGAAGCGGCTCCGCGTCTTTGAGGACCAGATGCTGGCCCCGGCCGTGCTGGCGGGGCAGATCACGATCTCGGCGGCCGAAGAGCTGCTCTCGGTGCCGCAGGAGCAGCGCTACGACCTGCTGGCGCGGGCGATCGACGGCGGCTGGGATTTCCCCACATTGCGGGCAGCCATCCGCCAGCGATTCGATTCGAATCAAACCGCTAAAGGGCGTCGGCGGGGACTGAGTCGACGCGTGATGGAGTTGCGCCAGGAGTTGCGCAACTTACATCTGGGGGATCTCAGCGAGCGCGATCGGTCGGAGCTGCGGGGCCTGTTCAACGAGCTGGCGATGCTGGC
>VBGG01000252.1 GCA_005883405.1 Chloroflexota bacterium | reverse complement strand
AAGATGGCCGAAGCCGTCGCGCGGCGAGGTCGCTGGCTTGGCCTGCCGCCGCCGGCGTGATCGGCCGATGCCGCGAACGAGTGTCATGCTGCCGCTGACGTGATCGGCCGATGCTGCGAGCCAGTGGCAGAGCTGTCGCTGGCGTGATCGGCCGCTGCTGCGATCCGGTGGCGTGCTGCCGCCCGCGTGATTCGGCCGCGGCTGCGAACGAGTGCCGATCGGCCGCTATGGCGGTATAGGCTCTCGCCGCTGGGGCTGAGCGGGCGAAGCTCTATAGTCGTGTGAGCATGGCTAGCGCCGCTTTGCCGCGGGTGGTCGGGTCGCGGTACGTGGTGCCGCTTCGTGAGGGTGGCTCATTGCCGGCGGTGGTCGACACCGACGCCGACGGCAGCTTCGTGGTCAAGTTCCGCGGCGCGGGGCAGGGGGCCAAGGCGCTGGTCGCCGAGGCGCTGGTGGCGCTCATCGGGCGCGCACTGGGGTTGCCGGTGCCGCGGCCGGCGATCGTCGACCTGGAGGATGGCTTCGGACGCGGCGAGCCGGACCCCGAGATCCAGGACATCCTGCGCGGCAGCGTCGGCGCCAACTTCGGACTCGAGTTTCTGCACGCGGCGCTAGCATTCGATCCAGCCGTCGACGCCGCGCTGGTCAGTCCGGAGCTGGGGGCAGAGATCGTGTGGCTCGACGCGTTCGTGACGAACGTGGACCGCACCCCACGCAATACGAACCTGCTGGTGTGCGGCCAACAGGTGTGGTTGATCGACCACGGCGCGGCACTGTTCTTTCACCACCGCTGGAGCGGATGGCAGCAGCGCATCCACTCACCCTTTACGCAGATCGCCGAGCATGTGCTGCTGTCGCGCGCGGGCGATCTGGAGGCCGCCGACGCGCGCTTGCGGGCGCGGCTGGATTCGGCACAGCTGGCGCGTATCGTGGACTCCGTTCCGGAGGAATGGCTTGGTGAGGAAGCGGAGTTCGCGAGCGCCGATGAGATCCGCGCGGCGTACTGGACGTATCTCGCTGAGCGGCTGAATGGTCCCCGGCCCTGGCTCGCCGAGGCCCTCGCCGCGCAGGAACGCGGACCCACCCGACTCCAGCGGCGGATGACGCATCGTGTGGTATAGCTACGCGGTGGTGCGGGTGGTGCCGCGCGTCGAACGCGGAGAGTTTCTCAATGCCGGAGTGGTGCTGTTCAGTCCGGAGCAAGACTTTCTGGGCGCGCGCTTCGAAGTCGACACCGAGCGGCTGCGGAGCCTCGCACCGGATGTGGACCTCGCTGCTGTGGAGCGGCACCTGGCCACCTTTCAGGCGATCTGCGCCGGCGAACCGGCCGGTGGACCGATCGCCGCGTTACCCAAGCCCGAGCGCTTTCACTGGCTGGTGGCCCCGCGCAGCACGATCATTCAGACCTCGCCGGTGCATGTGGGGCGGAGTCAGGATCTGAATTCCGCGTTGGAGGATCTACTCGCCGAATTCGTCACGCTGCCGGGCGGAGTGAGCGCTCACGCCGCGGGGACGTAGCGCTCGACAAGCGCCAGCAGGCCGTCCACGTCGAACGGCTTGGCGAGGCAGGTCCGGACTCCGAGCGAGCGCAGACGCTCCGCGGTACGCGGCAGGTCATGCGAGGCCGAGGTGACGACGATCGGCACATCATCAAAGCCCGGTTCACGGCGGCACTCTTCGACGAAGGTCCAACCGTCCATCACCGGCATCATCAGATCCAGAACGATCAAGTCGGGACGCTGTTCGCGTACGGCGTCGAGCGCTTCGGCGCCGTTGCAGGCCTCACTCACCTGATAGCCGTCGTCGCGTAGAAGGTCACTGACAAGCCCTCGGATCGAGGCGTCATCTTCGACCACGAGGATCTGACGCACGCTGCTGAGCCCCGGGCAAGGACTATGCCACAACCCGAGCGGGTACAGTCAGTTGAGCGGCGGGCGTCGATCACCCCACGGCTGGGCCGCTTCCAAGGCAGCCGAAGCGGTCAGCACGAGTGCGTCCGCGTGGCGACGGCCTACGATCTGCAGGCCGATCGGCTGGCCGTCCGAGGTCAGGCCAGCCGGCAGGCTCGCTGCTGGCTGACCCGTGAGGTTGAACGGATAGGTGAAGAGAGACCAGCCCAGGCCGTTGGGCAGTCTGCCCGACACTGTGCCGGGCGTGTCCTGGTCGAGCGGGAACGCGGGCAGCGGCACAGTTGGCGTGAGCAACAGCGCGTACTGTCCGAAGAAATGACGGACCTGGTCCCAGAAGGACGTGCGTGCCACGTCCGCCTGGACGAACGCCTGCAGGCTGTCGGTCAGGTAGGTTTCGATGATTCGCAGAAGTCCGGGATCGAGCAGTTGGCGGGTCTGCTCCAGGGTTGGGCCCACCTGGCCGACAATGCCACCGTAGAAGATGGCGTTCCAGGCCTCGATCGGTCCCAGCCAGTCCGGGCGAACCTCGAGGACGTCGCAGCCAAAGTCGACCAGGCGATGCGCGGCCGACCGCGTGACATTCAGCACTTCGGGCTCGACGGGCCAATATCCCCAGCCAAAATCTGCGCACCAGGCGACCTTCAGTCCCCTCAGGGATGTCGCGACGGCCCGTTCAGATACGGCCTCGAGGTAGCTGGTATCGCTGGCCGGCAGGGACAGTCGGTCGCGGTCATCTGGACCAGCCAGGACGCTCAGCACCAGCGCGGCATCGCGCACCGTGTTGGTAAGCGGTCCGCAATGCGCCACCGATGCGTTCGGACTCTGCGGGTACATGGGGACACGCCCGAACGACGGCTTGAAGCCGTAACAGCCCGTGAAGGCAGCCGGAATACGTAAGGAGCCGCCTCCATCGGTGCCAATGGCGATCGGCCCGAGGCCGGCCGCGACCTGCGCGCTCCCTCCGCCGGTGGATCCACCGGGCGTGCGACTGACATTCCATGGATTCCGAGTCGCTCCGAACACCGGATTGTCGGTAACGCCCTTCCAACCGATCTCCGGCGTGTTGGTCTTGCCGAGCACGATCGCGCCGGCCGCGCGCACGCGTTCGACAACTGGCGCGTCCTGCTCGGGCACCCAGTTCTCCCAGATCCTGGAGCCGCGCGTGGTTCGGATGCCGCGTGTGGCGATCAGGTCCTTGATCGAAACGGGTACCCCGTGCAGCGGGCCCAGGATTGCACCGCGCATGACGGCTGCCTCTGCCTGACGCCCCTCCTCGAGCGCCTGTTCGGGAACGAGCGTGCAATACGCGTTCAGCACCGGATTCAGGCGGCCGATGCGGGCGAGCAACGTCTCGACCACCTCTACTGGCGAGAGCCGTCGAGCAGCTACATCCGCGGCGATGTCGAAAGCGGATCGATAGCTGACCTCCGACTCCGTCAGCATATGCCTCACAGGCTGTGGCCGCCGGCCAGCAGCCTGGTTTCACGACCGCCGCTGCGAAGCAAGTCGATGGCTTGCTCGACCGATGCCGCGCGAACGTAGTCGAACTCGGCCGGAATCATGGCGTGGCCCCTTTCGTCTGCATCGCGCGCCAGACACGTTCGGGCTTGAGCGGCATATCCAGGTGGCGCACGCCCAGATGTGAGAGCGCATCCACCACGCTGTTGACCACCGCGGGCGACGCGGCAATCGTGCCCGCCTCACCGATGCCCTTGACACCGAGTGGATTCACCGGACTTGGAGTGAAGGTGTGTGACGTCTCGTAGGTGGGCGCCTGCTCGGACGTGGCGACGACGTAGTCGAGCATCGAACCGGTCAGGAGCTGACCGTTGGCGTCGTATTCAGCGCCCTCATACAGCGCCTGGCCGAGACCCTGAGTGATCCCGCCATGGACCTGCCCGTCGGCGATCATCGGATTGATCACGGTGCCACAGTCATCCACCGCGACGTACCGCAGTACTTTTACCTGGCCAGTTTGTGGGTCCACCTCCGTGACGCACACATGCGTGCCGAACGGCCACGTAAAGTTCGATGGATCGTAGAACGTACTGGCTTCAAGCCCCGGCTCCACGCCCGCGGGCAGTCTGTGGGCAAGAAATGCCTGCAACCCGACGTCGCTCCAGGTGACCGACCGTCTCGGCGCGCCTCGCACGCTGAATGCGCCTGACTCCAGCTCGATGTCCTCGGGTGCCGCCTCGAGCAGGTGCGCGGCGATGCGGACCGCCTTGTCGCGGACCTTGCCGGCGCTCATGGCCACCGCCGTGCCACCGACGGCTGCGCTGCGGCTGGCAAACGTGCCGATGCCAAAGGGCACTTTGGCGGTGTCACCATGAACGACGTCGATATCCTCGACTGGCACCCGCAACTGATCGGCGGCGACCTGGGCAAAGGTCGTCTCATGGCCCTGCCCATGGGGTGACGACCCGGTGTACACGGTGACCTTACCGGTCGGCAATACGCGGACCGTGCCCGCTTCCCAGAAACCGATTCCAGCGCCGGCGGCTCCCAGCACCGCGGATGGTCCCGCGCCGCACACCTCGACAAACGAGCAGATGCCGATACCCATCAGTCGGCCCTGTGCGCGCGCCCGCGCCTGCTCCTGCCGGAGCTGCTGATAGCCAACGGCTTCGAGCGCTTTATCCAGGGCCGTGGCGTAGTCACCACTGTCATACGTGACGCCAGTGGCCGTGGTATACGGGAACTGGTCGGGACGTGGGAAGTTGCGGCGCCGAACCTCGGCGGGGTCCATGCCGATCTCAGCGGCAAACATGTCGACCAGCCGCTCGACGAGATGCGTTGCCTCCGGTCGACCCGCGCCACGATAGGCATCGACCGTGGTGGTGTTGGTGAGGACGCCGGTCACGCGGCACGAAATGGCCGGCGTGCGGTACGCGCCACACAGCATCAGACCGAACAGGCCAGTCGGCACGATCGGAGCGAACATCGAGAAGTAGGCGCCCAGGTTCGCGCGCGCATCGACGCGGAGTCCGAGAATGGTGCCGTCTCGACTTCCGACGAGCTCCGCGTCCTGGATGTGGTCGCGCCCGTGGGTGGTGGCAACGTAGTGCTCGCTGCGCGCTTCGATCCACTTGACGGGTTGATTCAGGCGCATCGAGAGGGAGGCGACGATCATCTCCTCGGGATAGAAGTTCTGTTTCGCGCCGAACCCTCCGCCGACCTCCGGGGCGATCACTCGCAGCGTGTTCTCGGGCACGCCGAGCACGCGGGCAAGCTCGAGGCGCACCAGATGCGGAATCTGGGTTGATGACCACACGGTCAGCTCGCCAGTGAGCGCGTTCCATTGAGCGAGCACCCCGCGGGTTTCCATGAAGTTGGAGACCAGGCGCTGATTGACCAGTCGTAGTGGGACCTTCACTTCGGCGGTGTCGAACACGGACTGGTCGCCGCCCGCAAGGTCCCAGGTGAATGCCGCGTTGCCTGGCACGTTGTCGTGGAGCTGCGGGGCGCCGGGCCGCAGCGCTGCGTCCTGGTCGGTGACGCACGGCAGGACGTCGTACTCCACATCGACCAGCTCGGCCGCGTCGCGGGCGGCTGACTCACTGGCGCCAACGACGGCGGCCACGATGTCGCCCACGAAGCGGGCCTTGTCAAGAGTGATCGCCCGCCGTGTCGGCGCCTTCATGTTCGGCAAGGTCCAGATGCAGGGCACCGGCTGCATGCTGGACTCCAGGTCGGCACCGGTGAGCACCGCGATCACATCCGCCGCGCCCTGAGCCGCGCTGGTGTCGATGCGCCGGATGCGCGCGTGGGCATGAGGGCTGCGGACGAACACCACCTGCGCACAGCCGGGGGCGACGATGTCGTTGACGTAGGTGGCACGGCCGGTCATCAGCCGCGGGTCCTCCCGCCGCCGAATCGACGCGCCGATGTACGTTCCCGGAGTCGCCGTAGGAGTCATGACTGCCATCGGGTACTCCCTCCGCTATCGCGCCGTCGCGCTCATGGCAGGCTACCTCCCATGAGCAGCACATAGCCGGGCAGCATCAGCGTGGCGAATGAGGTGAAGATCGCCGCGTAGCCGGTGATTTTGGCCCACGGCCGCGAGAAGGCGAGATTGCCGGCGAACAGCGCGAACACGATCGCCCAGATGATTGAGAAGACGCCGTTGGAAACGCTGCGGTAATTGCTGAAGAATCCCCACGCCCAGAGCAGGCAGGCGATGCTGCCGAAGACGCAATACCAGCCGACCGCCCGACCATCCAACGCGCCGAACAGCATGGCGGAGACGATCAAAAACGTGACGCCGAAGATCATCACCAGCGCGCCGACGAAGCCCGACGCGGGACCGAGCGAGTTGGTAGCGGCGGTGAACAGGCCAACCACCACGCCGATGAGGCCAATGATGGCGTTGATCGGTCCGGCAGCTTTCCCGTCTGCCAATCCCAGCAAAAAGAACGCGTTGACGAACAAGACCGCGCCGTACAACACGAGTACCGCCGGAACCATGAGCGCTCTCCTTTGTGTGATCGGACGCCGCTCTGTGTCTCCGAACCCTCGGGGCCGCTGAACGCCGCCATTCTGGCCGCCGAATCGGCTAGTGTCAAGAGAGGCCGGTGGTCTTACCATCAGGCTATGAAACACCAGACTGGTCAGACCTCTGCCTCGCCAGCGGCTCGCGTATACTGGGTGGCTGCGTATGCCTGAGCCTCGCCGCCGTCCGGCGGTGCCCGACGACCAACGCGCGGCCCAGCGCACGACGCTTGGTCCTGTACACCGCACGCGGCTGACCGACGACGTTGCCGCGCGCCTGGTCGCCGGCATCATCGATGGCCGATTCAAGCTCGGCGAGCGCCTGCCTGCCGAACGCGACCTCGCGCGCTACCTGGACGTTGGCCGTCCGACGCTGCGAGAAGCGCTCGTGACGCTCCGCGCGGTCGGGCTGCTCGAAGTCCGCCATGGCGACGGCACCTTCGTGGTACATCGCCAGGCCGACTTCCTGGCCAAAGCATTGAGTTGGGTTGTGCTGCTGGATGCCCCCGCCGCCAACGAGATTGACGAGGCGCGCCGGACGCTGGAGTCGGCCGTGGGCGCGTTCGAAGACAATCCGGGGCTCG
Source organism: Chloroflexota bacterium (assembly GCA_005883405.1). Taxonomy (GTDB): domain Bacteria; phylum Chloroflexota; class UBA6077; order UBA6077; family CF-72; genus CF-72. The sequence goes on along the minus strand of VBGG01000252.1, from coordinate 10,215 downwards.
CCAGTCGCAATCAGATTCTGGCGCGCGTGCTGCAGGCGGTGCGGCTCCTGGCGCGACACCCCGGCCACCACACCAACGCTGCCAGGCAGCTCGAGCGACGTGCGCCAGCATTGCAAGTGGCGAACGTCGCGTCACGCCGGCCGTTGCGGATCGGCATGATCACGCCTTCGTCAAACACCATGGTCGAGCCGATCACCGCGGCCGTCACTGCTCCATTCCAACAGCAGCTATCGATCCATTACGCCCGTATTCCAGTGACCCGCATTGCGTTGGACCGTCCCAGTCAGCAGCAATTCGATCTGGACGCGATGATCTCCGCGGCGAGGTTACTGGCCGACGCCCGGGTGCACGCTATCTGCTGGAACGGAATCTCGGCCGCATGGAAGGGCTCGGCGTCCGATCGTTGGATCTGCGAAGCGATCCAGCGCGAAACAGGTATACCGGCAACAAGCGCCACGCTGGCCCAGCTCGAGGCTTTTCGAGCCTACGGTGTCCGCCGCTACGCTCTGGCGGTCCCGTACCGCGACGACGTGCGCAAGGCCATCATCCGCGTCTACGGCGAGGAGGGCTTCGACTGCGTCAACTCCGCCCATCTGGGCATCAGCGTCAACTTCAAGTTCGCCGAAATCCCGGCCGAGACGCTACGCACGCTGGTGCGCCGCGCCGATTCGCCCACCGCCGAAGCCGTGGTGGTGCACTGCACTAATCTGGCCACGGCGCGACTGGTGGAACAGCTCGAGGCGGAGCTGGGGAAGCCGGTGTTCGATAGCCTGTTGTTGGCATTGTGGCACCCCCTGCGCATGCTCGGCTGGAACCAGCCGATCCCTCACTGGGGGCGTGTGCTGGGCGAATGAGCTCTGAAACCCAGGCGATCGTCGGGCGCGGCCGCGAGCTGCGGGTGGTGCTGGCCGCGCTCGCGGCGAGCAAGCCGATCCTGCTCTTTGGCCTGCCCGGTGTCTCGAAGACGACGATCGTGCGCGAAGTGGCAGCGATGCTCGGTCTCGACCGCGGCTCGCGGCTGTTTACCGCCACCGGCGACGAGCAGCTCACGGCGTTCTCGCTGGTGGGAACGTTCGATCCTGCGCTCGTCCTGCAAGGTGGATTCAAGGCGGAGTACTTCACGCCCGGTCCGCTCGTCCAGGCAATGGAAGCGGGCGGCATCCTGTATGTCGAGGAGCTCAATCGCGCGCCGAGCGGTGTCTTGAACGTGCTGCTGACGTGCTTGTCGGAGGGCATTCTTGACGTGCCCCGCTACGGGCGGGTGCTCGCGGAGCCAGGATTCGTGGTCGTCGGGGCCTGCAACCCACTGGACGACGTCGGCACCGGTCGCCTCGCGCGCGGCCTGGCGGATCGCTTCGTGATCCTCGAGCTTGACTACCAGCCTCGCGACGAAGAGGTCGCCATCGTTCGCCAGCGTGCAGCGCCAGGCATCGACGCGCTAGTGCCGTTCGCCGTCGACGTGGGTCGGGCCTCGCGCGACCATCCGGACCTGCGCTACGGCGCATCCGTGCGCGGCGCGATCGACTTCGTACAGCTCGTCGCGCAGATGGGTCCGAACGACGTCGACGAGGATACGTTCTATCTGCTCGGCTGCAGCGCATTTGCCGGCAAAGTCCGCGTCAAACCGACCATCACGCGCAGCGCGTGCGACATCATCGTCGAGCTGATGCGCGGAGTCCTGGAGCGTGATTACGCGGGCGATCGGGATTCTCTGTTGCGGGCGTCGGCCCTCTGGGGCGAGCCTGATGCCGCCGGGGACCAGCAAGACTCGGACGGTGAAGCCGATGGCCTGGAGCCGCAAGGCGGGCAGCGCACCGCGAACGCGCCGCGTGAGCCCGATCGTGTCCCTGGACTGGTCAAAGCCGGCGGCGGCCAGGATGCCGGCCGGTCGCGCAGCATTCCCATCCTCCAGCGGGACACCGCCCTGCCTTCCGTGGCCACATCACCGTCCGATCTGCTCGTGGACGAGCGCCAGCCTGCGCTGGCCGATGCGAACGAGGTCCGCCGCTGGGCCTCGCAGCTGGTGCTGCGCAAGACGGGCGAGGTGCGTGACGGCGCGGGTCAACATGCCCAGGATGAGCTCGTATCCGAGGCGTGGTGGCGCGCGATGCACGGCGAGCTCGACGTCGAAGCGTCGCTGGAGGCGTACGTGCGCACCGCGGGCCGACTCGGAGCCACCGACCTGCGACTGCTGGCCCGCGCTCGACAAGCCCACGACTATCTGATCCTGGTGGACCACTCGGGCTCGATGGTTGGCAAGAAACTGTTGCTATCGGCGCTGCTGGCCGCCGTGCTCGCGCAATTGACTGCCGATCGGCGCGGCGACTACGCCGTTCTGGCATTCGACGACCATCTCGCGTCTGTCAAAGCCTTCGACGAGGGGCGCGATGTCGAGGCGGTCGTCGAGACGGTTCTGAGGCTGCCTGAGGGCCGAGCGACTGACCTTTCGCGCGCCTTCCGCCACGCGGCCGAGCTCTGCACCGGACGAGCCGCCGGCAACCCCACTGACTGCATTGTTATCAGCGATTGCATGCCGACGCGTGGCGATGCCACCTTTGCCGGCCTCGAGCGGCTGGCCCAGGCAGTCGGTTCGCTGTACGTTGCGTACGTCGAGGAGGACGGCGCCGCGATCGAGCTGTTCTCGCCGAGCAGCGGGCGCCAGCGATTCGACCTGTACGAGTGGTGGGCGCGGCGCTGGGTGGGCGAAGACCATTTCCACTCTGTGCGTGAAATCGAGGACATGGGAGGACTGGTCGACCGACTGTCAGGCATCGGACCAGGCGATCGTTTGTAAGCAAGCTGACAGAATCATCGAAGACCTCGGGAAAGGTGGACGGGTGAAGATTCCGATTTCGCTGAACGTCAACGGGGCGACGTACGAGGCAATGGTCGAGCCCGAGCAGTCACTCGCCGACACGCTACGGGTGGACCTCGGGTTACCGGGTACCAAGCGCGCCTGCAACGAGGGCGAGTGTGGATCGTGCACGGTCTTGCTGGATGGGCTGGCGGTCAACTCGTGTCTGACACTGGCGGTACAGAGCCAGGGGCGATCCATCACCACGATCGAGGGTCTCGGAAGCGCCGGGCAATTACACCCGATCCAGCGAGCCTTCGTGGAGCACCACGCCGCGCAGTGCGGCTATTGCACGCCGGGCATGATCATGACCGCCGCTGGACTCCTCGCGGCCAATCCACATCCCACGGAGCCGGAGATCAAACAAGCCATCCGCGGCAACCTGTGCCGCTGCACTGGCTACACAAAGATTGTGGAGGCCATTCAGGCGGCGGCCGGCGCTGCCACTCGAACACCGGAACCGTCCAGGACCAATGGGCGCTCCGTCGTCGGCAAGTCACTGCCGCGGGTGGACGCGCTGGAGAAAGTCACCGGCAAGGCCGCGTACGTGTTCGACATGGCGATGCCGGGCATGTTGTGGGGCGAGATCCTGCGCAGTCCATATCCCCACGCTCGGATCACGCGTATCGACACCAGCCGAGCACGCGCCCACCCGGGGGTCCTGGCGGTGGCCACCGGCGCCGACTTTGCCAGTTATCCGAAGTTCGGCGCTTTCGTCCAGGACGAGACGGCGCTCGCGATCGACCGCGTGCGATACATGGGCGAAGGTGTCGCGGCCGTGTGCGCTGTCGACGAGCGCACCGCGCTGGAGGCGCTGGAGTTGATCGACGTCGACTACCAACCTCTACCCGGTGTGTACGACCCCGAAGCTGCCATGCACGAGGGCGCACCGGCGCTGCACGACGGCGTCGAACGCAACGTTGTTGCGCACAACCGCGTGATCGGTGGGGACATCGACAAGGGTTTTGCGGAGGCGGACTTCGTGTTCGAAGACCGCTTCGTGACCTCTCGCCAGTGCCACGTGTGTATGGAGCCGCACGGCTGCATCGCCGACTGGGACGCCTCCGGCCGCATTACCTTCTGGATGTCGACGCAGTCCACGTTTTTCGATCGGTTCGCGCTGATGGGTATTCTCGGACTGCCGGCGGCCAAAATCCGCATCATCGCGCCGTATCTCGGCGGCGGCTTCGGCAGCAAGAGCGAGCCGCACTCCATCTACCTGTGCGCCGCATACTTCGCGCGCGCTACCGGACGACCCGTCAAGATGGTTCACAGTCGTGATGAGGAATTTACCTCGTCGCGGACCCGCCACCCACAGGTCCTGTACATCAAGACCGGCGTCAAGCGCGACGGCACCATCACCGCCCGGCAGGGGCGAGTCGTGTTCGATAATGGCGCGTACACCTCGTACGGACCGGGTGTGTCGTTGACGGAGTCGATGCTCGGTGGGGCGTTGTATCGTCTCCCCGCGTATCGCTATGACGGCTACGTGGTGTACACGAACAACCCGTTTGGCGGCGCGTTCCGCGGCTTCGGCAGTCCGCAATGGACGTTCGCCGTCGAATCGCACACCGACATGCTTGCGGAGCGACTCGGGATCGATCCCGTCGAATTCCGCTTGAAGAATCTGCACCGGCCGGGCGAGAAGGCGATCTCGGGCCCGACACTCACGACATGCGGTGTCATTGAGGCTCTGGAGACGGTCGCCGCCCGCCTGGACTGGACGCACCGTGACCGGCTGCCGGCGAATCGTGGTCTGGGTGTCGCCTGCGGCATCCACTTCACCAGCGGCAAGTTCCACCCACATGTCAACGCTGATTTCTCGGCGGCCGGCGTGAAGGTCAACGAAGATGGCTCGGTCAACCTGCTGATCGGCGCGGTGGAGATGGGCACCGGCGCAGCCACGACGGCGATGGCTCAGATCTGCGCCGAGGAGCTGGGGGTTGGGCTCGACGATGTCGAGGTCTGGAACAGCGACTCCGAGCTGATACCGGCGGACTTTGGAACCTATGGCAGTCGAGTCACGACCATCGCTGGCAACGCCGTGCGGCTGGCTTGCGCCAGCATACGCGAGCAACTGTTTCGTGTTGGCAGCGAAAAGCTCCAGGTCAGTGCGGATGAGCTGGGGTTGGGCGGTGGACGTGTGTTCGTGAAAGCCGATCCGTCGCGCGGACATGGTCTGGCGGAGATCGTCCAGTCGAGTATCTTCCGCGATCGCGACGGTCGGCAGGTGATGGCCTTCGCGCACTATGACGCGCCGTGCGATCTACCCGATCCCGAAACTGGTGTGGGCGACTTTGCGCAGTCGTACTCATTCGGCGTGCACGGTGTCGAAGTGGAAGTCGATCCGGAGACCGGCTTCACGCGCGTGCTGCGGCTGGTGGCGGGCACCGACTGCGGCGACCTGATCAATCCGGCGTTGGCGGAGACGCAGGTCGAGGGGGGCGCGGCCCAGGGATTGGGCTACGCGCTGCTTGAAGACCTGGTGTGCGCCGATGGTCAGGTGCTCAACCCGCGCCTGGGCACGTACAAGATCCCGACCGTCATGGAGATGCCTTCGATCGAGGCGACGTGGGTGGAAACCAACGATCCGCGGGGTCCATATGGCGCCAAAGGGCTCGGCGAGATGGGCATGGTGCCGACGGCGCCGGCGATCGCCAACGCCGTCTACAACGCGGTTGGCGTCCGCGTTCAAGACCTGCCGATCACGCCTGAAAAAGTGCTCGATGGCATAGAGGCTCGCGCCGGCGCCGGTCAGACTGCGTCGGTGGGTGCACGCTAGCCATGCAGCTCGTCCACCAGTTCGAAGTCGCCGCTCCACTCGAACGGACGTGGGCGTTCTTTCAGGATGTTCCAGCCGTCGCCGAGTGCATGCCGGGCTTCGAACGCATTGAAATGACGGAGCCGAATACCTATACCGGCGCCATCCGGCTGAAGGTGGGGCCGCTTGGCTTCCGGCTGACGGGAAACCTGGTACGACAGGCGACCGACATGGCCGAGCACACCGCCACCCTCGGTGTCACCGCGGAAGATCGCGCGCTCGCCAGCGCCGTTTCGGCCACGCTGCGACTGGCGCTGACAAGCGACGACGGCGACACGCGCGTGACGCTGCACACCGAGGCGAATGTGCTGGGCAAACTCGGCCAATTCGGCCAGGGCGCGATCAAACTGGCTGCAGATAGCGTGATGAAACAGTTCGCAGGTCGCGTGCGTGAGCGACTGGCTTCTCAAGAATCAGTCGCCGCGACCGAGCCTGCCGATCGAACCAATCGAACCGATCGAAGTTGAAGGAGGGGGCTTGGACACACATGGCTCGTGTTGAATACACGGAACCCAGCTCCATCGAAGAAGTCCTGGGCGTACTCGACCAGCAAGGTGACGACGCGAAGATTCTGGCCGGCGGCCAGTCCCTGCTAGTGCTGCTGCGCGACGGGCTGATCCATCCGCGCGTGCTGGTCGGGCTACAGGGCGTGCCCGGCCTCGACCAGATCACGGCCAATGGCGAGCTGCACGTTGGCGCGATGGCAACCCACACCGCCGTGCAGACGCACCCTGACGTGCGCGCGCGCTGGGCATTGCTCGCCCAGGCCGAGGCGGCGGTCTCGGCGCCGCAGATCCGCAACCGTGGCACCCTGGTCGGCAACGTCGCGCACGCGTTTCCGACTGCCGATCCGCCGGCCGCTTTGATCGCGCTCGGCGCGCAGGTTCGGCTGCGGTCGTCCGTGGGTGAGCGCACGCTGCCGATCGAAGAGTTCTTCGTCGGATTCATGCAGACGGCGCTCGAGCCCACCGAGCTCGTCACAGAGGTCCTCATTCCGGCGCAGCCAGCTGGAGCGCTTGGCGCCTACCTCAAGTACGCCATGCGGCCGCTGGACTTCTCGATTGTGGGCGTCGGGGCGCGGGTTGTGCTGGCCGCCGACGGAACCTGTTCGGAGGCGCGGATTGGGCTGAACGGTGCCGGCCCGATACCCGCGCGGGCGCATCGCGCCGAGGCCGCACTGTGGGGGCGCCGCCTGGCTTCCGACTCTGACGCGATCGACACGGCCGCCGAGGCGGCCGCTTCGGACAGCGAACCGGTCGGCGACATAGACGGCAGCGCCGAATACAAACGCAAGATGGTCCGTGTGTTCGTTCGGCGCGCGCTCCAGCAGGCCCTGGCAGGCGCGCCGGCGGGCTAAGCGACGCGCGTCAGCGGCTTTCGCTGGAGAAGGTCGGGCACCCGCTCCGCCGAGATCGGCGAACCGTACAGCGCACCCTGCGCGTGACGACAGCCCAGAGCGCTCAATCGGGCCGCCTGCTCGAGGTGGTCGACGCCCTGAGCGGTAACGGTCATGCCGAGCGCCGAGCCGAGCGCGACACACGCTCGCACGAGGGCGGCAGAGCCCGCGGCAGCGGGGCCGATCTTCAGCACGTCTACGGGCAAGCGACTCAGACCCGCCAACGACGAGCGTCCAGCGCCCACGTTGTCGAGCGCCAGTCGCACGCCCAGCTGTGCCAGCGCATCCAGCGCGTTCGCCATTGTCTAGCCGTCCTCCGCGACCGCCCGTTCCGTCACCTCCAGGCGCAAGCAACGCGCGGGCAAACCGGCATCTGCCAGCGCGGTGGCGACAACGTCCGCGAGCGCGGCCTGCTCCAACTGGCGTGTTGAGAGGTCCACCTGAACCACCAGGCCGGGACAAAGCGTCTGCCACCTGGCCGCGTCACGGCATGCCCGTTCGAGGGTCCAGCGACCCAGGTCCAGGCTCATGCCCATTTCCTCTGCGATGCGGACGAACTCGGCGGACTCGAGGAGACCGCGGCGCGGGTGCTGCCATTGGAGCACGGCCTCGACCGCCGCCAGGCTTCCGTCAGCCAGCGAAACGACCGGCTGGTAGTCAAGCACCAGCTCGCCGTGCTCGGGGGCGTGACGGAGCTCTGTTTCGAGCTCGAGCCGCTCCATGGCGCGCTCGCCCATATACGTGTCGAAGATTTCGTAGCGCGCCTTCCCGCCGGATTTGGCGCGGTACATCGCCATGTCCGCCTCGCGTAGCAAGTCGTCGGGCCTATGGCTGCGGTCGGTGTCGAGCGCGATCCCGATGCTGGAGGAGACAAGCACTTGCTGGCCTGCTACATCAAACGGTGTCTGCAGGGACACGGCGATCCGCTCGGCCATGCGTGCAGCGTCGCTCGGGTCACGCATGTCCTCGAGCAGCACGGTGAACTCATCTCCGCCGAGCCGCGCGACGGTGTCCTCGCGCCGGACGCAGCGCAGCAGACGCTCGGTGGTGGCGAGCAGCAGCGCGTCGCCGGCAGCGTGGCCGAGTTTGTCGTTGACGGTCTTGAAGTTGTCCATGTCGAGGAACAGCACCGCCACGCTGCCTTCGCCGGCGCGAACCATGGCGTGCTCGAGGCGCTCGGCAAACAGCGCCCGATTGGCCAACTTCGTCAGCGGATCGTGAAAGGCCTGGTGCTCCAGCTGCTCGTTGGCGGTGCGCAGTTTGCGTACGCTGTCGAGTGTGCGATCCACGTAGCGGCCGGCCAGGTGGCGGACCAGCAGCGCCGCGGCGGAGACTGCGATGGCGCCTGTCAGCCCGACGTGCTGGTGGGCGAAAACAGCCGTCACGCCCGCGGCACTCAGCGCCGCATACTGGGGCCACATCCGCCACCAGCGTGCCGCCCACAACCGTGCCGAGGAGCGGTGCAGCTCGGCGACAAGCGCCAGGGCCAGGGGCAGGCTCTTGAAGTAGAACGCGAGTCCGGCGAGGACAGCCAGGCTGCTCATGACCGCCAGCATGGCCCAATCCAGCTCGGCGATCGAACCGACCAGGCACACGGCCAGTGCGAACGCGACGACGCTCCCGAACAGGAGGCCGCGCACATGCTCCGCGCGCCAGCGGGACATCAGGCACCGCCGTGCGTGGGCCATCTTCGGTCGGGGCGCCTGCGTGGCCGGCCGCCCGGAAGCGGGCGCAGCTGCCGGCACCGCGGTCAGCATCGCGGCATGCACGGCTTCGAACCCGATCTGGTTGCCGCCGTCAGCCTTGACGCGAGCCAGGCCGGTCTCCGCCGCTTCAAACAGCTGCTTGGCGGTGGCGTCCTGTCCATTCACGACCACCCCACCGATGCTGAGCGTGATGCGCGCCTGCTCGACGCTGTTGGGAACCTCGAACGTCTGCTCGGCGGTCGCGCGGCGGATGCGCTCAGCCACGGCCTGAGCCTGGGCCAGATCGGTCTCGGGGAGTAGCACGGCGAACGCGCCACCGGCCAGGCGAGCCGCCAGATCGTACTCGCGCGTGGCGTCGTCGATGGTCCGCGCGGTACCCCGCAGCACGGCATCGCCTGCCTGGTGTCCGTGGGTAGCGTTGAGCTCGCCCAGGCCGTCCAGGTCAAGCAATAACAGGCTGACCGGGCGGTTGAAGCGACGGCCGCGGTTCAGCTCGCGTGTGCACGACTCTGTCAGGTACGGAGCCGTAAAGAGCTCGGTCAGCCCGTCCTGGCGACTCTGAGCTCGAACGTTGGGCAGGTCGAGCACGCGGTGGATCAGCCACAGCGGCGCCGCGCCCACCGCGGCTGCCCATGGCGCGATCAGCGTCAGGTGCGCCAGTGGCACGCCCATCAGCAGCAGGACCCCATCGGTGAGGATCGCTTCGACTTCGAAGATGCGCTGCTTCTGAGGCGAGATCCCATTGCCCAGCCAGATAGCGACGCTGATCAGCACCCGGTTCAGCAGTACGAACGCGGCGGCGGCTGCCAGGCCGGCAGCCAGACACGCGGGTTGGCTGACGTCGGCCGTGAGGGCGCCCTGTCCGTTCCACAGCGCGCGGTAGATCGCCTGGGCGACCAGGCCGGTCACCATGTACGCGGCGGCATTGAAGATCTGGACGACTGGCGATCGGCGGCGGCGCAGCGACTCGGCGACGTGGACAACTCCGATGAGGCTGATCACGAAGAACGGCAGCGAGACGTGGTACGCCTGCTTACCGGCGGTGCTGACTGGGAAGCTGTGTGCGACGGTGGCTGCCACGATCAGCAGCGCGAACAGCTCCAGCGAGGCTGCCGATCCGGGCTGCCAGGCCGCGAGTGCTGCCTGGGCCAGCGCCACGCAGCAGATGCTCGCAACGTACAGCTGGGAAGAGCGCGGGAGGTCGCTGAAGCGCATAGGAAGCAGGGGTCTCCGATTTACTCAGTCGGCTGGTAGCCAGGCGACGCTGTCCCAGGAGACGCTGTCCCACGACACCCTGTCCCACGACACGCTGTCCCAGGAGACACTGTCCCAGGACACGCTGTCCCACGACACAGTGCCCCAGGTTTGGCCCGTGTTGCCCACGAAGGCGGCGCGCAGATACTCGTTCGGGCGTAGTCCGACGTTGGCGTTGTGGAGC
>VBGG01000247.1 GCA_005883405.1 Chloroflexota bacterium | reverse complement strand
CGACGCGCTTCCCAGGCAAGAAGCGCGCGCAAACCCGGCACGATCGCCCACGCCAGCACAAGCGCCGCGCCAGCCGCGGCCAGTCCGCTGGAAAGGAGCACCGAGCCGACCAGCCCGACGATCAGCGCGCCGAATGCTCGCCCAGCCCATCGAATGAAGCCTTCGGGCCAGAGCAAGAGCGGGATGACCAGGGCGTTGCCGACGACGAGCGCCAGCAGGTGTCCGAGAAGCGCCAGTCCGGTGCTCGCGGCCGAGGCGCTCAAGATCGGCAGCAAGCCGATCGACACGACCACCTGGCCAGCAACGGCGGCGCAGCGAGCCGGCGCGGCGGCCTGGTAGAGCACGCCAACCAGGGCGCGGTCTTCAAGGACTTCGAGCGCGGCGCGCGTGATCACCAGACATCGGAGGCCGCGTCCCAGCCAGAGCCTGGGCGAGTCGAGGACCAGCACCTCGAGGTGGACACAGCCGAGCGAAGCCTCGATGCGCTCGCGCTCGGCATGCGTCGGGGCGCAGCACCCGAGTCGCCACAGGATGGTGGGCTCGGCCGCGTGCCAGAGCTCGAGGGCCGCGATGGAGGCCGCGAACCACGCCACCAGCGCAAGCGGCACAGGAGCGCCGATGAGGCTCGCGAAAGCTGCCAACAGCAGCGCGGCGTACAGGAGAGTGAATGGTCGACGCCGAAGCGCCGCGGAAATGAGGGCGAGTGTCATCTCAGGACTCCTTTCCTGGAAGGTGCAGCGGATCGATCTGGACCAGAGCGACCCGCGCGTTGGCGAAGCGGATGCAGACCGCCGCCTGGCCGACAGCCAGACGAGCGAGCTGTTCCGGCGGGATCAGGAACGACTCGCGGTTGCGCAGGTGCCGGCGAACGATCGGTCCCGATGGACCGAGCTGACTCTGGCGCACGATCTCGGTTCCGCTGCGCGTACCGAGCGTTCGGGCCAGCGCGTCGGCGTCTTCGGGGGCACCGACCTGGTGGACGATCAGAGCCCCCGCACCCAGCAGTGCCTTGCGCAGCACCTGGTCGCGAGGCAGTTGCTGTGTCGAGACGACGACCGCGAGGCGCGCCTCGCGGGCCTGGTGCAGCAGATCCGTGAACTGGACCGCGTCGCCGAGCGAGGCGAACTCGTCGAAGACGACGAGGCCGGGATGCGGGTCGGCCGACCATAGACCGTCGTACGCGACCTGCTTGAGATGCTGGATCAGGACGCGGCCGACGAGTGCAACGTCCTCGGAAGCCGCGGTCGCCGGCAGCCCCAGGTAGGTGATACCTGGCGCCCGGAGGCAATCCGCGAGATCGAGCGTATGCACCGACGGCAAGAGCCACGGCCCGAATACGCCAAACCGCAGTGACCGCAAGCGACCGGCGACACCCGAGAGCGTCTTGCGATGCAGTGCGTCGTAGAGCATCGCCAGCAGCTCGGTCTTGAGGTCCACGTCGGCGGTGCGCCGGGCGAGTCCCGCCAGGTGCGCCTCGTCCAGGCTGTAGCGGAGGGTGTCGAGGGTGCAGGCCTGACCGCTTTCGAGCAGTGCCCGGGCTGCCAGCGGCACGAGGGCCTGCGACAAATTGCGGTAGACCTGGCCGTCACGCCCGTGGTCGAACGCGCCGATGAGCCGGTTGCCCACGGCCGTCGGCTCGCCGGCACAGGGGTCATACGTCCAGCTGTCGGGGTGACCCGGCAGCCAGACGCGCGCCGGCAACCCGTGCGATGCGCCGAGGGCGCGACACACGCTGGCGAGTCGGCCACCCTTGGCGTCCACCACGAGCACCGCCCAGCCAGCCGACATGGAAGCGTCCATCAGCCGGCTGAGACTGGTGGTCTTGCCCGCGCCGGTGGTTCCGACGAGCATGGCGTGGCGCTCGAGGTCCGCCAGGTCCAGTCGCAACAGTTGGCGGGTGAACAGCCGGGCGGACTGCAGCGGGGCCGAAGTGACGCGGCCCAGGACAAAGCCCGGGCCGCGAGTGTTCAGCGTCAGCGGTGTCGGCGATCGCGCGGCCGGCGGCGGACGCAAGACCACCAGACCTGCCCTGAATCGCGCGCACCCCTTCCGCCAGATAGCCGGACGTGCGACGAGCTGGGCGAGCATCGCCGCGCGTCGGAGCGCCCGCATCACGGACGCCGCCAGGGCCGAAGCGCGACTCCGGGCGGGAAGGGCTCGATGGTCACGTCGACATCGCGGTCGAAACCGTGCTGTCGGTTGACCCTGGCCACGCGGTCGGCGATCTTCGGATCGTCGACGTACCAGCGCACGCCGTCGACCCGTGGTGTGGAAGCAAACCAGCGGCAGATGTCCGCGTAGCGCTGTTCACTCTTCACGCTGTGTTCGAGCTCCACCGCCAGCACGTTGCCGCTCTTCAACAGCAGACCGTCAGGCTGGTGGCCGGGCCCGTTCTCGAAGCCGCGTCTTCGCGTACGCCGCACGGTCCCGCGGATGACTCGCGATGCTTCCCGCTCGGTGCGCCACTCGGCCTCCGGCTCGTGCTCGAGCAGGTAATCGGCGAGATCGACGACGGCGATGTCGTGACGCAGGTCCTGCATCGATGGCTTCGTGGCGCGGAGTCCACACTGCGCCGCACGAGCGCCGTATGCCGTGGCGGAGAAGAGCTGGGTGCCACACAGCAGAAACTCCCACGGCTCGACAAAACCACCGGCGTCCAACAGCGGCAGCTGGAGCATGGTCACGATCGAGTCGCCGTAGCGGCGATTGATCTGGTCCTCGGCCAGAACGCCGAAGCG
>VBGG01000032.1 GCA_005883405.1 Chloroflexota bacterium | reverse complement strand
AGCGCTAGGGTTTAGGGGAGTTGGAGGCATTCACCCCGACGCTGACGGCGACTGATCGGGATAGACCCGACCGGTCACTGTGATTTTCACAAGTGGCGGGGACCCCAAGGTGAAAGGCGCCTTAAAGCTGCGTAAAAGACCGCTAAAGATTCGCCGGACCCAGATCACTTTTCAGTTACGAGCCGTGCTTCCTCCTGGCGGATGCCATAGCGCAACACGGCCAGCAGCACCAGGTCCCACGCCAGACCGCCCAGCGCGGTGAACTGATCCTGCCAGAAGAGGATCACCTGGGTGAAAAAGACCGAGATCAGGACGGATCGTTCGAACCAGCGATAGGCCGCCAACCGCGAGTTCGGCAGCCGTGCCACGCCGACGAAAACGAGCGCCAGTGACACGATCGAGGTCGCCAGGGTGTTCTGCTCGACCGAGGGTGCGCTGTCGTGCGCGGCGGCCCAGGCGAACGTGGCTCCTGTTGCCAGACCAACGCAGGCCTGGACAACGAACACCAGCCAGATGGCGCGTTGGAACCCTGACCACGCGAGCAGTGTGTCGTAGGTGCGCCAGGCCCTTGCCGCCGCCACGGCGATGAACGACGTGCGCTCGGGCGCGCGGGTAGCGCTGTCGATCGCATCACGCAGTGCGGCGGCGAGCGGCCCGTCGCAGCCGCTGCGGTCGAGCAATCGCCGAGCACGCACGATTTCGGCGCGCGTCGCCCCGCCCAGGATCACTTCACGCAGCATGTCGGCCGCATTCACGAGCAGCTCGTACGACGAAAGCGAGCGGCGCTCGATGGCGCGAAAGACCAGGAACAGCACGATGAAAACGACGTAGATCAGCGCAACCGCTGGCTGGAAAAAGTAGTCGTTGTCGGCGGTCACGAACTTGCCCAGCTCGTCGACGAACAGACCGAAGCCGAGACCGCCGATGGCCGCCGCCCACCGCTTGGCATGCTTGCCCAGGAGCGCGACCAGCACCACCTGGGCGACGAGCATGAGCAGCCCACCCCACAGCAGGTGCGCGATGTGCAGCGATCCGCTGCCGACGCGCGGGTACCCCATCAAGGTGAGGTACAGGCGTGTAGCCAGCACCGCCACGACGGCGGAAACGAGGAGGATCTGAAGGTTGCCGCCCGCGTCTACGTCGCGAGCCGAGAAACCGTTACGCGCTGCGGCTGACCTGTTCCATACTCGCACCACAGTTGCCGCAGAACTTGTCGCTCATGGCGACGCTGCCGCGGCAGCTCGGGCACGTGCGAGTGGCGGAGGCGATCGGCGTGACAGTCGCGGTGGGAGCGGTGGCGGCTGCCGTGCTTGCGGCGGATGCCTCCTTCTCCTGGTCGCCACTGGTGGCCTTCTTCAGCTCGCGCAAACCATCACCCATGGCCTTGCCCAGCTCGGGCAGTTTGCCGGGACCGAAAATCAGCAGGACGATGACCAGAATGACGATCAGATGACCTGGTTGAAGTGCGCCTACTCCCATAACTTAAGACCCCCTCGTTCTCGTTGTACGGATTGAAAACGCCGATGCCTCTTGTGTGTTGCCCGGAAACGTGATTGCGACGGGGAGGTTCGAGGCAGCCGACATGCGGTATAGATTGCGTAGCGCTCGATGAGCGACGTACATGATACGGCACCAGCCTCGGGCCGGGTAGTTGTTGTCGAGGACGACCCGCTTCAGGCCGAGTCGCTGGCGTTCATCCTCCGTCAGGAGGGGTATGTGGTCGAGCTTGCCTCGACAGGTGCCGAAGCGCTGATCGTCGCGCGCAGTCAGCCCCCGCCCGATACGGTGCTGCTCGATGTCGCGCTGCCTGACCTGAGCGGTGTGGAAGTCGCGCGGCGGCTACGCGCGGGGTCCAACGTGCCGATCATCATGCTGACGGCACGGCGTAACGAAATCGACAAGATCACCGGTCTCGACGCCGGCGCCGACGACTACGTCACCAAACCGTTCAGCCACGGCGAGTTGCTGGCGCGCATCCGCGCCCAGATCCGCCGCGGTCCGACGAGCTCGGGCAGCGACGTGGCGCACGGCGTCTACACGGTCGGTCGGCTGCGGATCGATACCGGGATGCGCCGCTTGACGCGTGATGATCGGGTCATCGACGTCTCGGCCCGCGAGTTCGACATCCTGCGCTTGTTAGCCGAAGCAGCTGGCCGCGTAGTCGAGCGCCAACAGCTGTTCGCCACGGTGTGGGGACCCTCGTTCTACGGCGACGAGCGGGCGCTGGACGTCTACATCCGCATGATCCGCAAGAAGATCGAGCCTGACCCGAGCCGCCCGATATACCTGCATACTGTTCGGGGGGTAGGCTACCGCTTGGCCGAGGAGACCGACCCCCCGACCAGTATGCAATAGTTTGAAGCGCATGCTGCGCATGCGGGGCTGTTCGAGACGTAGGCTATCGGCTGGCTGAGGAGCGGAACGCGGAGGAGTGCTGAAGAACCCGCTACACACGCTGCGCGGCCGGCTGGCGACAACCTACGCCTGCTTGGCGGTGCTCGGTGTGGCGACTTCGGCGCTGTATACCGCCAGCACCGTGCGCAGCGGCCTGCACGACCGCGTCGTGCTCGATCTGGCCGACGAGGCCAGACTGCTGGCGCAGGACGTGAGCGGCCCGCTTTCGCGCGGCGACATCGACGCCGTTGACGACTTCGTCAGTCGAGCGGGGACGTTGACTCACGCTCGGCTGCTGATCGTCGGCAGGGCGGGCGACGTGGTGGCCGTTTCGCGCGGCTGGTCCAACTCGGACGAGGACGGCAGCCTGGCAGCTGCGCTGCTGGGCAAGACGGTGGTCCACACCGAAGGCGATCCCCTGCAAACGTTTGGCGGCGCCGAAATGGTCCACGTCAGCGTGCCGGTCGCGATCGACGATGGCAGCGTGGTCGGCGCGCTCGAGGCCACCTACAGCCTGGATGAAGTTCAGGCGATTCTGAGCCGTCTGAACCTCACGTCGCTGCTGCTGGCCGCGGGTGCGGTGCTGGTGGCAGCCCTGGCGGGGCTGATGCTGGCGACTTCCGTGGCGCGTCCGGCCGGCCAGGTGTCCCAGGCGGCGCTGGCGCTGGCGAGCCGCCGTGCCACGGGTCTGCCGTTTGGCCCCCAATCGACCAGCGCCTTTCCCGCCCCCTTGCCAGAACCGCGCGGCAGCACCGAAGAGATCCGCGCCCTGGTTCAGGCCTTCAACAGTCTCGCCGATCAGCTGCGCGTCCACGAGCAGGCGCGGCGGGAATTTGCTTCGGATGTCTCGCACGAGCTGCACTCGCTTGCTTCGGCGATGCAGACGGCCGCGGAGGCCCTGGAGCGCGGCGCGGCCGAGGCGAACCCCGCGCTCGGTCAGCGGCTCGTGCTCGGGCTGGTTGGCCATACGCGACGACTGGTGCGGCTGGCGGACGATCTGCTCGAGCTCGCGCGCTGGGAGGGCGGCCGCTTGCGCGTCGATGTGCAGGACATGGATCTGGCTGACCTGGTGCGCGGCACGCTCGACGAGTGGACCCCCGAAGCGCGTCGACGGGGCATCGCGCTGCAGGTGCGGCTGCCTATCGGCCCCATGCCCCTGAACGGTGACCCGATTCGGCTGACGCAAGCGCTCGGCAACCTGATCGAGAACGCGTTGAAGTACGCGGGCTCCGGTGGCTGGGTGCGCGTCGACGTTGGACCGCCGCTGTTCGGCAGTTATGAGCTTGCGGTGACCGATTCGGGTCCCGGCATCCCGCTGGACGTGTTGCCGCGCGTCTTCGAGCGCTACTTCCGGGTCGAGGGTCGCGCCAGCGGCGGCCCGGGCGGCATGGGTCTCGGCCTGGCCATCGCCCGTGCCATCGTGCTTGCACACGGCGGCGAGCTGACAGCCGAGAGCCCACGCGGCGGCGGCGCCCGCTTCGTGCTGCGCCTGCCCGTCCCGGCCGGAGCCAACGGCGCGGCGCGGCCACTGCTCGCCGGTTCTCTGCGAGACTGATCAGGCGATGCGCGCCATCGACATTCACGTGCACCCCACCGACGCACGCGTCGCGCGGGCCTGGGCTGGTGAGCAGGCCGATGCCGAACGGTTCTTTCGCGGTCCCTGGACACATGAGGACCTCGACGCGACCGCCGAGCGCTTTCGATCACTCGACGTGCTGGCCGTGTTGCTCGGAGCAGACGCCGAGACGACGACGGGCGTACCCGCCTATCCGAACGACGAGCTCGCGGCGGCGTGTCGGAAATACCCCGATCGGTTTGTGGGCTTCGCGGGTATCGACCCATGGAAGGGCGAGCTTGCCGTGCGCGAGCTCGAGCGCGCGATACGTTCCCTGGGACTTCGTGGCGCCAAGTTCCACCCGGGCAGGCAAGCCTTCTATCCCAACGACCACCGCTTTTACTCGCTGTTCGAGACCGCCGCCGCGCTGCAGGCGCCGGTGCTGTTTCACACTGGCACGGGTGGCCGCGGACAGCGGCTCGACTACACCCGACCAATTTATCTTGATCACCTCGCGGCCGATTTCCCCAACCTGACCATCATTGCCGCCCATCCATCGTGGCCGTGGACCGACGAAGGGCTCGCGCTCGCCCGCCACAAGGCCAACGTCTTCCTCGATTTGAGCGGCTATTCGCCCAAATACATCCCGCCGCAGTACATCCAGTTCGCCAACACCCTGCTGCAGGACCAGATGGTCTTCGGCAGCGATTACCCGTTCATCACTCCCGAACGGTGGTTGGCTGACTTCGAGGAAGCCGGCTTTCGGCCGGCCGTGCACGAGAAGATCCTGCTGCTCAACGCACGGCGCGCCCTTGGCCTGACGTGAGCAGGCCTGCCACCAGGCGCGCGTTCGGCGTTCGCGACCTGGAGCAGTTCCACGCGCGCATGCTCGAGCTGCGATCGATGTTGACGGCGCCCACGGAGCCGGCGAAGTACGTCGCCTACACCGATGGCGCGTGCCTGGGCAACCCGGAAGGTCCAGGCGGTTGGGCCGCGGCCGTCTTCGCGCCGGGCAATGCGGAGTCGTGGAAGCTGTTCGGTCACCTGTCGTCAACGTCGAACAACCGCGCCGAGGCGCTGGGGGTGCTGGGCGCGCTCGAGTGGGTACCGGCGACCTCTCAGCTCGAGGTACACGCCGACTCGGAGCTGACGGTGCGCATTCTCCAGGCTCGCTACAAAGTACGCGCCAATATCGATATCTGGGACGTCATCCGTCGCACCATCGACGATAAACAGCTACAGCTGTCGGTCGAATGGGTGCGTGGCCACGCGGGCGATCCGTGCAACGAGCTGGCCGATCGGCTCTCCAAGATCGGCGCGCTCAACGGCCGCTTCGAGGACCTGGGCGAGGGCTTTGACGTGGTCCCGCTGGTCCAGTCAGAACCGGATGAGCTGGTCGGTGTACAACCGCGCACCGACTGGGAGCGCGAGTTCGTGACCTCAGTCGCGCAACAGCTCCGCCGCGGGCGGGCGCTCAGCCCCAAGCAGCAGGCTGTGATCGACCGAATGCGCTCGCGGGGCGCTTCTTCCTAGACCTAGAGCTACCGCGAGCTACCGCCTGGATTAGCGCCCGCCGCGCATTGCCACCAGGTGGAAGACCACGCCGATCCAGGGCTGCTCCGCTCGGTGTGTGCCGTGGGCGACCACGCCGCGCTGAACTCGAGCGTCACGCGGCTGCCGACGGGCACCTCCGCGCCTCGGACCCGCGCGCCGCCTGTCGTCAGGTCGACAATCTCGACGGTCAGCGGCTGAGGCAGCGCTGCGCTGCGTAACACGGCACGCAGGCTGACCTGACGCCGCTGCTCGCGGCGGAGCTGTCGATTGTCGGAGGCGTCGTCAGAAGCGGGCGAGAGGGTCAAATCCACGCCTGAGTATCGGCAGCGAGGCTCAACGGTTGAGCAGCGCGCGGGCGACGCCCGCCGCAACCGCGGCCACGATGCCGCCTGCCACGAAGTAGCCGAGGTTGATCGGCCACCATAGCGTGATCAGCGACTGCACGCCGAACCAGGCGCCCCAGAGTCCAATCACCCCCAACAGCGCAATGCCGATCAGCTCCCCCGCATCGGGCCATCGCCTGCGCCCGCCATACCCGCCAGCCACTATTCGATACTCTAGTCGGCCGGTCATGGACGGCACCCACGACGAAAGCCGTTTGCAGCGCCGCGCGCTCGTCGAGACCCTCAAGCGCGACGGACACCTGCGCTCCCCGCGCGTGGCGGAGGCGCTGCTCACGGTGCCGCGCGAGCTGTTCCTGCCCGGCGTGCCCCTCGACGACGTGTACTGCTCGAGCGAGGCGATCGTTACCAAACGCGTGGACGGGGTGAGCGTCAGCTCGGCCTCCGCGCCCGAGGTCATCGCGCTGATGCTGGAGCAACTCGAGCCGCGCCCCGGCGACCGGGTTCTCGAGATCGGCGCCGGCACCGGCTACAACGCCGCCCTGCTGGCCCACATCGTCGGCGAGCGCGGCCACGTGGTGACGTTGGATATCGACGAGGACCTGGTCACCAGCGCCCGCGACCATCTGCACGCCGCGGGCCTCGACCAGGTGCAGGTGGTACAGGCCGACGGCGCGCTGGGCTATCCCGACCTGCACGCCTACGACCGCATCATCCTGACGGTCGCCGCCAACGATATCGCGCCTGCCTGGCGCCAGCAGTTGGCCCGTCCGCACGGCCGCCTGGTCATGCCGCTCGGGCTGCGAGGATTGCAACGCTGCGTCGCGTTCGTCGCCGAGAGGGACTTCCTCGTCAGCCGTTCACTGCGCAATTGCAGCTTCATTCCGCTGCGCGGCTTGCTGAGCATCGGTTGGCCGCGCGTTGCGCTGGACGCGGAGGGTGCGCTGGTGCTGAGCGGCGCCGACGAGCCGATGCCGATGCCCCTGGATGTGATCGGCGCCCTGCTCTCAGGTCGATTCCGGGTGCTCCCAGGTGGCATTGCGGCCAGCCCCGAAGAGCTACGCGACGGCCTGCACCTGTGGCTCGTCGCCCACCAGCCACACGTCTACACCCTCTGGGGCGGACCGAAGGTGCCGGACCTCTTCCGATTGCCCGAACGGACAGGCGCCCGCGGCACGCTGTGCATCATGAATGGCGCGCAAAGCAGTCTCGCGCTGCTGGCCTGGACGGATGAGTCCGCGCGCGGCGGCGACCTGTGTGTGCTCACGCCCGGCGGCGGCGAGTCGCTCGCCGCGCGGGTGCAGCACCTGCTACGGGAGTGGGACGGTCTTGGCCGACCAATCGATGCCCAGGCTGAGATTCGCGCCTACTCCCGGGGCAACAGTCCAGCCCTCGCAGTGGGAGAAGCCACCGTCGACCAGCGCTGGACGCGCTTCGTGTTGAGCTGGCCCGGGAGCGCGGCCACTTCTAGCCGCCAGCAACCTTGACGGTGTAGCCGCGTCGTTCGAGCTCGGCGCGCAGGCGTTCACGATGGTCACCCTGGATCTCGACGACGTCGCCGCGCAGCGTTCCGCCAGTGCCACACAGCCGCTTCAGGTCTGAGGCGAGCGCGGTCAGCACCGCGGTCGATCCGCTCAGCCCGGCGATCAAGGTGACGGTCTTGCCGCCACGTCCTTTACGATCGCGCAGCAGCCGTACGACGCCGTCACGCGGCACTTTCAGCGGCTTCGCCTCGACCGGGGCCGCCCGGCGCTGGCCACACGTGCAGCGGTCCAACCGTTTGCCGCACGTCGGGCAACGCCCAGGCGCGACCGCATCTGAGTCGTACACGAGGCGGCGTTCCATACAATTCACGATTATGGCCCGCGCAATGACCACTGGCCCGCGTCCGGCGCCGGGCCGCCCCCAGACGTTCGATCACCGCGCGATCGAGCCGAAATGGCAGACGCGCTGGGAAACGGATCGGCTCTACGAAGCCGACGTGGACTCCTCGCGCCCCACGTACTACGCCCTGGTGATGTTCCCCTACACGAGCGGGGACCTGCACCTGGGGCACTGGTGGAACTTCGCGCTGGCCGACGTTCACGCGCGCTACAAGCGAATGCACGGCTTCA
>VBGG01000246.1 GCA_005883405.1 Chloroflexota bacterium | reverse complement strand
ACATTCCTTCTAGAACTGCCGTAGATACTGCGCCTTGTCGGTCGCGCCCGGCTTCGCGCGCCAGTACGTCTCCGTGTGGGGCTGCCGCTTAAGCCGAAGCTCGTCCCGGCCGACGGTCCGAAAGATCCATGCGACAGGCGTGAAGAGTCCGTAGAAAACGGCTCCCAGGACGACGCCGGAGACGATCCATCCGATTGGATGCGCGAGGGCCATCCAGCCTATGAATACAGGCCGGACCGTTCGCGGCCATGCGATGCCAAGTGGCCCGACGGTCACGGCCAGCACGGTGAGGACGAGTGCCAGCTCATGCCGGTGATGGTGGTACTCCTGCCAGGCGGCAATCGCTCCAAAGAAGGCGACCCAGATGCCTGAGAATTGGCGCAGGATGCGCTCGGTGGGGCTGACCGGGTTGTTGTCGTGAGTCATAGGCACGTCGGGAACCTCTTTGACGTCGATCAATCCAGCTGGAATCGGGCAAGATACTCGGCGCGGGCGCTGCCCTCGGCTGCCTGATCTCTCAGCTGGCTCTTGAGGATCATGAAGTTCTCAAGAACCAGCGCGTCCATCTCTGTCGCCGCAAAGCAGCGATACGCATCCTCCGGCGTGCACACGATGGGCTCACCCCGGACGTTGAAACTGGTGTTCACGAGCACTGGACAGCCCGTCATCTTGTAAAACGTCTCGATGAGCCGGTGGAAGCGGGGATTCCGGTCCCGATCGACAGTCTGCACGCGCGCGCTGTAATCCACGTGCGTAATGGCCGGAACGGACGACCGGACCACGTTCACGCGCTGTCGCAGGTCCGGGTCGCGCGACATCGTCTCCAGTCGCTCGGGAGATATGGCCGCGCGGCGCCGCGTCAGCACGGGCGCCACAAGCAGCATGTAGGGGCTCTCTTGCCCTTCGGGCATATCGAACCAGTCGTGCGCGTGTTCCTGAAGGACGACGGGTGCGAACGGTCGGAAACTCTCACGAAATTTGATTTTCAAGTTCATGGTGGCTTGCATCGCCGGTGAGCGCGCATCGCCGATGATCGACCGTGCGCCTAATGCCCGCGGGCCGAACTCCATCCTGCCCTGAAACCAGCCTAGGATCTTTTCCTCGGCGAGGAGTTTGGCGACGCAGTCGGCTTGCGTCTGCTCATCGTCGAAGCGTGTGTATGGAACGGCCATCTGCTCGAGAAACCTCTGGACATCCTGGGGACTGAAGGCGGGACCGAGAAAGCTGCCTTTCTGTCGATCATGGCCGTTCGTCGAGCGTGGGTGATCGAGGAGCTGGTGCCACGTGAACAGCGCCGCGCCAAGCGCTCCGCCCGCATCACCGGCAGCCGGTTGAATCCATATGTCTTCGTAAGGGCCCTCGCGGAGGAGCCGACCGTTCGCGACGCAGTTCAGGGCCACGCCACCGGCCATGACCAGATACCGCATCCCGGTCTTCTCGTGCACGTCCCGACCCATTCGGAGGACAATTTCTTCGGTGACCGCCTGAATGCTGGCCGCTAGATCCATGTGTCGCTGCTCGATGCTTGTTTCAGGATTCCGCGGCGGGCCGCCAAAGAGATCGGCGAACTTCCGGTTCGTCATGGTCAGTCCGTGGCCGTAGTCAAAATACTCCATGTTCAGCCAGAAGCTACCGTCAGGCCTCAGGTCGATCAAGTGCTCGAAGATCGCGCTGGTGTAAATGGGCGTGCCGTAGGGGGACAGCCCCATGAGCTTGTATTCACCGCTGTTGACCTTGAACCCGCAGTAGTAGGTGAAGGCGGAGTAGAGGAGTCCCAGGGAGTGCGGGAAGTGAAGGTGCTGCTTCAATTCGAGCTGGTTGCCTCGCCCGACGCCCCAGGCCGCAGTCGTCCACTCGCCGACTCCGTCGAGGGTGAGGATGGCCGCCTCGTCGAACGGGCTCGGGAAGAACGCGCTCGCCGCATGGCTCTCATGGTGATCCATAAACAGCAGCGGCGCGCTCGTTTTCTGTGGAAGGCCGCCGCGGATCATGCGCCGCATCATCAGCTTTTCCCGGAGCCACACGGGGGTAGCCATGACGAAGCTGCGGATACCCTTGGGCGCGAACGCGAGCTGAGTTTCGAGCAAGCGCTCGAACTTCAGCATCGGTTTGTCGTAGAAGGCGATGAAGTCGAGCTGGTCTGGACGGAGTCCCGCCGCACCAAGGCAGTACGCAACGGCGTGTCGCGGAAATGCGGCATCGTGCTTTTTTCGCGTGAACCGCTCTTCCTGGGCGGCGGCGACGATATCGCCATCGACGACGATGGCGGCTGCGCTATCGTGGTAGAAAGCAGAGATGCCCAGGATATTCACGTCAGGCTCTCGGCCGAGGATCCATGCCGGGGGGTCTCTTCGCGATCTCGGCCCGCATCCGGTCGGCCAGGCCCGCCATGACCTCGTCCGTCGCCTGTGCGTTCAGGTGACCGTCTTCTGGACCTACTCGCCAGTCCTTGACGGTGACGCGAACGATCTCGGTGTCGAAGCCCTTGTTCACGTAGCTCCAGTTTGACACGAACTGGCGTTGGGAGACTCGGTAATACCTCCCGTTCAGCACATACACCTGGTCGACGTCCGGGGTAGCCTCCTGAGTATCAGCTTGCAGGATGACTAACCTGCCGTGGTTCGCCGTCACCAACTCCTGAATCCGCCGCGTCAGCGCTCGCGTCAGGTCGAGGCCGTATTGCATCCGCTTGCTGCGAGGGGTAAGCCAGACTGCCAAGCCACTCTTTTCGGTGTCGAGGTTTTCGTCGCGCATCCGGCCGAGGTTCGTATTCCACCGCTCCTGCCAGTCGGTGCGGACAGGGCCGTCGTAGCGATTCAAGGGCACATACGGTTCGGGGAGATGGAGCTCCCAACGCTTATCCCGCCAGGGGAGGCCGAAGGCACGCTGCCAGAGGGCCGCCACGACGATCGGAGAATTGGCTAGTGGCTGACCGAGCCATTCGTTGGGCCCGCTGAGTCTGCCCGATTCATCGAGCCAGTACGTCGGCTTTGGGTTTCGGCTCGCCATATGCGTCTTGAAGACGTTGTTCCAGATATCATTTCCAGGCGTTTGCCAGAGCACCACCACGTCCGCGCGGTACTTCCGGAAGTACTCTTCGAGAGCCAACAACTCCTGGTCTTGTCCGTACCCGCCAGCGCCGAGGCTGAAGACCCTGGTCTTCCGAGTGGCGGAGGCGAGATGACCTTCCAAACGCCGCTCCGGCATTGCCGCAAAGGGCAACGCCGTTGCCTCCACTTGAGAGTCACCGACCAGGAGAATGACGCAGTCCCGGGGCGAGTATTCGATGCGACGGCCTCGGAATCCAAGCTGGTTCTGCTCTGCGGCTGGTGCGAACGCCTTCCAGCCGCTGGTGATCGGCGGCGGTACGTAGGCGACTTGCAACAATGCCGCGCCGACGACTCCTGACACGACGCTCCCAAGGACGAACGCGGATACATGAACGACCGTGACGAGCGGTCGTTTGACCAGAAGATATGCACCGACGGTCGCGACCAGCACTCGACATAATGCCAATGCGGCAGCCCGACGCGTGGTGCCCACGACCGTACCCGCCGGGAAGATCGTAGATTCCAGAACCCCTCCGCTCAGCAATATCGCCAGCCCGAGCAACAGGATGCCAAGGTGGATGGCGAGACTGCGTCGTGGGTCCGTACCGATGGTCGGGTCGTGTTGCGACGCTCGGTCGGCCTGGAGGCTGCTGGAGGCCGCCGTGTCCGCGAGATTCATCGCCAGGCTCGCTCGGCATCATTTGTCACCGCGCCTCGGACCCGCTGAAGTAGCGCGTCCAAGGATTGCGAGACCGCTATGGGCCCATAGAACCGCTGGGCCGCGTCCATAGCGGTCCGCTCGTATTCACGGTGCTCGACGACGTGCCGTAGAGTCTCAGCAATCCTGTTCGGTGAGTTGTCCGGCATGTACGTAATGCCGGCCTCGAGCTCCCTCTCAATGGCGCCCATCGGTGTGGTGATGACGTGGCCGCCCGCGGCTAAGTATTCGATTATCTTAAAGGCGAAGACGTTTCCGGGAATTCGGCTGACTTGGTGCGGGTTCATGCAGATTTTCGCCGAACACATGAGCCGAACGAGTTCGGGTCGGCTCACCAGTCCATGAAAGACGATTCCCTGCGCGTCCCGTGCCCTTTGCCGCAGCGCCTCTGTCTCCTGGCCATATCCGGTGATGTGGAGTTCCCAGTCCGGTCGGCTGACGCTGCGCCATCCCTCGATCAGTTCCGCGACGCCGTTCGAGCCAATGTGAGTACCAGAGAACAACACCCGGTTCCTCTTGCGCTCCGCCGAGTTGATACTGGCCTCCACGAGGTCGGGGCCCACCACACCACGGAGCAAGAGCTTCGGGATCCCGGGGGGCAACTGGGACAGGAGGTGTGGCGAGACCGCCATACATCCGGAGACTGCTCGGAGTAGTCGTCGCGATGCGCGAAGGTCGCGTCTCAGTGCCATACCGACGACCGCTTCGCCACGAACATTCACGAATCGGTCGTCTTCGTACTCCAGGACCACGGGCAGACCCAAGTGTCGGATCGCATAGTTGGCGCAGGCGATCTGCGGGCCCTTCAGATTGAAGACCATCACGACATCGTAGGGGTCGGCCCGATGCCGTTCCTTCAGAAGCTGAAGCGTCCGATGAGTCGACCACAGGCCGTTCAGGCGTCTGACTGGTACCACCGATCCATAATGGATCGGGATCTGAGGATGAAAGCGCTCCTCCTCGGAAAATGCCGGGTAGAACGTCCAGGCGGATTCGACCACCTCCCCCTGCGAGAGGATCTCGACGTCGTGCGACCTGGCGCGCAACAGGGAGGCTATCAGCTCGATCTTGACCGCATTGGACATGCTGCGGTTGCGGACGATAGGGCGCCGCTTCAACAACGTGGGCCCTTGATAAGGCGCGACGTACGCGATTCTCACGGAGTCGCCACGCCCTCAGAGCCAGACGACCCGCGGCTGTTCACACGACGACCCGTCGACCACGCTTGCGGCTATAGTATTGATCCCTGATCCACTCGTATGTCTCGCGCAAGCCGCAGTCGAGCGTCGTGTTCGGCTCCCAGTGCAGGACCTGCTTGATGAGACTGTTGTCGCTGTTGCGGCCTGCGACGCCGCGCGGAGCGGTCAGATCGAAACGTCGAGTCAACGTAACGCCGGCGATCGCCTCCACCTTGTCCACGAGCTCGTTGACGGAGACCAGCTCGCTGGAGCCGAGGTTGATCGGCGTGGCAACCAAGTCCTCGCAATGCATAATCATGTCGATGCCTTTGACGCAATCTGCGATGTACATGAAGCTTCTGGTCTGCTGGCCGTCTCCCCAGATCTCGATCGTGCCGCTGTCGTTGTCGATAGCCTCGACGACTTTCCGACAGATCGCGGCCGGGGCCTTCTCGCGTCCGCCGTCCCAGGTGCCGTGCGGCCCATACACGTTGTGGAAGCGCGCAATGAAGGTCTTGAGGCTCCGCTCTGCCCAATACTCCTGGCAGAACATCTCAGAGATGAGCTTCTCCCAGCCGTACCCGCGCTCGGCCATGGCCGGGTACGCGTCCGACTCCTTCAGCGCCCGGACGGCCGAGTCTTGCTGGAGCAAGATGTTGTACGCGCAGGCAGAGGAAGAGAAGAAGTACCGCTGAACGCCGGCTCGGCAAGCAGCCTCGATCATATGGGTATTGATGAGAACGCTTCGGAGACATTCTACGCGGAACCGCTCGATGAAGCCCATCCCGCCCATGTCGGCGGCCAGGTTATAGACTTCGACCGCGCCGTCACACACCCGCCGGCAGGCTTCCTCGTCGCTACAATCGAGATGCAGATTCTCCACCCCTGGGACGCACAG
>VBGG01000245.1:4287-21124 GCA_005883405.1 Chloroflexota bacterium | reverse complement strand
GAGACCCGTCGCGAACGGGTCGGTGCCGAAGCGCGGCGCCTCCTGAGTCTCGGCGCCACTCAGCTCCGCGCCACCGAACTTCGCGGCGAATACTGGATCGTGATGCAGGATCCCGAGGGCAACGAGTTCTGCGTCCAGTAGCGCGGTTGCGCCGTCAGCATTCCCACTGGCGTTCGCCGGGGGGCGCTTCGAC
Source organism: Chloroflexota bacterium (assembly GCA_005883405.1). Classification (GTDB taxonomy): domain Bacteria; phylum Chloroflexota; class UBA6077; order UBA6077; family CF-72; genus CF-72. The sequence continues at coordinate 20,931 of VBGG01000245.1, read as the reverse complement.
GCGTTCGCCGGGGCAGGCGCTTCAACGCGACGACGAGCTGCGGGCGGTGGCGACGCGGTTGGCGATCAGCGCGGCCGTCGCGCCGGCGCCGATGCCGTTGTCGATGTTGACCACCACCAGGCCAGGCGCGCAGGTCTGCAACATCGACAGCAGCGCGGCGAGCCCGCCCCCGCCGAGACCATAGCCGACCGACGTCGGCAGGCCGATGACCGGCACGTCGACCAGGCCCGAGACCACCGACGGCAGCGCCCCGTCCATTCCCGCGACGACGATGACCACGTCGGCGCCGGCTTCCCGCAGTGCCCGCAGGGGCTGCTCCAGACGGTGCAGGCCCGCCACCCCGACGTCGTCCGCGCGCACGAGGCGGCAGCCCATCTCACGCGCGACCCAGGCCGCCTCATCGGCCGCGGGCGCATCCGATGCGCCCGCGGTGAGCAGCGCCACGACGCCGCCCGTCTCGGCCGGCGGAGCCGCGTCGCGGCGGGTGACGAGCAGCGTGCCGCCGTTCGGCGCGGCCAGGACCGTGGCCCCACCGGGCTCCAGCTCGCTGCGCAGCAGATCCGCGACCTCTAGCGAGGCGCGGCTGACCAGCACCCGACCAGATGGCTGCCGCTCGAGCAGATCTCGGACGGCGGTCAGCGTCAGGCGCGGGTTCTTGCCGGCCGCATAGACGACCTCGGGGACGCCCTTGCGCACGTGACGCTCGGCGTCCACCTGGACCGGGGCGACGCCGAGCACCGCGCTCAGGCCCGCGAACGGGTCGAGCTCAGTCACGGATCAGTCATCCGCCTCTCCCAGAGGGAGAGGGAATTATCAGCGGAACCACGCCTTCGTTCAGGCGGCCCGAGCGGTAGCCGCGCGGATCGATCTCCACCGCGGGGAAGCCGAGCGCCAGCAGGACGGCCTCGATACGGCCGGCGAGGTTTTCGGCGTCGACGCGGCCGAGCTCGTCAGGCGCGATCTCGACGCGTGCGCGGTCGGCAAAGTGGCGCACGCGCAGCTGGCGGAAGCCGAGCGCGCGCAGCGCCTCTTCGGCCAGACCAATGCGGGCCAGCTTTTCGGGCGTCACCCGCTCGCCGTACGGCACGCGCGACGACAGACACGCCAGCGCCGGCTTGTCCCAATTCGGCAGACCCAGCTCACGAGCCGAGGCGCGGATCTCCTGCTTGCCGAGGCCGGCCTCGTGAAGCGGACTGCGCACGAGCTCGCCGCGCTCGATGTGGCGCGCGCCAACCTCAGCCACTAGCGTCTCCAGCTCCGTATACAGGTGGCTTTTGCACACGTAGCAGCGATCGACGGGGTTGGTGGCGTACCGCTCGTCCTCGACCTCGCCGGTCTGGACCAGGCGGTGGTTCAGGCCGAGCGTGTCTGCCAGGGCGAGCGCGTCCTGCAGCTCGGACGGCGCCAGACTGGCCGACACCGCCGTCGCGGCGAGCGCCGCCGTCCCGAGCTCCTGCTGGGCGACCACGGCCACCAGCGTCGAATCGACACCGGCGGAGAACGCGGTAATCGTCGACTCGTAGCCGCGAATGATCTCGCGCAACCGCCCGAGCGGCACGGAATCCACGCGTCGAGTCTACGCCATTGCCCGCGCGACCCAGTTGAACGAGTACCCTACTTCCGCGTGGAGACTCGCGAGGTTCTCGAGCACGTCGAACAGGCCGAAGATGCCGCGGTGCGACGTGAAGACTTCGGACGCCGAGCCGCGGTGCTCGTGTCGGTGCTCGCGGCGCTTCTGGCTATCTCCAGCCTGGCGGGCAGCCGCGCGTCGACGGAGGCGATTCTGGCGCAAGCCAAGGCGTCAGACGCCTTCAACGAGTACCAGGCCAACTCACTGAAGCGACACATCAATCTGGACGACGCGGCGCAGCTCAGGATTCTGGCTGCGAATACCCCGGCCGCCGCTGAGGCCAACAAGCAGGCCGACAGCCTCGAGCAAGCGGTGAAGGACAAGTATCAGCCGAGCCAGGACGAGCTCCTCCCCAAGGCACAGGAGCTGGAGCACGAGCGCGACCTGGCCGAAGCGCGCCACCGCGGTTTTCAGACCGCGGAAGCAGCCTTTCAGCTGGGTATCGTGCTGAGCTCGATCTCGATCGTGGCCCGCACCCGCTGGCTGCTCTATCTGGGCGGCGCCCTCGGCCTGCTGGGCGTGCTGCTCGGCGCCAACGCCTTCGTGTTGCTGGCACCACCGCCGTAGACGACAAGTCTGGACAGGCTGCGGCCGATGAGCGGGACGTTTCGGGCTGCGCTCGAATGGCTCTACAGCCTGGCTGACCAGGAGCGGGGCGTCGGCTGGAACCCACGCGCCAGCCCCGAGAGCCAGTGGAAGCTGGGCCGCACCCGCGCGCTGCTGGATCTGGCGGGCGCACCCGATCGGCAGTTGCGGATCGCGCTCGTGGCAGGCACGAAGGGCAAGGGCTCGACCTGCGCCACGCTGGCAAGCATCCTTTCCGCGGCTGGCGTGCGCTGCGGCCTGTACACCAAGCCGCATTTGCAGACATACCGCGAGCGCGTTCGAGTCGACGGCCGCGCCATCTCGGAGTGGGACTTCAGTGAGGCAGTGGAGCGCATGCGCGGCTTCGTGCGCGATCTGCCGCGGGCGGCTGGCGAGCCGACCACGTTCGAAGTGACCACCGCGCTGGCGCTCGACTTCTTCGCACGCCAGGGATGCGAGATCGCCGTGGTCGAGGTCGGTCTCGGCGGACGGCTGGATGCGACAAACGCCACCGATCCCGACGTCAGCATCATCACCTCGATCAGCCACGACCACACCGCCATACTCGGCCGAACGCTCGGCGCCATTGCTTTGGAAAAGGCGGGCATTTTGCGGCAAGGCCGCGAGGCACTTTTGGCCGAGCAACGCCCCACCGCGCGTCGAGCGCTCCAGCGCGCTTGCCGCCACGTCGGCGCCAGCTGCGCATTCGCGGCGCCACTCTCGGCGGAGTGCGCGCTGCCACTGGCAGGAACGCATCAGCGGCAGAACGCGGCGCTCGCGGTCGCCGCGGCGTGCGCCTTGATCGACGTCGACGACGCGGCGATCGAGCATGGCCTCGGCCGCGTGCGCTGGCCGGGGCGGTTCGAGGTGCTGGAAACGGTTCCACAGTTACCCGGCGGGGGGAGGCAAGCTCGAGGCGACCAGGCGACCGTGGTCCTGGACGGAGCGCACAACGGCGCGTCCGCGGCCGCGCTGGCCGAGACGCTTCGCGAGTTCGCCGCCGGACGGCCGATCGGGCTGGTGCTCGGCATCAACCGCGACAAGGATGCTCGCGCGGTACTTCGGCCGCTGCTGCCAATTGCCGACCGGGTCTGGGCGACGCAGGCGGCAGACAATCCGCGGGCGCTCGATGCCGCCGAGCTGGCGCGGCTGTGCCGGCGGCCAGGCTCTCGGGTGCGAAGGGCGCCGCAGGCCGACACGGCGCCGATGGGCGAAACGCGGCCGGACGTTGAGACCCTGGCCGATCTCGAAGCCGCACTGCGCAGCGCCATGGAGCAGACGCGCGGTGGAGTCGTCTGTGTCACGGGCTCGCTGATGCTGGTCGGCCAGGCGCGCACCCTCCTGGGGCTGCCACCGCCCGAGCAGCTCTGGTAACTCGCAACTTCCCCCGCTCCGCCGAATGTCATCCTTACCAGTAGATGAGCAGTGTCTGGGAAACCCTGGGCCGAGCCCTGTCACCGGTCGAAGAGCGGCCGCGTGTCGCCGCGGGTCTCGAATCGGCGTGCTACCGCACCCGTTCGGGGGCCGAGTACGTCGTCGTGCACAACCCGGCCAGACGCACGTACGCACGGCTCGACCCGCGCGAGTTCGACCTGCTGCCGCTCATGGACGGGCAACACAGCGTCAAGGAGCTGGTGATCGCCTACTACCAACGCTGCGGAGTGCTGGCGATGGCACGCGTGGCGGGACTGGTGCGCCTGTTGCGCCAGCAGCGCTTTCTGGTCGAGGGATCGCTCGACGTCTACTCCGCGTTGGCCGCACGCCTGCGCCGCGATTGCAGCCAGCGCCAGCCCCTCGGTCTCGCCAAAACGAGCGCCGCGTTCGACCGCTTTCTCGGCGATGCGTATCTCGCCTGGGGCCACCTGTTTTTCCACCCCGCGTGGCTCGCGATTGGGGTCGCGCTGGGCGTGCTGGGGGCGGCGCTCGTGCTCCTGGAGCTCGAGCGCGGACGATACACGCTGTACGAGATCGGCGGATCGACCCTGCTCACGGTTGTGTTGCTGCTCATCCTGGCGCTGGCGGCCCTCGCCGTGCACGAGCTTGGGCACGGCCTCGCCGTCAAACACGCGGGCCGTCGCGTGCACGAGGCGGGCGTGCGCCTGTACTTCGGCCTGCCAGCCGCCTTCGTCGATACGACTGACATCTGGATGGCGCCACCGCGGCACCGCCTGCTGACAGCGTTCGCCGGGCCATGGACAGGCCTGGTCCTGGGCGGCCTGTGTGCGATCGGCGCCAGCCTGGTCGCGACCAGTCCACTCGGCGCGTTTCTGTTCACCGCCGCGTTCGTGTTTCTGGTCGACAACCTGTTCAACTTCAATCCGCTGCTCGAGCTCGATGGCTACTACATGCTGATCGATGTTCTCGACCGGCCGCTCCTGCGTGCCCAATCGCTTGCGTTCGTTCGCGGGCCGCTGTGGTCGCGCTTGTGGCGTCGCGAGCGAGTGTCCTCGGAGGAGCGGCTGTTCGCCGGGTTCGGGCTCGGCGCGATCCTGTACGGGGTGGCGGCGGTGCTGCTCGCCATTCACGCCTGGCAGGCGCTGCTGGTGCCACTGGTTGCAACCAGCTTGCAAAGTGGCGAGCCGATTCGTCAGATCGGCGGCGTCGTCATCCTGGCCGCCGTCGGCGCGTCGTTGCTGTTGGCGGGCGCCGCGCTCGTCCAGAACGTGCTCGGGCCAGCCGGCGACTGGCTGGCGAGGCTCAGCGGGCGAGCAGCCGAGCACCGTCACCGCGAAGCGCTCGCGGCGCTGCGGGCCGTGCCGCTGTGGTCGGAGGTACCGGCCGCGCGACTGCTCGAAATTGCTCGCGCCATGCGCGCCGAAGACGTCCCGCCGGGCGAAGAGGTCGTGCGCCAGGGCGAGCAGGGCGACCGGTTTTACCTGATCTCGTACGGCGCATTCGAAGTCCAGGTAGACCGCAAGCCCCAGGTGCGCCTGGGTCGTGGTGACTACTTTGGCGAGCTGGCCCTGCTGCATCGCGCCCCACGCCGGGCGACGGTCATCGCCATGGAGCCCGGGCGGGTGTTCGTGCTCGAGCAGGCCGCATTCGACACGCTCCTCGCCAGCGATCTGGCGGTACGCGCCCGACTCGAGCAGGCGTTCGTATATCGCGAGCAGGTGGCGGACACGGCGCTCTTTCGCGACCTCTCGCCAGCCGAAATCGACTTGCTGCTGTCGAGGTTCGTGCCGCTCACGGTGGCGGCGGGCGAGGTGATCATTCGCCAGGGGGAATCGGGCGAACGCTTCTACGTCGTCCGCTCGGGCAGGGTCGAGGTTGAGCGCGACGGACAGGTGCTGGCGCAGCTCGGCCCGGGCGAGGCCTTCGGTGAGATCGCCCTGCTGCTCGACCTGCCACGAACCGCGACCGTCACCGCCATCGAGCCCGCGACGCTGCTGGCGCTGGATGCGTACGATTTTCGCGATCTGTTGGCGAGCTATCTGGGTCGGGCGGGCGAGCTGGAACGGCTCAGCCACCTCCGCCTGCTCAGCCACAAGCGGCTGGACGAGGTGATGTAGGCGGTACAGAATGAACGCGCGGGAAAGGAGCGGGACATGGTCCAGATCGACGGTCAGCGGGCGACGGCTGACGACAACGTGCAGGTGACGCGGGAGATGTACCTGATCCTGTACCCGAAGGAGCTGGAGGACGAGATCATCCAGGCGCTCGAGTCGACGGGAGTGCCGGGCTATACCGAGCTGCCCAAGATGGTTGGGCGCGGCCGACACGTGCGCCACTTCGACAACCCGGTGTGGCCTGGGGCGACGGGCTGTGTGTTCACCGTGGTCAGTCCGCAGGTCGCGCGAACGAACCTGCTGCCGACGTTCGAGGCCCTGGCGGCAAACCTGGAGTCCCGTAGCCACGGGCTGTATGGGCCGCACATCTTCGCGCTCCCCTGTCAGCAGGTGATCTAGCCTCATCTCCGTCTACCTCTGGGAGAGGGTTGGGGTGAGGGGTGCGCACGGCCTATCCCTCTGGAAGAGACGATTGACGACGCGGCGACTGGCGCTGATCGGCCATACTGGGCCAAGTGGCTCGGATGGTCGCGCTTCTGGTGGCACTGGTGGTACTGAGCGCGGGCGCGCCGACGGCAATGGCGGATCCGCTCGACGTGGTGGGCGCGTATGACCCGGGCACGGCGGGGCTGAACGCGAGCGCCATCGGCCTCGACGGCTTCGCCTATCTCGGGTCCTGGGGATCAGCCGCCGAATGCCCTGGCCTGGGCGTGCGCATCCTCGACGTGCACGACCCGACCGCGCCGGAACCCATCGCAACCGCCGCCGTCTACAGCGGCACGACCGCCGAGCACCTTTCGGCGGCGCACTTCGCCACCGACGCCTTCAAGGGCAGCGTCTTGTTTGCAGGCATCCAGCGCTGCAGCGCGGGCGGTGGTGCGCCGAGCGGACTGGCCATCTGGGACATCAGCGACCCGTCCAACCCGGCCGAGCTCGGCTTTTTGTCCACCGGCCGCGGCTCGCGCGGCGTCCACGAGTTCGCGGTGCGACAGCGGGGTGATCATTGGTACGCCTACCTGGCCGTACCCAACTCCGAGATCACCGACGGCTCGGGCGACCTGCGCATCGTCGATGTCACCGATCCGCGCCAGCCTGCCGAGGTCGTCAACTGGGGCGCGCGTCGCGACGCCGGGCTACCCGACGGTGTTGGCGCGCAGTGCGCACCCATCTGTCGGGGCTCGGTGCCGCAGGCCTTCCTGCACAGTGTCGCGCTGAGTCCAGACGGACGGACCGCCTATCTTTCGTACTGGGATCTGGGCGTGATCGTCCTCGACATTTCCGAACCGAACGCGCCTCGGTTGCTCGGGCGCTTCGCCGAGCCGCAGGCGGCCGAAGGCAACACCCACTCGGTGGCCCTGGCACACGATGGCAGGCTCGCGCTGGTGGGCGACGAGACGTTCGGACCACCCTGGGGACGGCTGCGGCTCGTCGACGTGCAGGATCCGGCCAATCCAGTGCAGGTGGGGACGTTCGATACGCCTGACAGCGCCGCGAGCACGCCCGGCGAGCAGTACGCGTTTACGATCCACAATCCGCTGACCGACGACCGTGATCCGAACCGCGCGTACCTGGCCTGGTATGCCGATGGCGTGCGGCTGCTCGATATCTCCGATGCCTCGCGGCCCGTCGAGCTCGCCAGCTGGATCCCGCCGCGCGGCGGCATGATCTGGAACGTCTCCTTCATGGGTGACCTGCTGCTGGCCGGCGACATCAACAACGGGCTGTTTATCCTGCGTCGCTAGACCGCGACACTGAGGAGGCGGCGCCGCCGAGCTCGCGGGTGACGGCGGCAGCGATCGCGTCGCCGACTTCGCTTGTGCGGGCCGTTTTCTCGCCGGCGCGAGCGATGTCGGGGGTGCGCAGGCCGAGCTCGATGGCGTCATCCACGGCGCGCTCGACGGCGGTGGCTTCGCGCTGCAGGCCGAGCGAGTAACGCAGCAGCAGCGCCATGCTCTGGATGGCAGCGATCGGGTTGGCCACGCCTCGACCAGCGATATCGGGCGCGGTGCCGTGGATCGGCTCGTATAACCCTCTATAGCCACTATGACGGTTACGCGCTTCGCCGAGTGAGGCGCTCGGCATCAGGCCCATCGAGCCCGCGAGCACGGCCGCCTCGTCCGTCAACAGGTCGCCGAACAGGTTGTCAGTGACGATCACGTCGAACTCCAACGGGCGATAGAGCAGGTGCATGGCCAGCGCGTCGGTCAGGATCGGCTGGAACTCGACGTCGGTGAACTCGGCGGCGACGCGGCTGGCGACGTCACGCCATAACCGAGAGGTGGCCATCACGTTCTGCTTGTCGGCCACGTGCAGTCGCTTGCGGCGGCCGCGGGCCAGCTCAAAGGCCATGCGCACGGTGCGTTCGACTTGTGACTCGGTGTAGGCCGTAGTGTCGACCGCGCGCCACTGACCGCGGGCGTCCTGCCAGTACTTCTTCGGCCTGGCGAAGTATGTGCCCGCCACGAGCTCGCGGATGAACAGCACGTCCGCGCCCTGGACGATCTCGGGCTTCAGCGGCGACAGGTGCACCAGCGCCGGCTGCATGCGCGCGGGCCGCAGGTTGGCGAATGTGCCCAGGGCTGCGCGCAGACCGAGAATTGCCTGCTCGGGCCGAACCGCGGCTTTTGGATCATCCCACTTCGGGCCGCCGACCGCGCCGAACAGCACCGCGTCTGAGCGCCTGGCGAGCGCGATGGTTTCCTTGCGGATCGCCGTGCCGTAGGCATCGATGGCCGCTCCGCCGACCTTGTCTTCGGTGAGCTCGAAGACGTGCTCGAGCGCGGTGGCCGCGACGGCCTCGAGCACCTTTACGGCTTCGCCGACGACCTCGGGCCCGATTCCGTCGCCGCCCAGGACAGCGATCCGAAAGCGCGCCAATCTAGCGGTAGACGTGACCGATGGCGTCGAAGACGCCGTCGGCGGCGCGACGGCCGTTCTCGGCGATCAGCACCAGGTCTTCGTCGGTGACCTCTTTCTTGTAGTCGGCCAGGCTCTTGAAGCCGGCGAACGCGTGGTTCAACTCGTCCTGCGTCAGCAGCAGGCCGAGTTCTTCGAGGCGCCGCCGCAGCGCGTGCCGGCCCGAGTGCTTGCCCAGCACAAGCCGCGTCCCTTCGGCGCCGATGGCCGCCGCGGACATGATCTCGTACGTGCGCGCGTCCTTGAGCATGCCATCCTGGTGGATGCCGCTCTCGTGAGCGAAGGCGTTGAGCCCCACGATCGCCTTGTTCGGTTGCACGGCAATGCCCGTGAACTGCTGGAGCAGCTCGCTGGCCGGCACCAGCTCGTCGAGGTTGATGCCGTGCTTGACCCGATGGTGATCGCGGCGGACGGTGAGCGCCATTACCAGCTCTTCCAGGGCGGCGTTGCCGGCCCGTTCGCCGATGCCGTTGACACAGCATTCGATCTGTCGCGCGCCGGCCCTGATGGCCGCCAGGCTGTTGGCGACCGCCAGCCCCAGGTCGTTGTGGCAGTGCACCGAAAGCGTCGCATTCTCGATGTTGCCCACGTGCTCGCGGATGTAGGTGATCATCATCCCGAACTCATCGGGCTGGGCGAAGCCGCACGTGTCGGCGATATTGACCGTCGTCGCGCCAGCGTCGATCACCGCTTCGAGGACCTCACACACGTATGACCAGTCCGAGCGCGTCGCGTCCATCGGCGAGAACTCGACATCCGGCGTGTAGCCCCTGGCGTGGCGGACCATCTCCAGAGCGCGCGTTTTAGCCTGCTCGCGCTTCAGGTTGAACTGGGCTTCGAGGTGGATATCCGACGAGGAAAGGAACGTGTGGATGCGCGGCCGCTGGGCATCTTTGATGGCTTCCCAGCACTGGTCGATATCCGCGGCCACGGCGCGCGCCAGGCCAGCGATGACGGGCCCCCGAACCTCGCGGGCGATGCGCTCGACAGCCGCGAAGTCGTCCGGGCTCGCGGCAGGAAAGCCGGCCTCGATCACGTCGACGCCGAGACGGGCGAGCTGGTGGGCCCTCTCAACCTTTTGAGGCGACGTCAATGCGAAGCCTGGCGACTGCTCGCCGTCACGCAAAGTGGTGTCGAAGATCTTTACGTAGTCGGTCATGGGGCTACCCCGTCGTGGTTGTGAGACCTTGTTTGTTCATCAGCGCGCGCAGGTCCTTGCCGACCTGCCGTGAAGTTGGGCCGGCCCACCTCGTTTTCATCCAGCCAGCGGTGGGCAAAAGTGCCGTCCTGGATTTCTTTCAACACCTCACGCATGCGCTGCTTCACGCTGGCGTCGATCACCCGCGGCCCCGAGACATAGTCGCCGAACTCGGCCGTGTCGCTGACGGAGTAACGCATGCGCGCCATACCGCCCTCGAACATCAGATCGACGATCAGCTTCATCTCGTTCAGGCACTCGTAGTACGCAACCTCGGGTTGATAACCCGCTTCTACGAGGACTTCCCAGCCGGTTTTGATCAGCGAGGTGATCCCGCCACACAACACGGACTGTTCGCCGAAAAGATCGGTCTCTGTTTCTTCCTTGAAGGTGGTCTTGATCAGCCCGGCTTTGGCGCTGCCGATGGCGTTGCCGTAGGCGAAAGCCAGGTCCCAGGCTCTGCCGGTGGCGTCCTGCTCGACCGCGACCAGCGACGGCACGCCTTTGCCCTCGACGAACAGCTCGCGCATGCGGTGGCCGGGCGCCTTGGGCGCCACCATCCACACGTCGACGCCTTCGGGCGGAACGATCTGTTTGAAGTGGATGTTGAAGCCGTGCGCCCAGACGAGTGACTTGCCTGGCGAGACTTCGGGGCGGATGCTGTCCTCGAAGATGCGGCGTTGTTTTTCGTCGGGGATGAGATGAACAATCACGTCGGCCTGGCGGGCCGCGTCGGCCACTTCGGCGACTTTCAGGCCGGCTTTCTCGGCGGCTTCCCAGGACTTCGAGCCTTCGTAAAGGCCGACCATGACATCGAGACCAGCATCGTGCGCATTGAGCGCGTGGGCGTGTCCCTGACTGCCGTAACCGATAACGGCAATCTTCTTGCCTTTGAGCGGATCGATGGGGGCGTCGAGCTCGGTATACACGTGGGCGGTCATCTGGCGAACACCTCCATCAGCCGACGAGCTTCAAGCGATCGGCTTTTTCTGAGCGAGAGCCGGCCTGGCCGCGGCTCATCGCGACCACGCCAGTGCGGACAAGCTCCTTGACACCATATGGGCGGAACAGATCGAGCAAGCTATCGACTTTGACGGTCGGACCGGTCACTTCGATCATCAGCGAACCTGATGCGACGTCGACGATTCGTGCACGATAAATATCAGCGATCTGCATGACCTCCGCGCGCTGTGGCGCGGCTTTGCACGAGACCTTGATCAGCGCCAGCTCGCGCTCGACGCGCGCGTCGTCGGTCAGGTCGCTCACCTTGCGCACTTCGACGACTTTGTAGAGCTGCTTGGTCACCTGTTCGACGGCGCTACGCGCACCGTCAACGACCATCGTGAGGCGCATGATGCCGGTCTCATTGGTGCGACCGATCGACAGGCTTTCGATCGCGAACGATCGCTGACGGAAGAGGCTCAACACGCGATTCAGCGTCGCGGGCCCCTCTTCCACGGTGGCTACCAATGTGTGCTTACTCATCGGTCACTTCCGTCTCTCGGGCTGGGGCCGGCGCTGGCCAGGGCGCGCTCGCGTGCGCCCTCATACGGGGTGTCGGGCAGGACTTCGCCCAGCGAGGTCCCGCCGAGCACCCAGGGATAGACGTCTTCGGTGCGTGCGACGCGGAACTCGATGATCGCCGGGCCCGGGTAGGCCATGGCCGCGCCGACCGTGTCGTCGAGCTGGCTTGCCTCGCTCACCCGCCAGGCCGGTACGCCGTACGCCTGGGCCAGCTTGATGTAGTCGGGACCGCCGGCCAGATCGACCTCCACGATGTTGCCTCGGTACTGTACCTGCTGCTGTTGGCGGACCATTCCGAGGTATTCGTTATTCAGCAGCGCGATCTTCACGGGCACGCGGTGCACGGCGATGACCGCCAGCTCTTGCAGTGTCATCTGGAAGCAGCCGTCGCCGACGACGCACCACACCTGCTTGTCGGGGCGGGCCATCTGCGCGCCGATCGCCGCTGGCAGCGAATAGCCCATCGTTCCCAGGCCGCCCGAGGTGATGTACGTGTACGGCGCGGTGTACTGGTAGTGCTGGGCCGCGAACATCTGGTGCTGGCCGACGTCGGCGACGATGATCGCCTCGCCACGCGTCGCGCGATCGATCGCCTGGATCACCTGCGGCTGGTACAGCTCGGCCGTGTCCGACGGGTAGCACTTGGGTGGATACTGCTCGCGCCAGCCGCGGATCTGCTCCAGCCAGGCTTCATGATTCTGCAGCGCGGCGGCGTCCACCTCGGGCTCGAGTTTGCCCAGCACGCGCGCCACGTCGCCGACGATGGGCACGTCGACGCGGACGTTCTTGCCGATCTCGGCCGGGTCAATGTCGACATGGACGATCTTCGCTTGCGGCGCGAAGCCAGCGAATTTGCCGCAGGCGCGATCGTCCATACGCATGCCGATTGAGATGACGAGATCAGAGTTGTGGACGGCGTAGTTGCAGTGCACCCAGCCGTGCATACCCAGAAAGCCGAGCGACAGCGGGTGGTTCTCAGGAAAGCCGGAGATGCCGAGCAGCGTGGTCATTACCGGGATCCGCGTCTTCTCGGCGAAGCTGCGCAGCTCGTCCCACGCGCCCGACAGCAGCACCCCCTGACCGGCGATGATGACGGGCCGCTGCGCGCGCTCGATGAGCCGCGCGGCTTCCTTCACCTGCCGCATGTTGGGCTCGAGCGTTGGCTGGTAGCCGGGCAGATCGACCGTGCTCGGGTAACCCGTCCACTCGTGCTCGGTCAGCAGGACGTCTTTGGGAACATCGACATGGACGGGGCCGGGGCGCCCGGTGCGCGCCAGGTGGAATGCTTCGCGGATCACCCGCGGCAAGTCCTTGCCGTTGCGGACGAAGTAGTTCTGCTTGGTGATCGGGATGGTGATGCCGGTGATGTCCGCTTCCTGGAAGGCGTCCGTGCCGATCATGCTGTTGGGCACGTTGGCGGTGATCGCCACCAGCGGCACCGAGTCCATATGCGCGTTGCAGATGCCGGTGACGAGGTTGGTCGCGCCAGGCCCGCTCGTGCCGAAGCACACGCCGACAGTGCGCTGCTCCTGGGGCCTCCTGGTGGCCGCAGCCGCCCGGGCGTACCCGTCGGCCATGTGCCCTGCGCACTGCTCGTGGCGTACCAGGATGTGTTTGAGCCGCGGGAACTCAGGCAGCACGTCGTACAACGGCATGATCGCGCCGCCTGGCAGCCCGAAGATCGTCGAGACGCCCTCCTCGACGAGGGACTGGCATATCGCTCTTGCACCATTCAAGCGCATCGATGTCCTCACTTCAGTTGAGCGCACCATTGCGCTTTCACCTGGCTGATTGGTTTTGGCGGAAATAAAAAACCCCGCCTCCTCCAGAGGCGAGGTTCAACCCCCGCGGTACCACCCTGCTTGTTGCTCTCGGCGGTGTATCGCCCGCCACCCCGGCGCGGCCTAATGGGCCAGTATCCTGGCCGTTCTCCCGCGCGGCTCAGAGGCGAGTTCGGGAACCTGTCTGTACCGACTTTGCACCGCCGCCGGCTCTCTGGAACAGAGCGACAGCTCCGTACTACTCCTCGTCAATGCCTGAAGTTCTTCGGTTGTTGGCCGAAAAGATACACGCTGGCACCAGTTGGACTCAACCCCCAGGCGCAAGAAGTCACGATAAGCCCGAAAACCGCATCGTGTCGGGTATTGTGGCCTGGTGAAGCGCAGCAGCGAGCGCGTTCTGACCACGCACGTCGGCAGTCTGCCGCGGCCAAAGGACCTGCTCGACATGATGCGCAACATGCTCAGCGGCCTGGGCGACGAAACCGAGTACGCCGATGCGGTGCGCGATGCAGTGAGCGACGCCGTCCGCCAGCAGGTCGGTCATGGCATCGACGTGGTCACCGACGGAGAGCAAGGCAAGATCGGCTTTTTCCGCTACATCGCCGATCGACTGGACGGCTTCGAGGCCCGCCCGCGCCCGGGCCCCAGCGGCTTCGGCGCCGAGGTGGACGATTTCCCCGAGTACTACGAGCAATATTTCAGACGGGCGATGATGGGCGGCGCGATCGCTCCGGCGGTCGGACTGGTGTGTGTTGGTCCGGTGACCTACCGCGGCCAGGCGGCGATCCAGCGCGACATCGACAACCTCGCGGCGGCGACGCGCGGCAGTGAGGTAGAAGACATTTTCATGCCCAGCGTGGCGCCCAGCGGCGTCGGACGCAACGAGTACTACGACTCGGATGAGGACTATCTCTTCGCCGTGGCGGATGCGCTGGCGACCGAGTACCGCGCTATCGTCGATGGCGGGTTCGTCCTGCAGGTGGATGACCCGTGGCTCACCGAGCTCTTCAGCTACTCGGGGCTGCCGAAGGACGAGTGCCGCGAACGTGGCGAGCTGTATGTCGCGGCGGTCAACCGCGCCCTGGCGGGCATTCCGCCTGAGCGGGTGCGCTACCACACCTGCTACGGCATCAACGAGGGCCCGCGCGTGCATGATGCGCCACTCTCTGACCTCGTCGACCTGGTGCTGAAGGTGAACGCGGGGGCGTATCTCTTCGAGGCGGCCAACGCCCGCCACGAGCACGAGTACCACGTCTGGCAACACGTCTCGTTGCCCGCGGAGAAGATCCTGATCCCAGGCGTGATTACCCACGGCTGCAACATCGTCGAGCATCCCGCGCTGATCGCGGAACGTCTGGTGCGCTTCGCGCATCTCGTCGGGCGCGAGAACGTGATCGCGGGCGCCGACTGCGGCTTTTCGTCTCAGGCGACGTACAACCCCGAGGTGCACCCCAGGATCATGTGGGCCAAGTTTGACGCCATGGTGGAAGGCGCCCGCCTGGCGAGCGAGGTGCTCTGGCGCTAGTCGAGCGCTTCGCGGGCGAAGAGGGCCAACGCGGCGTCGTCCTGGGGCGGGTGGTGGAGGCCGCCGCGCACGTCTCGAAAGTGGCGTTCGAGCGACGAGCCGCGATCCAACGACGATCCGCCGACGAGCCGCATGGCCTGTTCGGCGACGGCGATGGCGTTGTTGCTGGCGACCACCTTGGCCGCGGCGAGCGCCGCTTCGAGATCAGTGGAGGGCGCGGCGTCCCAGGCGCGCGCCGTACTGACCAGTAGCCCGCGAGCTTCGAACAGCAGCAGGTCCATTCGTCCGGCGCGGTCGCGGATATTCGGCAAGCTCGCGATGCTCTTGCCGCCCAGCGCGAGCGGCTTGCGCTCGCGCGCAAAGCGAATGGCGTCGTCGCGGGCAGCCTCGGCAACCCCCAGGTACACGGCGGCGACGCTGAGCGACCACGCCCGCTCGTGCGGCAGATTGCCGCTGGCAGGTGCCGGGCGCGGCACCTCGGCGTCGAGTTCGACCTCGACGTTGTCAAGTACCACGGTATGGCTGCACGTGGCGCGCATGCCAAGCGCGTCCCAGGCGGGCTCGATACGCACCCCCGGCGTCGACATCGGCACCAGAAAACTCCCCAGATACGGCGACTCCTCAGCCTCGCCATGAGCCGCGGCCGAAATCACGCCCCAACGAAGAACGGGTGCGCCGCTCGAGAAGGTCTTGCGTCCATTCAGGATCCAGCCGCGCCCACCCCGAATGGCCGTGGTGCGCGGCAGGCCACCGCGCGATGGACTGCCCATCTCAGGCTCGCTGGCCAGGCTGTTGATCAGCGCCCCTGGGCCCTCTCGCGCAGCGACGACTTCGTGCGCAACGCGTTCGAAGTGCGCGCTGGGCCAGATCGCGGCGTCGCGCACGCGGCCGAGGAGCGCCGTGTGCATGGCCACTACCAGCGCGAGAGAAGCGTCGCCCCTGGCCAATTCCAGATTGCCCAGAACCATCTCGGCCACCCTGGCACTCTGGCCACCCAGCGGCTCAGGTACCGCCAGGCCGAGATAGCCGCATCGGGCTACCTCAGACAGTCCCTCAACCGGAAACGTCGCGTCGCGATCATGTCGAGAGGCGTGCTCGGCGCCAACAACCGCCGCTGAGCGGGCGCGCTCGAAGATGCCGCGCTCGCGCTCCGTGTGCGGGGCGAAGGGGGCCGGGTATGACACCCGGCCCGCTTATGCCGTTTTCGACGAGGCGAGCAGCGCCCTGACCGCCTCGACCACTCGGGAATGATCCGGGAAGCCCCCCTCGCGATACATCGAGTGCACCAGCTGCCCGCCGACGGCCACGTCGAACGAGCCTTCGTACCACGGCACCAGCTCGATCGCCGACAGCTGGTGGGTAAAAGTCTTCATCAGCGTCTCGGTCAAGGCCAGCGTTTGCGGCTCGTAGCCGCACTCTGCGCAGTACGTGATGGTGACTTTGACGCCTTGACCTTCAGCCATGGCTCAGACCGGCTGCCTGGCGATGGCGCGCTCGACGAGCTCACGCAGCTCGCGTACGACTTCAGCGTTGGCGAAGGGTTTTGTCTCAGTGCGCATGGCGCCCGTCGCCTGCTGAATCTGTGTGCGGACCTCTTCGGGCAGCTCGGCGATCGGCTTGCTTGGATCGCCCCATTCGGGGTGCTGCTGGTACAGCGCCTGGCGTTTCTCCTCGCGCAACTTCGTCACCGAGTCGGGCCGCTCGATCCACACGCCGAGCTCCCTGAAGTTGCCATCGAGGAAGATCAGCGTCGGGATCGACTTGAACTGACCACGGTTCAGGTGCTGGTCCATGATGTGGGAGCCAGGCTCCTGGTCGCGAAGGTGAATCCGAACGTTCAGTTTTCCGTTCGAGGCCTGCGCCAGGCGGCCCAGAACGGGCAGATTGGCCACCACATCGCCGCACCAGTCCTCGGCCAGGGTCATCACGTTGATCGGCTGTGGCAGATCATGGAAGGCCTTGACGTCTGCGGGTTT
>VBGG01000245.1:0-4265 GCA_005883405.1 Chloroflexota bacterium | reverse complement strand
GTCATGCCCGATTCGAACTGTTCGCGAGTTACCGCCATCTGCTGTTCGCTCCAATCTCACTGTCCAACACTTAACTGATGTTAGTCATTCCTCAGGCCGGCGAGGGCTGAACCCGCCGCGCAAAGCCATACCGCGCATCGGGCGAGAAGCGTAGAACATTCGGCGTGGCTCGAGAGTTCGTGCCCGTACGCCACCCTCACCCCTGGATAAAGCCTCTCCCAGAGGTAGAGGGGGTCACGCCTCGCGTCGTCCTCATACCGGGCCTGAATGGCCACCCTGAGCTGTTGATGCGCTACGCGCCGCTGCTCTTTCCCAACTGGCATGTGCGCGCGTTTAACCACCACGTCGATCTCGCCGAAGGTGGCGTAGAGGGACTTGCCAGGCGCGCCCTCGGCGTTTTCGAGGACGAAGCCCAGGTCTTCGTGTGCGGCGAGTCGTTCGGTGGCACCGTGGCGCTCACCCTGGCCCACATGGCGCCCGAGCGCGTCAAAGGCCTGATCCTCTTCTCGGCCTTCGGCTGGCACCCGTCCCGCCTGGCCCGGCGTAGCGCGCGCGCCCTGGCCGTGTGGAGCTTTCTCGGCGCGACGGTCGGCAACAATGTCTATCGCGCCGGGCGCGTCGCCTCGCTGCCCACCCAACTTGGGCTGCGTTTCCCGCGCGCGTTGCTGCGCGACTACCTCTTTCGGCCACGCGCGCACGTCGTCGCCTATCGCACCAAAGCCGAGCTGTCGCTCAGGTTCGACGCCAGACCGTGGTTAGGCGACATTGATTGTCCCGCGTTCGTGCTCATCGGGACGTGGGATCCGGTGGTGCCCGCCTCGGCAGGGCGCGAGCTCGCCCAGCGCATGCGCAACGCGACCCTGCTCAGCCTGCGAGGCGGGCACCTGGTGCATCTCGTCAACGCCCGGCGCGTCGGCGCCTTGATCGACGCGTGGGCACGTGACCTGCACTCCAGCGGACCCAGGTGAGGCACCACTGGGAAGCCTGGCTCCTGCGCGCGATTACCTCGGCGGCCCTCGGCGCGCTATGGTTCTCAGGCAGGCCCGTGCCGGGCGTTCAGATCCCATAAGCCGGCCCGGCACAGTTCTTGAAGGGATCGCCGCCAGAGTGCGTGCGTTCGAGCCAGGGAGTTGTATGCCCATGAGAGCATCCGTTCTGTCGATCCTTGCGTGTGTTGCGCTCGCCGCGAGCGCGTGCGGGCCGTCGGGCCAGGCACCTGGCGGCGGCGCGGCGCCAGGCAACGTCACGGTGGCAACCCCGCCACCCGCTGCAGCCGCGACGCCCGCGGGCGCCGCCACCCCGGCCACCGGGGCAACCACGAAGCCGGCAGCGACCGCGGCGGCCACCGCCGCCGCCAAACCGACCACACAGGCGGCGGCTCAGCCGAGCGGTCCGCAGGAGATCTCGGTCAATGCTCTCCAGGGCGAACCCGACAACCTGGATCCGAATCGCAGCAGCTTCTCCACTGAGGGCGCTGTCATTCGCCAGGTCTTCGAACCGCTGCTGACGTTCGACAAGGACCTCAAGCCGGTGCCGGCCGCCGCGAGCGGCTACGACGTCTCGCAGGACGGCAAGACCTACACCTTCCACCTCAAGCAGGGCGCGAAGTGGAGCGACGGCCAGCCGGTAACCGCCAAGGATTTCGTGTACTCGTACAAGCGGATCCTCGATCCCAACATCGCCGCCGAGTACGCGTCGTTCTTTGCCGATGCGGGCATCGTCGGCGCCGCCGATTACAACGGCGGCAAGGGTAGCGCCGATAACGTCGGGATCAAGGCCGTCGACGACAACACTCTGGAGATCCAGGTGGAGAGCCCGGTCGGGTATTTCCCCAACCTCGTGGCGTTGTGGGTCGTTCCGCCGCTGCGCGAGGACATCATCCAGAAGGCCGGCGATGCCTGGGCGCAGGATCCATCCACGTACATCGGCAACGGGCCGTTCAAAATGAGCGAGTGGGTCCACCAGGACCACATCACGCTGGTGCCGAATCCGAACTACAGCGGCACCGCGCCGAAGCTCCAGAAGGTGACGTTCTTGATGGTCACCAACGGTGAGGCCGATTACGCGGCGTACCGCAACAACGAGCGCGATTGGACGCTCGTGCCCGACGCCGACGTGCAGGCGGTGCGCGGTGATTCGGAGCTGTCGAAGCAGAGTGTCGAATACACCGAGCTGACGACGTTCTGGCTGATCATGAACAACGCCAAGAAGCCGCTCGACAATCCGTCGGTGCGCAAGGCGCTGTCGAAAGCGATCGATCGCAGCGCGATGATCCGCGATGTGGGGGCCGGCGTCGGCAAGCCAGCAACCAGCATGATTCCGCCGGGCATGCCCGGCTACCAGGCGGACCTCGGCAAGGATATCGACTTCGACGCCAATGGGGCGAAGCAGCTCCTGTCGGACGCGGGCTTTTCAGACCCGAGCCAGTTCCCGCAGATGCACTTCCGCTTCGCCACTACCAGCGCGAACCAGGCGCGCGCCGAGTTCATCCAGGCGCAGCTGAAGCAGAACCTGGGCATCAACATCGTGCTGGACTCGATGGAGTCCAAGGCCTACCAGGCGGCATTCAAGGACAAGGACTTCGACCTCGCCTTTGGCGGATGGGGGGCTGACTACCCCGATCCACAAGACTGGATGGCGAGCCTGTTCGGCTGCAAGGCCAGCAACAACAAGTTCAACTACTGCAATCAGCAGTTCGACCAGGCCTCCGCCAAGGGTGATACGGGTACCGACCTGAACCAACGCCTCCAGGCCTACGCCGAGGCTCAGAAGATCCTGGTCCAGGATCTGCCAGTGGCCCCCCTCTTCTACCGCGGCCGTATGGTGCTGGTGAAGCCATGGGTCCAGAACATGGTCATCACGCCAAAGGATGAGTACCCTGGGCTGTCCTTCCTGCCTGCGATCTCCGTAATGCAGCACTGACAGGGAGCGACCCCCTCTCCCTCGGGGAGAGGGCTGGGGTGAGGGTGCCTTACGGGCGCAGCGTTCGTGCTCGTACGCCACCCTCACCCGGGCTTCGCCCGGCCTCTCCCAGAGGGAGAGGCGGTAGCTAAATGACGCCGTCGGCTTCGAGTTCCGACAGATCGGCGTCGCTGAGGCCGAGCAGGCCGCGGTAGATCTGCTGGTTGTGCTCGCCCAGCGACGGGCCGACGAACCGCACACGGCCCGGTGTCCGAGAAAAGCGCGGGATGACCGCGGGCATGGGCACCGGACCTACCACCGGGTCCTCGGGGGCGATGATGTCGCCGCGGGCCTGGTACTGCGGGTCGGCAAAGATGTCGGCGATGGAGTAGATCGGACTCACCGGTACGCCTGCCTCGTCCAGCACTCGTTGCGTCTCTTCAGCGGTATGCTCGGCGAACCAGCCAGAGACCAGCGCGTCGACTTCGTCAGCGTGAACCGTGCGCTGCGGGTTGCCGAGAAAACGCGGATCAGCCGCCCATTCCGGGTGCCCGATGGCCTCGGTCATGCGGTGCCAGATGCGGTCGGTCGAGACGCTGAGCACCATGAAGTGCCCGTCGGACGTCGGGTAGACGCCGATCGGTGATGATTGGCCGGTCCGATTGCCCATGCGCTCGCGGATGTGTCCATGCTTGCCATATGCGGGCACGACCGCTTCGAGCAGGCGGAACACGGACTCATACAGCGAGACGTCGATCCACTGACCGCCCGTGTGGTTACGCTCGCGTTCGAGGAGCGCGGTGGTGGCGCCGAGCGCCCCAAACAGCCCGGCCAGGTAGTCGGCCAGCGCGATCGGCACACTGACGGGCGCGCGGTCCGGGTAACCGGTGATGTACGTCAGCCCGCCGATCGCGGCTGCTGGCGTGCCGAAGCCCGCCTTATCGCGGTAGGGACCATCCTGGCCATAGCCAGAGACGCGCACCAGCACGATGTCCGGATTAGCGGCCTGGAGGACGTCGTAGCCAAGCTCCCACCGCTCGAGCGTGCCCGGTCGAAAGTTCTCCAATACCGCGTCGCTGCGCTTGACGAGCTCCAGCAACAGCTCGCGGCCGCGCGGCGCGTGCAGGTCCAGGGTGATGGAGCATTTGTTTCGGCCGAGGACAGACCAGTACAGCGAACGGTCCGCGAACATGGGCGCGACGTGGCGAAGCGCGTCGCCCTTGACCGGGATCTCGACTTTGATCACTTCCGCGCCGAAGTCGCCGAGCAATGCAGCGCCAAATGGCGCGGCGATCATGGTCGAAATGTCAAGGACGCGGAAACCTCGGAGCGCACCCTCACTCCGACCCTCTCCCAGAGGGAGA
>VBGG01000248.1:23948-32754 GCA_005883405.1 Chloroflexota bacterium | reverse complement strand
CCGAGCAAATGGAGCTTCGTCAACTGGCGCACGCTGGCACCAGCGCGGCGACACGGCGAACACGCGATCTCGTTTCTCGTCCACAGCCCGCGTAGCCAACAGTGGTTCCGCCACAGATCTGGCGCTTTGTCAAACGACGAGCGCGCTTTCGATGCGAGTACTGTCGCATCAGGGGTTGGCCCCTCACGGTCGATCACATCCTGCCGCGTGCGGCTTGGCGCGGCTCGACAAGCCCAGCTGATCCCGACGATCTCGACAACTTGGCCGCCGCGTGTTGGGAGTGCAATGTCATCGGCTGGAGCCGCACGACATGCCGGGAATGCCGCGCTTCATCAACGCCAGCTAACATCAGGCCCGGGCGTCGCAAACGTGGACCCGAGCGACCTGGAGCTGCTGCGGATCGAGATCGGGACGATCTGGAAGACGGACCGGCGCGGGCGAATAACGGGTCCGGACCTGGTGATCGCCAGTGCACCGGCCGGTCTTGCGGCGGGGATCGGTGTCGACGTGCCGGATGGCGTGACGCGCGAGGTGGTGGATGCTGTGGCGCGTGCGCAACCGGCCACGGATTTGCATTCTCCACCGACGGTGCTGGAGCGCTGCCGTGTATTGCTCGAGAGCGCGCTGGGGCCGATCGAGCTGGCGCCGTCGTCGGGGCCGAGTTACCTCATTCCCGAGCAACTGGCGTACCCATCCGATGTCACGCTGGTCCGCTCGGACGGGAATGAGTCCTCCACTGTGCGAACCGCGAATCCGGGCAACTGGACTAACGCGGAGTGGGACCAGCTCGTCGAGGGGCGGTTGGGTCCGTGGGTAATGGCGATCCAGCGCGACATGGTCGTCTCAATCTGCCACACGCCGGCGGTCAGCGAACGCGGTGCCGAAGCCGGAGTCTGGACGCGACCGGAATTTCGTGGTCAGAGGTACGCCGCGGCGGTCACGGCGGCCTGGGCGACACTCGCACGAGCGAGCGGCAGGCACTTGTTCTACAGCACGGCGGGCGCCAATGTCTCTTCGCAGCGTGTCGCGGCTCGTCTCGGACTCCGGCCTCTCGGCTGGCTGTGGCAGTTGACGAGAGCTCGCACCCGCGCTTCGCATCAGCGCACTTGACTGATCGGCGGGTCAGCCCGATCGCGAGCAATGGCGCACCTGCCGGGACGCCGAGCGCCAAGCGCGCGGGAGCGTACGCGAGGGGATACACTCGCATGAGTACTAGCGGTTGGCAGGCCGCACAACTCAGGAGGGAGGTGAGAGTCGAGAGGCAGGCTATCTGGTAGTAGTGGCCGCTGTTGCTCAAAGACGATCAGTGAACAGGAGACGCACTATGTCTTTTGTATCGCGCTATCGCTGGCGCATTGGCATCGGCTCGTTCTTTGCCGGCATGGCTCTCGTCCTGGCGATCGGGCTTCAGGCTTTCGCGGCGGAAGCCCTGGTCCAAATCAGTAGCGACCCGTACACCAACCGCACGAGCAATCACAAGACACAGGTGGAGCCGGACACGTTTGCCTTTGGATCCACGGTGGTTTCCACCATCCAGTCTGGCCGCTTCTTCGATGGTGGAGCTTCCAACATTGGCTTTGCAACCTCGACCAATGGAGGCGCGACGTGGACTCATGGCTTCCTACCGTCGAGCACGGTCTTCGCAACACCAGCGGGTCCATACCCGCGGGCCAGCGACCCGTCAGTTGCCTACGACGCCAAGCACAACGTGTGGATGATCTCCTGGCTCGGCATCAAAAGTACGTCCGGCCCGGTAGACGTGCTCGTCAGCCGCTCGACTGACGGGGGGCTCACGTTCGGCGCGCCCGTGGTGGTGAATGCCAGTGGT
The DNA here is from genome assembly GCA_005883405.1 of Chloroflexota bacterium. Lineage (GTDB taxonomy): Bacteria > Chloroflexota > UBA6077 > UBA6077 > CF-72 > CF-72. Next base: position 30,926 of record VBGG01000248.1, on the reverse strand, counting down.
GACTTCAACGACAAGAACTGGACGGTGTGCGGCACGTCCACTGATGGTGGGCTGAAGTGGGGCGCGGCAAAGACGAACGCCGACAGCTCATGCGTGATCGGCGGACAACCGCTCGTTCAGCCAAACGGCACGGTCGTGGTTCCGATCGACGACTGCTTTGAAACCGCCATCCTGTCATTCAGGTCCACCGATGGTGGCAAGAGCTGGGGTGGAAGTGTCCTTGCGGCCCAGATCTTGAATGACGGTCATCCTGGCAAAATTCGCGCTCCGACGCTGCCTTCGGCCGAGATCGATGCGTCGGGTAGAGTGTACGTTGTCTGGTCGGATTGCCGGTTTCAGAACAGGTGCGCCGCACCCATCGGCACCAATGATCTTCTGCTGACCTCGTCCGCCGACGGGCTCGCGTGGACCCTGCCGCAGCGGATTCCGATCGACCCTATCGGCAGCAACGCCGATAACTTCATTCCGGGACTCGCCGTCGACCGAAGCACGTCTGGCAGCAGTGCCCACCTTGCTCTTGCCTACTACTTCTACCCCAACTCGACTTGCGGTGTCGGCACCTGTCAGCTGGATGTGGGCTTTATCTCATCCACCAACGGGGGGCGCACCTGGAGCGCGGCAGAGCAGCTGGCAGGACCGATGCAGCTAGCGTGGTTGCCGCTCACAACGCAAGGCTTCATGGTGGGTGATTACATCTCCACGTCCATAGTTCCTCACGCGTCCAGTGCGGTCCCGGTTTTCGACATCGCGTTTGCGCCCACGCCAAAGATGAGTTGCTCAAACCTCTCTACTGGAGCTCCGGGCCAGACGTGTAACGAGGCAACGTTTACGACCCTCGAAGGCATGTCGCAGGTTACTGGAGGCGCACAGGTGGCGGAGACCGCCGCCGCAGGCACCGCGACCCCGAGCAACCGGCAGTTCGGATTGACGGCTCCCGCCACCGCCCAGTGACCGGCGGCCCATTGTGCGCCGCTCCCGTTCGATCGTTCGGCCTGCGGGCGTCATGCCGGCAACGTGTAGTGGAGCCCGTTGCGAGGGGTATGGTTTGAGGCGATGACCCAGGTCAGCCCCGCGGCCGGGCGTGTGGCCGACCCGTCCCAGCTGGTGGACGTCGATAGGCTGCTGGCCGCCTACTACGAGCTTCAGCCCGACCCACGCGTCGAATCCCAGCGTGTCGCCTTTGGCACTTCTGGACACCGCGGGTCGGCATTCCACACCAGCTTCAATGAGGCGCACATCCTGGCTGTCTGCGAAGCCACCTGCCGCTACCGTCAGCAGAAGGGCATCGACGGGCCACTGTTCCTCGGACGCGATACCCATGCGCTGTCAGGGCCGGCCTTCAAGACGGCCATGGAGGTGCTGGCGGCGCACGAACTCGACGTCAGAATCGACGCGGCCGACGGCTATACGCCCACGCCGGTGATCTCGCACGCCATCCTCACGTGGAACCACGGGCGCAGGGACCATCTGGCGGACGGCGTGGTGATCACCCCGTCGCACAACCCGCCCGAGGACGGCGGCATCAAGTACAACCCGCCGAACGGCGGCCCAGCCGATACCGACGTCACCGGCTGGATCCAGGCCGAGGCCAACCGGCTGCTCGAGAGCGGCCTGTCAGGCATCAAGCGCCTGCCGTTTGACCGCGCCAAAGCGGCCCCCACGATCAGGCCCCACGACTACCTGTCGGCCTATGTCGACGATCTGGGAGCCGTGGTTGACCTCGAGGCGATCAGAGGCGCGGGTCTCAATCTCGGCGTGGATCCGCTCGGCGGCGCCAGCGTGGCCTATTGGCAGGCGATCGCCGAGCGCCATCGACTGAACCTGACCGTGGTCAACGACGTCGTAGACCCCACGTTCCGTTTCATGCCGCTCGACTGGGACGGCCGTATCCGCATGGACCCCTCCTCACCCCACGCCATGAGTGGCATGATCGGCTTGCGCGAGCGGTTCGACCTGGCCTTTGGCAACGATGCCGACGCCGATCGCCACGGCATCGTGACGCGCGGGGCCGGCCTGATGAACCCGAACCACTACCTGTCGGCGGCCATCGCCTACCTGGTCCAGCATCGGCCCGACTGGCCACCGCGGGCCGCGGTCGGCAAGACGCTGGTGTCGAGCAGCATGATCGACCGTGTGACCGCCGACCTCGGACGCGATCTGTATGAAGTACCCGTCGGCTTCAAGTGGTTCGTGGCGGGCCTGCTCGACGGCTCGCTCAGCTTCGGCGGCGAGGAGAGCGCCGGTGCGTCGTTCCTGCGACGCACCGGCCAACCGTGGACGACGGACAAGGACGGCATCATCCTGTGCCTGCTGGCGGCCGAGCTCACCGCGCGCCTGGGCCGCGACCCGGCTGCTCTGTATCGTGAGCTGACAGCCCGCCTGGGCGACCCCGTGTACCGGCGCGTCGATGCGCCGGCGACAGCTGAACAAAAGCGTCGGCTCCAGCAGCTGACGCCCTCGGACGTGCCGTCGTCGGAGCTGGCCGGCGAGCCGATCCTTCGCGTGCTCACGACGGCGCCCGGCAACGGCGCGCCCATCGGCGGGATCAAAGTCGTCGTCGCCAACGGTTGGTTCGCGGCCCGCCCCTCGGGCACCGAAGCGACCTACAAGATTTACGCCGAGAGCTTCCTCGGCACGGAGCACCTGGAGCGGCTGATCCGCGAAGCGCAGGCGATCGTCGATCGGGCGGTGTCGATCACAAAGACGCCGTAGACAGCTGTCAGCTATCAGCTACCAGCTATCAGCGCCTCGCGGCGGTTCCGCGTTGCATTAGTCGGTTCATTTGTCCGCACATTCGCCGCCATAACTGACGCCCGATCGCTGGACGGCTGACGGCTGATACTGGCATTTGTCCGCTCATTTCGCGCCGCATGCGGCGAGTTCCCCGTATAAATCGCTACCGTTTGAGGACGCGGTTTACGTAGTTCCCCTTATTGGCGGGCTCTCACGCCTCAGTAGGCTTGCGCGTCCTGGTCATGTTCTGTCCAGCGAACGCGCTGTTCTCGGCTTCCGCGTTTGCGCAGCCGGAAACACTGGAGGGAGACCGCGTTGCGAAAACTTGTCCGAATACCTGCTGCCGTGCGGGGGACTCAGTGGGCGCGCGCCGCCATTCTGCTGGGGCTGGTGTGGCAGATCGTGCCACCCGCTGCCCTGCCGACTGAGGCTGCATCGGCCACAACCGCCACCCTGACGGGCGGCTCCGGAACCCAGGTGGCTAGCGGAAGCCTGTACGCGAAGAAAGGCGCCCCGCTCACGCTCGTGGTCAATACGACCAGCGACACCTTCTGCGTCAAACTGAGCGGCGACCAGACGGGGCAGCTGAACACGAACGCCGCCTCGGTGGGCAAGACCACGTGGACCTTCAACAACCTCAAAGCCACCGATGGCGATGGTGTGCGCACGATCATCGCGACCTCTTACGCCGATACGTCCTGCAGTAGTGCGGGACCACTTGCCGCCAGCGTCTCGTATATCGCTGACAACACGGGCCCGCTGGTCAGCGGAGCTGTCAATCCGGTGCCGAATGCCGCGGGTTGGAACAAGACGGCTCCGGTCTCGATCAGCTGGAGCGCCAGCGATGCTGGCGTGGGCGTCGCCAGTCTCACGCCGTCCACCAGCAGCGTCTCCAACAACGGGACGACGACTCTGACTGCGCAGGCCACCGACGTGCTCGGCAACTCCGCGAAAGGCTCGGCAACGGTGGAGCTCGATACGCAGCCGCCGACGATCTCCGCGAGTCGCAGCCCCGGCCCGAACAGTAATGGCTGGAACAACACCGCCGTCACCGTCAGCTTCTCCTGCGGCGACCAGGGTCCCTCAGGCATCAAGAGCTGCCCCTCGGCCAGCACGCTGAGCGGCGATGGCGCGAATCAGTCGGTCACCGGCGTCGCGGTCGATAACGCCGACAACCAGAGCAGCACGACCGTGGGCTCGATCAACATCGACACAACTCCCCCCACGCTCTCTGGGGCGCCGGCGAGCGCGCCGAATGCGGCCGGCTGGTACAACACGCCGGTCACGATCAACTGGACCTGCGCGGATGGTCTTTCCGGCATTGACGGCACCTGCCCATCTCCAGCCACGATCAACGGCAATGGCCAGGGGCTGACCGCGCCTGCAATCGTCAAGGACCGGGCGGGCAACCAGACGAACGCGACGAGTCCGGGCGTGAACATCGATAGCACGTCGCCCAAAACCACCGTCACGGCGCCTGCCGGTTGGACCAACCAGAGCGTGACCGTCAGCTTCAGCGCCACCGACAACCTGTCAGGCGTGAAGGCGACCTGGTACAGCCTGGACGGCGCTGCCGCGCAGAGCGGCTCCAGCCTGACCATCAGCACTGAAGGCGTACACAGCCTTGCGTTCTGGAGCGAGGACTTCGCCGGTAACGTCGAGAGCGCCCGCAACGTGGCGGTGAAGATCGACCTGACCCCGCCGACGATCACCCACGACTACCTGCCGGAGCCGAACGCCAGGGGCTGGAACAACGGCAGCACCACCATAACGTTCGACTGCAAGGACCTCCTCTCCGGCATCGTCTCGTGTACACCCCCGCAGACGGTCACGACCGAGGGCCAGGCGCAGGCAGTGCCAGGCACCGCCGTCGACGTCGCCGGCAACACCGCCGCTGACCCGGCCAGCGTCAGCATCGACGAGACGCCCCCAAGCATCAGCGCAGTGGCGGCCAGCGCCCCCAACGCGTTCGGCTGGTACAACGCGCCCGTCAACGTCCACTTCACGTGTGCTGACGCACTGTCGGGTGTCGCCAGCTGCTCGGTCGACGCGATCCTCACCAGCGACGGAGCCAATCAGAGCGTCAGTGGAACCGCTGTCGATGCCGCGGACAACTCTGGGACGGCCAGCGTGACTGGCATCAATATCGATCGAACGCCACCCACGCTGAATGGCGCGCCAACGACCGCTGCAGGTCTCGAGGGTTGGTACCGGAGTGACGTCACGGTTGGCTGGACGTGCTCCGACGCGCTGTCGGGGCTGAATGGAGCCTGCCCATCCAGTAGCACCATCACCGGCGAGGGTGCTGACCTGTCAGCGGCCGCGTCGGTGAGCGATCTGGCTGGCAACCTGACCACTACCACGGTGGGCGGCATCAAGATCGATCGCACGCCACCGAGCACAACCGTCAGCGTTCCAGCCGCACTCGCCAGCGGCTGGTACGGCGGACCGGTCACGGTCACGCTCAGCGCGGTGGACGGGCTGTCAGGCGTGCACGCGACCTTCTACAGCGTCGACGGCGGAGCGGCTCAGGAGTACAGCGCACCGTTCGTGCACGCGACCGGCGGCAGCCACACGATCAGCTTCTGGATCGTGGATCGCGCTGGCAACGTCGAGGACGCGACGGCCAACCAGCTGACGCTGAACATCGACAACATTCCGCCCACGGTCACATTCAGCGGCAACCTGGGTACGTACTCCGTCGATCAGCTGGTCAACATCAACTGCGCCGCCAGCGACGCGGAATCCGGACTGGCCAGCACCACGTGCCAGAACGTCAACCAGTTCGCCGGCACGTACCAGGTCGGCAGCAACACGCTGACGGCTTCCGCCACCGACAGGGCCGGCAATGTCGGCCACGGATCGACCTCATTCACGGTGACCGTCGGCCTTGCCAGCCTGTGCCGTCTTACGGTAGCGGTGCTGCTGCCACCCGGTACGCCGACCCAGGGCTGCAACGTGCTGAACCAGGTCGGCGCCAGCCTCACGGCGACGCAGAAGGCCCTGTTCGTCAAGGCTTACGACGCCTGGCTGACGACGCGGGTCGGCAAGGGCTTGACTGCTGACCAGTCGAGCATGCTGGTGCGCGTGGCCGGATCTCTTTCGTAAGCCGCCGGGACCCCAGTGACAGGCGACTATCTGTCACTGGGGTTCTGGTGTTTACTTGTGTCATATGCGCGTGCTCGCCATGGTCCTGGCCGGGGGCGAGGGCAAGCGGCTGCTCCCGCTGACGGCTGACCGCGCCAAACCTGCCGTGCCATTCGGTGGCGCATACCGCCTGATCGACTTCGTGCTGTCCAACCTGGTCAATGCCGGCTACTTCAAGGTGGTCGTCCTGACGCAATACAAGAGCCACAGCCTGGATCGGCACATCGCGCAGACATGGCACCTGAGCGCGATGCTGAACAACTACATCGCCACCGTGCCGGCGCAGATGCGGCGCGGTCCACGCTGGTTCACTGGCTCGGCGGATGCGATCTTCCAGAACCTGAACCTGGTGTACGACGAGCGACCCGATTACATCCTGGTGTTCGGCGCCGACCACGTGTATCGCATGGACCCGCGCCAGATGCTCGCGGCGCACATCGCCAGCGGCGCGGGTCTGACGGTCGCCGGCGTCCGGGTGCCGCTGGTCGAGGCGAGCTCATTTGGCATCATCGAAACCGGCGACGATCACCGCATCCGCGCCTTCCGCGAGAAGCCGCGGGAAACCGTCGGACTGCCGGATGCGCCGGACCAGGTCCTGGCGTCGATGGGCAACTACATCTTCACCGCCCGCACGCTCATCGATGCGGTGACCACCGACGCGGAGGACGACGGCAGCCGGCACGACCTGGGCGGCAGCCTCGTGCCGATGCTGGTCGAGCATGGCGAGGCGGCCTGGTACGACTTCACCACCAATTCGGTGCCAGGTTCGGTCGAGGCCGACCGCGGCTACTGGCGCGACGTTGGCGAGATCGACTCGTACTACGACTCGCACATGGACCTCATTGCACCGATGCCGGTGTTCAACCTGTACAACGCCGACTGGCCGATCTTCACGTGGCATCGGGCGCTGCCGCCAGCCAAGTTCGTCGTCGACGAGCGTCAGCCTGGACAGGCGCTCGACTCGCTGGTCAGCGCTGGGGTGATCGTGGCAGGTGGCACGGTGCGCCGTTCGGTGCTGTCACCCGGCGTCCGCGTTGAAGCCGGCGCGCTCGTCGAAGGCTCGGTGGTCATGGACGACGCGTGCATCGGCCGTGGTGC
>VBGG01000248.1:0-23805 GCA_005883405.1 Chloroflexota bacterium | reverse complement strand
CTTGTTCTTCAGGTTGTAGACGTAGGCGAGGACCTCGGCGACGGCCTGGTAGAGCTCGATGGGGATCTCGTCGCCGACTTCGACCGACTTGAACAGACCACGGGCTAGCGGGACGTTTTCGACCAGCGGGACGCCGGCCTCGCGGGCGAGCTTCTTGATGCGTTCCGCGAGCAGGTCCGCGCCCATGGCCACCACCTTCGGCGACGGCATGCCGCGGTCGTAGCGAAGTGCGACGGCGATGTGCGTCGGGTTGGTCACGACCACCGTGGCCGACGGGACTTCCTGCATCTGGCGACGTGCCTGCGCCATCTTCCGCTGCTTGGCGCGGATCTGGCCCTTGAGCATCGGATCGCCTTCCTGCTGCTTGTGCTCCTCTTTCACTTCCTGCTTTGTCATCCGCGCACTGCGTTGAAACATCCAGCGCTGGTAGGCGTAGTCGGCCACCGCCAGCACCAGCAGCACCTCGGCCGCCGGCAGGCCAACGTTGAGCATCGCCTGTGCGAGAAAGGTCGCCATCGCCCGCGGATCGGTGCTGCCGTCGATGGTCGGTAGCTGGGAAGCGGTGTCCTGCAGCGCGCGCCAGGTCAGCAGCCCGACCAGCGTCACTTTGGCCAACGAGCGGCCGAGGCCGACCAGCGACTGAAGCGACAGGAGCCGCTTGAACCCGTTCAGTGGATTCAGGTTGTCGAAGTGGAGCATCGCCTTGAAGCTGAAAATCGTGCCCTGGGCGAAGCCGATGCCGATACCCAGCACGGGCAGCACGAGCAGCAACGGAGCGATACTCAGCAGCCACGCCTCGCCTGCCCTGCCGAGCGCTTGCTGCGCCCACAGCACGTCGATGTCCTGCGCGCGGCCGCTTGCGCTCAGGTCAGTGAACGTGCCGGTCAGCAGTCCTTGAAGCCGCGTCGCGGCGTTGCCAGCCGTGGTCTGGAGGATGACGCAGCCGGCCAGCAAGCCGATGGCTGAGCCGAGCTCGGGGCTGCGTGCGGCACGACCCTCGTCACGCAGCTGTTCGAGCCGCCGAGGCGTTGCGGCTTCGGTACGCTCGCCGCTCACTTCAGCACCGCTACCGAGACGCCGATCATGCCGCCGAACAGCGCGTGCAAGCGTGGCAGCAGCAACGGCATGGTCAACGCCAGTGCGCCCAGCGCCAGCGCGACCTTCACCTGCAGGCCAATCTGAAAGATGCCGAATTGCGGCGCCACTCGGGACAGCACGCCGAGGGCGATGTCAGCCAAGAGCAGCGCCACCATCAGCGGAAACACCAGCTCGAGCGCGACCACGAATGAGCTCGCGGCGATCTGCGCCAGGAGCTCGGGATTGATCTTCGTCAAGCTGAACGTGCCAAGGGGTACGACGGTGAAGAGCTGCACCAACGCCTGGATGACCAGGTGGTGCGCGTCGGTCTGGAAGAACAGCAGGGCGGCGATGGCGCTGTAGAAGCGCTCGAGGACGGCGCCCTGCGCGCCAAGGGTTGCGTCGTACAACGCGCCCATCGAGAAGCCTGCCTGAATGTCGATCAGGCTGGCGCCGAACGAGACCGCGGTGTAGGCGAGCGTCGCGGCGAAGCCTGACAGCGCGCCGACCAGTGCCTCCCCGGCCAGGGCGGTCCAGCTGACATCCACTCCGGCGGGCAAGCCGTCTTTCGTGATGACCGGTACCAGGATCAGCGCCGTGAACAGCCCCAGGCCGAGCTTGGCCTGGACCGGCACGTTCTTCATTCCCAGCACGGGGCTGGTGGCCAGGACGGCAAGCACCCGCGTGGCGATGAGCACGAACGCCTCGACGGCGCCGATCGGCAGCGTCAGGGTGTAGGGCACGTTCAGCGAGCGAGCTGGGGGAGCGCGTTGAAGGTGCCGACCATGTAGCTGACCAGCGTTGTGGCCATCCAGGGGCCGAGGAAGGCGAGCGCGCCGGCGACCACCAGGATCTTCGGCACGAACGACAGCGTTTGCTCGTTGATCTGCGTCACGGCCTGGAACACGCTTACCAGCATGCCGACGATCAGGCTGGCAGCCAGGAGTGGGCCGCCGATCTGCAGGGCGATGATGAAGGCGTTCTGGGCGACGCCGATGGCGTACTGCTCGGTCATGCGGGCCTCAACTCAGGAAAAGCTCGTGATCAGCGAATGGACGATCAGGTGCCAGCCGTCGGCCATGACGAACAGGAGCAGCTTGAACGGCAGGGAGATGGTGGCTGGCGGGAGCATCATCATGCCCATTGACATGAGCACGCTCGAGACGACGATGTCGATGACGAGGAAGGGCACCATGATCAGGAAGCCCATCTGGAAGGCCGTCTTGAGCTCGCTGATCATGAAGGCGGGCACCAGTGCGTAGGTCGGCACGTCAGCCTGGGTACTGGGCTGCGGCAGGTTACCGATCTGGATGAACAGCGCCAGGTCGCGCTCGCGGACCTGCTTGAACATGAACTCGCGCAGAGGCTGGGTTCCGACTTCGAAGGCCTTGTCGGCCGGCAGCTGGTTGGTGAGGTAAGGCTGGAGCGCGTCGGTATTGATGCGCTGCCAGGTCGGGGCCATGACGAACAGCGACAGGAACAGCGCCAGGCCGACGAGGACCTGATTGGGCGGCATCTGCTGGGCGCCGATGGCGTTGCGGACGAAGCTCAGCACGATGGTGATGCGGACGAAGCTGGTGACCATCATCAGGATGGACGGCACCAGACTGAGGACGGTCAGCAGGAGAAAGAACTGCAGAGCCGTCTGGTTGTCTGAGCCGGCGCCACCGAGCTGAACTTGCACGCCAGGGGCGGTGATGCTCGTCATCGTGCCGCAGTCTGCGGCAGGGGGGCGTGGTTTCCGTAGACCTTCCGCGCCCGGGTTTCGTAGCCGGAAGTACCGCGATGCGTCGTGGCTGCAAAGTGCGGCCCGGACATGCGAAAAGCCCGCCTCAACACCAGGCGGGCCACAGGTGCGCAGGCTCGGCGGGTTTAGTTGAGCTTGCCTTTGAGAACGTCGAAGAAGGATGCGGCTTCGGGGGTGTCTTCGTCGGCCAGGTCGCCAAGATCGGCGAGCAGGTTCACCGCGTTCGGCGTGGCGCCGATCAGCAGGGTTCGGCCTCCAGCGACCTTGATCACGTGAACCGTCCGATTGGGCGCCAGCACCAGCGAAGACACGACGCGCATGCCCTGGTTCGTGCCGCCGCTCCGGCCCGCCGACCCGCCGCCGATGCCGGCGCGCTTCAGCAGCATGAGGCTGCCGTACGCCAGACCCAGCACGGCGGCCAGCTTGATGCCGATGTTGAAGACATCGAAGCCGAGCCCGCCTGGATCCTGAGTGCCCAGTGGAGCCGCGGCAGGCGCTTGCGGTGGCGTTTGCGTCTGCAGCGTGTTCGTAGCTGTCGTCTGTTCGTCGTTGGACGCCTGCGCCTGCAGCGCGTTGGTGAACAGCGGCGCCTCCTGCTGGACCGGGTACGTCTGTTGCGCAGGCAGCTGCACACCAGGCGAATCGGCGTGGGCCGACGAGCGGCTCATCACGCCCATCAACACCACCATAGCCAGGAGTGCCGGCAGACCCAGCCGCCAGGGAATCGGCGGACCAATCGGCAGGCGGATCGGCGGCAGCTTCTCGAGCGAAGAAAAGAAGCTCCCTCTCCCTCTGGGAGAGGGCTGGGGTGAGGGTGGCGTGACAGGACGGAGATGGCTTCCAGCGCTTCGGTCAAGCGCAGGGCGTAGTTGCTGCTTGGCGCGTCGTCGTCCAGGACGGCGCTCGAAATGGGGGCTTTGATGGGCGCTGGTCGCGGAACGCGGAAGCCTTTCTTGCCAGCTGGCTCAGCCGACACGCTGCGCGATGCCGCCACCGCTCGTTTTCGTACGGGCTGCTCAGCCAACGGTCGCCAACCTTCGCGCCTTGCTGACCACCTCGGTGATGCGGACGCCGAACTTCTCGTCGACGACGACCACCTCGCCACGCGCGATCAGCGTCCCGTTCACCGATACGTCGACGGGCTCACCCGCCAGCTTGTCCAGCTCGATCACGCTGCCGGTGCGCAACGCCAGGATCTCGCCGATCGACATGTGCGATCGCCCAAGCTCAACGCTGACCTCGAGCGCCACATCCATCAGCAGCTCGATCCCGTGCGCCTGATCCAGAGCAGGTACTTCAGGCGTGAGCGGCATGAACTGGACGGGGTGTACGGCCGTCGGCGCGGGCGCGTTGGTCGTGGCCGAGGGAGCCCGTTCAGCGGTGGCTGTGTGCGTAGCGCCGTTGGACATCACCCCGGCAGCCGTCCTTGCAGCCTGAATCTCGGCCTGAAGCGTATCGTCAGCCCACGGATCGGCCGCCGGGTCGGCTTTGCCTTCGTTGAGCATCTGGTCGATGAGCTCCTGGTTGAGGTCACTCTCACCGAACAGGTTCTGGTCGTTGGTCTTGGCTGGCATGGGTGGGTCCTTGCGTGCTTGGTGGGCGTCGATCAGCGATGGATAAGGTCAGGCAACGTCGTCGAGGAGGTCGAGCAGCGACGCGGGCACGCCCGTGACCTGGACGGCACGGTTGCCGCCGAGGGTGCCGGGTCGCCCCAGGAACCGGGCGCGCTTGCCTGCCAGGATCGGCAGCTCGGCTTCGGCGCCGCGGTCGAGGCGAATCACGTCGCCTTTGCGGACGTCGAGCAGCTCGCCGACCGTTATCATGGTCGAGCCCAGCTCGACGCCGATCGGCAGCCGAACACCGCGGATCCCGTCGGCCAGTTTGAGGCGGTCATCCTCGGAGCCATGCTTCCGCGAGCTCGACGAGAACCAGACTTGCGTGTTCAGGCGGTCCATCAATGGTTCGATGACCGGGTGGGGGATGCAGATGGAGATCGTGCCGCTCATTTCCAGCGTGTGGATCTCGAACAGCAGCAGCGCGGCGATGTCGCCAGGCAGCGCGGCCTGGACCAGATCGGCGTCCAGAACGGTTTCGACCAGCACCGGCTGGAGGTCCGCCACGGCGGACCACCCCTCGCGCAGACCAGCGCTGATCGTGCCGCCGAGGCTGCGCAGCAGCGCCAGCTCGATGTCGGTCACCTCGTTGCCGCGCACGCTAACCTGACCTGCGCCGCCCATCATGCGATCGAGCATCGCCAGGCCGAGCTTCATGTTCATCTCGAGTACGATGCGGCCGGCCAGCGGCTGCAGCTCGACCAGGTTCACTAGCGTGGGGTTGGACAACTGGTGGATGTACTCGTCGTAGACGACCTGCTCGATCGACGACAAAGAAACGCTCGTAGTCGACCGCAAGTAGCTGCTCAGCGAGGATGCCGTGACTCGGGCGAACGTCTCGTGAATGTTCTGGATTGCTCGGATGTGCTCTTTTGAGAACTTGTCGGGGCGGCGGAAGTCGTAGAGCTTGATCGAACGGTCGGTCGAGCCTGGCGCCTGGCTGCTCGTGGCCGCCAAGCCACCGTCCTCGGTGCCGATCGAGTTCAGCAGCGCATCGATCTCCCACTGCGAGAGGGTCTTGCTCATCCAGCTCTTACCTGTGAGGCCACCATATCGACAGCGCAGCTATTCGATGGAGAGTCGGCGGGACCGATTGCGCCAGTCGCTAGTACTGGGCTTGCCAGGAGGGAGATTTAGAAGTGCCCGTCTCGGCGCGCAACTTCCAAATCCACTCTAGTGTTCTAGGCTAGTGTTCTAGGCTAGTGTTCTAGGCTAGTGTTCTAGGCTAGGCCATCATGAGCTCGACGGGCCGCCCGCACAAGGCAGCCAGCTCATCACGCAGGGCGCGCCAGGCTCGAACAGCGGTTGGCGCCGACTTGGCAAACCTGACGAGGAGCTCCATCGGCTCGCTCGGGCCCGAACGGCCCACGAGCTGGAGGTCCTCGACACCCCAACGATCACAAATTACGTTCAACGCGGCTAGATTGAGCGGACCGCGGCCAGATGAGCGGCGGAATCCATTCCACAGCATCCCGGAATCCTTTCCAGAAGCGATATTGAGATGCTCTAGTATCGGCCGCCCATAGAGCGCCCTTACCCCCCGCCTGGAGGGGTGCTGAGTAATCGCCTGGAATCGAACGGGTACAAGGCAGAGTGGTACGCCGAGTGCCGGCACATTGGCGAGAAGCCATGCCCCTGTTCGTATCGGGAGCCGCGGCAACGCTGCTGGCGGGCCGTGGCTGGCGGTGTCGTGGCGCGACCTCATCGCCTCGGTGCTCATCGCCGGGGTGAACCCGCTGGCCAATGCTGGTGTTCACCCCAACGGCGGCGCGGAGCCTTGGCCGCAGATGGCTGTTTCTCCTGCCGGTATGGTGGCCGTGGTGGCGTGATTTGTCACAGCTCCCGATCCGCGGTACGCGGGCTCGCTCCTGTGGCTGGCGGCGGCCGTGCCCGTGGCGTTGTGGCTCCCCTCGATCCACCGCATCGCGCGCGTGCTGCTGCTCGTGGCCTTCTGCGCGGGTGCCGAGATGCCCAACGCGAGCTATCTGATCGCGCTGGTGCAGTTGCCGGCCCAGGTCGTCTCGGGGCAGTTCGCTGATCTACCGGACACGCCGCGAGAGCCGCTCACCACCTTCACTACGGCCTCGGGTATTCAGGTCTACGTGCCAGTCGAAGGCGACCAGATCTGGGACGCGCCGCTGCCGGCCGCGCCCTACCCCAACCCAGCCCTGCGACTGCGCTGCCCTGATTCGCTCGAGTGTGGCTTCGCCGTGTGACGCGCCTACTGAATAATGAAGCTCGTAAAGTAGACGTTTACGACTTTCTCTTCGTCACGCAGCGCGTGGTTGACGTTGTTCATCAGGTCGTTCTTGAGCTGGTCTTTGCCGTCGGGCTTCAGGAGATCTGCCGAGGCTTTGCTCGAGAGGGTGGTGACCAGCGCGTCATCGATGACGGCGCTGTAGGGGCTCATTTCGGCGGCGAAGTCGGTCTGCTGGGCCGTGACCGCGGCGCCCTTGGGCGGGTCCTTGAGCTTGCTATCGATGAACTCGAGCGTGAGCGCCACCTTCAGGTACTTGGAGCCTGACTTGTCGGTCAGGTTCACCACGCGCTCCTTGGTCGGATACATGACGGTGACGGGTGGTTTGGCCTTTTCGGCCGCTGCGCGCGCTTCGGCCATCGGTCCAAAGGGCACCGGGATGATGCCCATCAGGATGGCCCCGGCCACCCCGGCCCCGACGACCACAGCCACTACGATGATGCCGACGATCTTGATCATGGTTGAATTTGCTCCGAAGTTGCCTGAGGTTGGGGGGTGGCTGGAATGGGTGCCGCCTCGGACCGAACCGACGACAGCAGGTGGATCTCGACGCGCCGATTCTGGGCGCGATGCTCGCGGGTATCGTTGGGCACCAGTGGCCTGAACTCGCCGAACCCGGCTGCCATCAGCCGGTCGGCTCGAATGCCGTCGCTCTCGTTGAAGTAGCGGGTCACGGCCAGCGCACGGGCCGTCGATAGCTCCCAGTTGGTCGGATAGCGGGGTGAGTCGATCGGCGTCGAATCGGTGTGACCGTCGACGCGGACGTCGTTGGCCAGCGGCCGAATCTCGGCGGCGACCGCGTCGAGCACCGCCAGCGAGTTCGGCTTCAGCTCCGCCCGACCCGAGTCGAACAGGTACGAGCCCGACAGTCTAATGACGACGCCTTCACGATCGACGCCGACAGTCACATCGGGCGCCTGGCTGGCGCCGTCGAGCACCGCCTGGATCTTGTTCTGCAGCCGCGTGACCTGCGGCACCTCGGAGTCGTTGATCAGATTGTCGATCGGCGGGGCAGGCGCGGCGGCGGAGCTATCGATGGAGGTCGCCGACTGGCCCTGCAGCACATCGACGTTGAAGGCTTGTTGCAGGGCGGCGCTGATCTGCTTCCACTTGGTCGAATCGGCCGAGGACATCGAGTACAGCACCACGAAGAACACCATCAGCAGCGTGATCAGGTCGGCGTAGGTCAGCAGCCAACGTTCGGCGTTCTCATGACCGCCTTCGTGGCCCTTGTGCCTGCGTCCCTTGCTCACGGTTACGCCGCGGCCGCCTGGGGTGTGGCGGCGCCACCCGCGGCTTCTTCGGGGGCCTGCTCCTCGCCGCGCAGCGCCAGGGGCAGGAAGGCCTCGAGCTTCTCGCGCACCACGCGTGGGTTGTCACCAGCCTGGACAGCCAGGACGCCCTCGACAGCCAGAGTGCGGCGGGCGACCTCCTCCTTGTTGCGCTGCTTCAGCCGCTGGCCGACGGGAAGCCAGAACACGTTGGCGGTGAGGACGCCGTACAGCGTCGCGATAAACGCGGTGGCGATGCTCTTGCCCAACTCATCGGGCTTGTCCAGGTGGCTGAGCACGTTCACCAGGCCCATGACGGTGCCGATGATGCCCATCGTCGGTGCGAAGCCACCCGCCGCCTCGAACATCGCGTATTTGCCCTCGTGCCGCTCGGACATGGCGGCGACATCGGATTCCATGATCTCGCGCACCAGCTCGGGATCGGTGCCGTCGACGACCAGCAGCACGCCCTTCCGAATCGATTGGTCGTGGATCTCGCCGGCTTCGCCTTCCAGCGCGAGCAAGCCTTCGCGGCGGGCGCGCTCGGCCAGCCGCACGAACAGGTTGACCAGGTCGCGCTCGGAGGTCTCCTCCTGATGAAACGCTACGCCAAGCACCTTGCCCAGCTTCGTGATGCGGTCCAACGGGAACGCGACGATAAGCGTGCCGATGGTGCCGCCGAACACGATCATGGCCGACGGCAGGTTGAGCAGCGCGAACAGGATGCCGACGCTGCCTGCCTCGACGACCGCCGCGCCGAAAATCGCGACCAGCGCGAGGCCGAGGCCGATGCCCGTACCTTTATCCATTCGTCAGCTCTCCGCGCTGGTCCGTAGCGGACCGCGAGCGATCGCCTGGCGGTAGACCATGACGGCGTCGACAACGTCCTGTACAGGCGTCTTGACGACCAGCTTCTTGCCGTCGAGCAGGGTGATGACGGTGTCCGCGGTGTGCTCGACCGTCTCAATGAGATCGGCGTTCACGACCAGTTGCGAGCCGTCCAGGCGCGTCACGTAGATCAACGAAGTTCCAGTCCTTGGGAGGTTCGGCCGATTCTGCCTGCTTGGGGATGGCCGGCCCACGGGTCGAGGGTCGTACACGGCGTGACCGGAAGTCCCGGGCGGGGGGTACCGTTGGTCGGCGCCGATACGCACCCCTCACCCCAGCCCTCTCCCAGAGGGAGAGGGAGCATTTCCTACGCTGCGCGCAGCACGAGTTGGACTTCGAGGTCGCCGACTTCGGTCTGGAGGGTGAACACCAGCCGATTCAGGTCCAGGGTGGTGACCATGGTGCCGCGGCCGACGACCAGCGCGGGCGGCGTGATGTTCGATGGGTAGCCGGCTTCCGACAACAGCACGCCCGCGCGGCCAGTGATGACGTTGCCCAGCTCGCCGATGCCGCTCTGCGCCAGGGCGTCGAGCTCCTGAAACTCCTGACCCATCATGCGTGAGGCGAGCGCCACAGCCGTCGCCAGGCTCATCGAGTACAGCACCAGGCCGATGACCGTGCCAGTCACCCCAACCAGCGCCGTCACCTCGTCAGTCGTAATGGCGGACTTCTGGAGTCTCACCTCGCCGCGCTGCGCTTCGCCACCCAGCTCAGATTCGAGCACCTCGCAGGCCGCCTCGATGAACGGATTCACGAACTCGACCTTCACAGCGCCGCGCCCTCCTCGACACACTGCAGCGTTTCGAGGAACTGCGCGACCTGTTCGGGACTTGCGCCGAGGGAATGCGCCTCGGCCGGATCCCAGTCTGGCTGAAGACACGCGCCACCCGACCCGACAGCACCGACGGTGTGCGCCGCCGCGTCAGCCAGATGCACCACCATCGCCAGCTGATTGGCTGTCTGGGCTGGCTCGTGATGGAACGCCACCGCGTCCACCACGACCTCAGGCAGACCCCACGAACGCAGTAGCGCGCCGCCGACTTGCCCGTGGTGAAAGCCCATCACCTGTACCTCGGCCTGCCACACCGGCATCCGTCGGCTGCGGGCCACTGACACCGCCTCGGCCGCCGCTTCGGGCACGACCGACGTCAGCACCATCTTGCCCACGTCGTGCAGGAGCCCGGCGACACTGGCTTCTTCACGGCCGGGTGCATCGACCAGGCGTGCCAGGTCTCGCGAGGCCACGGACGCGGTGGCCGCATGCCGCCAGGCCACACGCCGCGGCAGCGCGTACGGTGGGAGGCCGCGATCCAGCAGGGGACCTGCGCAAGCGCGGACCAGCACCTCGCTGAGCGCGCGTTGGCCCATGCGGGCCACGGCCTGGCGCAAGCTGGCGACACGGCGGTTGGGCATGGCGGTGCCGCTGTTGGCGTAGCGCAAGACCGCCGCGGTCAGCGCCTGGTCCGTGCCCAGCAACGCGGCGATCTGGTCCACCGTGGTGCGCTCGTCGCGCACCATGGCCATGACACGCTGCGCAACCACTGGCAAGGCCTCGAGCTCGGGCGCGCTGCTGACAATCTGCTCGGGCGATTCGGGCAATGGCGCCCTCGGAACGACACTCAGCATCAGCGGCCCTCCCCAACCTTGCGGTAGAAGCCGGGGCCCATCACCGCGAGCCCGACGTTTTGCGGTCGCATGATGGCCTCGGACCCGCCGAGGAACAGCACGCCGCCGGGGCGAAGCGCGCCGACAAAGCCGTCGTAAATCCGTTCCTTGGCGTCCTCGGTGAAGTAGATGACCACGTTGCGGCAAGCGATCAGATCGAACGGACCCACCGGATACGCATCGCGAAGCAGGTCGTGTTTCGCAAAGCGGATGCCTACCCGCGCCACGGGCGCCACGCTGACCTTTCCGTCGGGCGTGCCGACGAACCAGCGGCGGGTACGGTCGGCGCCGACGTTGCGCAGGTCCGCGGCCTGGTAGCCCGTGCCCGATCGGGCGTGATCGAGGATAGTCTGGTCGACATCGGTAGCCAGGATCGAGTGGGCGCGCTCAGGACCCAGCTCCTGCAGCAGGATGGACAGCGAATACGGCTCGGCGCCGTTCGAGCAGCCCGCACTCCACACGCGCAACGATGCGCCGCGTTGGAGTAGCTCGGGCAAGATGCGCCGCTCCAGTTCACCGAATCGGGCGGCGTCGCGGAAGAACTCCGACACGTTGATCGTGACGTAGTCGCGGAACTCCTGGCGGCGCGCCGCGTCGGTCTCGAGCATGCGCGTGTACTCGGTGAAGCTGGCGACGCGCAGGCGAGTGAGCAGAACGCTCAAGCGGCGGTGCATCTGCGGCGCCTTGTAGCAAGCCAGATCGAGTCCGGTGAGCTGATACGCGCGGCGGCGAAATAGCTCGAATTCGTGCGGTACGCCGGGCTCGACTGCAGTTTCGACCATCAGCGCACCGATACCGTTCGAGCTGAAACGATCGAAGCGATCGCCTCGGCAATACCGTCCAGCGGCGCTACGCGATGCGCGAGACCACGCTCGACGACCGCGCGCGGCATGCCCCAGACGACGCAGGTTGACTCGTCCTCAGCCAGGACGTGTCCGCCAGCCTGGCGGACCACGGCCGCACCCGCCGCGCCGTCCTGGCCCATGCCGGTCAGGATGACGGCGACGGTCTTCGAGCCGAAGCGTTCGGATACTGACTCCAGGGCGACGTCCACCGAAGGTCGGACGCCGTGGACGCGCGCGGCCTGGTCGAGCTCGACCGCGCCAGATGGGCTCAGACGCAAGTGGTAGTCGCCTGGGGCAACCAGGGCTGTGCCACCCTCCAGGCGGTCACCAGCGACGGCCTCGCGTACGGCGATCGGGCCGGAGGCGTCGAGGCGCTCGGCGAGCGACCTGGTGAAGCCGGCCGGCATGTGCTGGACGATCAGATAGGCGGTCGGCGCCTCTGCCGGTAGCTCGGGCACGAGCGCGGCCAGGGCCCGAGGACCACCAGTCGAACAGCCGATGACGACCAGGTGCTCGAATGCTCCCGGATACTTGGCGCGCGGGACTCGTGTGGCCTCGGGCGTGCGGCGCGTGGACGCCACCTGGGCACGTACTCGGGCGAGGGCGGCGGCGCGAATTTTCTGCAGGAGCTCTTCACGAACGCGGCTGAAGTCGAGCGAGATCGCGCCCGAAGGCTTGGCGACGAAATCGACGGCGCCGATGCTCAGTGCGCGCAAAGTGGTGATCGCTCCGTGTTGGGTCTGGCTGGAGAGCATCACCACCGGCCGCGGATAGCGCGCCATCAGGTGTCGCAGCGCGGTCAGCCCATCCATGTCGGGCATCTCCACATCCAGCGTGACCACGTCGGGCTGCAGCTGCTCGACTTTGAGCAGGGCATCGAGGCCGTTGTGCGCGACGCCGGCAACCTCCATGTCCGGCTGAGACGCGATCGCGTCGGCGATGACACGGCGCATGAACGCCGAGTCGTCCACCACCAGCACACGCACAGCCATTCGGGGTTCTCTCCGTCCGCCCGTCAGGCCGCCAGCAGCTTGCGCAGAGACGCCAGCACGCGTTCGGGCTGAAACGGCTTCAGCACGAAATCCTTGGCCCCTGCCTTGAGGGCCTCCATCACGATGGCCTGCTGGCCCATAGCCGTGACCATGGCTACCCGCGCCGAGGGATCGAGCTTCCTGATCTCCCTGAGCGCTGCCAGGCCGTCCATATCCGGCATGGTGATGTCCATCAGCACCACGTCGGGCCGCGACTCGGCGTACTTGTTCACCGCCTCCTGGCCGTTTTCAGCCTCGAGAACCTCGTGGCCGGCGTCCCGCAGCACCTTGGCCGCGCGGACGCGCATGAAGGCCGCGTCGTCAACCACCAGAACTTTTGCCATGGTTTTGTCCTCCGTGACCTTTAGAGATAGCGATCGTCGCTGCCGATAGCGCGGACGCGAACCTGGCCGCCGTCGCGCGGGTCGAACCACACGCTGCGGCCAGAGCCGCCGCCCAGGTCCTGGGCATGGATCGTCACGCCAGCGTCAGCGAGCGCCTCGCGCAGCGCCAGCGAGTTGGCGTCACCCACGGGAGCGAATGCGTTTCGGTCAATCATCGGCAGCACCTGAGCGCCGCCGACCAGACGTGCGATCAGGCGTCGCAACTCGCCACGCGACCCGTACGCGCGCATGACCGAGACCAACGCCGGCAGCGCGCTGCGCGCGAATCTCGGATTGGGCGCGCCGTTCGGGTCCTCGCCGGGTACGACGATGTGGGCCATGCCAGCGACGCGCGCCTGCGCGTCCCACAAACACAACGCGACGCACGAGCCGAGGCCGTACGCGACCAGGGCGGCGTCGACGCCTGGCTCCGCCTTGAGGGCGTGGGCTTCGCCCAGTCCCACCACGACGGGCGCCTTCAGACCGCTGAGCGAAACGGGGCGCGCGGCGGCGCTACGCGGCATGGCTCATCCTGGTTGTGTTGTCGCGAATGGCCTGCACGATCAGCGCGGGCACGTCGACGATCAGCGCCACGCTGCCGTCGCCCAGGATGGCCGCGCCCGACAGGCCGGCGAAATCGCCCACGAGATGGCTGAGCGGTTTGATGACGATCTCCTGCTCGCCTACCAGGCCGTCGACGATCAGGCCGACCTGGCGGTTGGCGGCGTGCACGGCGACCACCAGGCGACTCTCATTGGGGCGAGGGCCCCCCTCTGTCACACCGAAGACGTGCCCGAGCGACACCAGCGGCAACACGCTGTCGCGCAGCAATACCGCTTCGCGCTGGTTGACACGCTGAATCTGCTCTGGCTCGATGCGCAGCGTCTCGGTCACCGCGTGGATCGGCAGGGCGAAGATCCCGCCGGCTACCCGCACCAGCAGCGCCTGGACGATCGCCAGGGTGAGCGGCAGGCGGATGGTGAACGTCGTGCCCGCGCCCTGGCGCGATTCGACTTCGACCAAGCCGTTGATCTTCTCAACGTTGGCGCGCACCACGTCCAGGCCGACGCCACGGCCAGACACGTCGCTCAGCTTCTCGGCGGTGCTCAAGCCCGGCGAAAAGATCAGCTGCATCGCCTCCTCATCGGACATGCGCTCCGACTGCTCCTCGCTCACCACGCCTCGCTCGACAGCCTTGCGCTTCACCCGATCGACGGCGATACCCCGGCCATCATCGTCGAGCGCGATCACGATGAAGCTGTCAGTGTGTGAGGCGGTCAGACGCAAGTAACCCGCGCCGGGCTTGCCGCTGGCGAGACGCTCCGCCGGCTTCTCGATACCGTGATCGGCCGCGTTGCGGATCAGGTGCATCAGCGGATCGCCGATCTCTTCGATGACCGATCGGTCCACCTCGGTGTCTTTGCCTTCGATGATGAACTCGATCTGTTTGCCCTGTTTGGCGGCGATGTCGCGCACGACCCGCGGCAGCCGATTGAAAACGCTCTCCACCGGCAGCATGCGCGACTTCATGACCTGCTCCTGGAGCTCATCAGTGATACGTCCGATATGCAGGGCGGTCTGCTGCAGATCGCTCAGGATGCGGTGGTCGCCGAACTGATCGATCAGCGAGGTGCCCAACTGCACGAGGCGTGTGCGATCGATGACCAGCTCACCGACGAGATTGAGCAGCGCGTCCAGGCGCGCGACGTCGACGCGGATGGTCGGCGAGCTGGCGCGTGGTACGGCGACGGGTGTGGACGGAGCAGGTACAGTTTCGGCTCGCGCGACCGCCTCGGCGGTGACGGCGCCCAGCTCCGGCACGGCCGCGAGCGCATCAAGCAGCACCGCAACCGGTTTTTCCGAGCTGACCAGGACCGTGAGCTGGCGCCCGATGGTGGCGTCTTCGCGCTCGATCTCCGCCTGGGACGGTTCGCTCGACAGCACGCGACCGTGCTCGCCGAGTGCCAGCAGCGCCTGCAGCGCGCGGACCGCGGCCCAGGGGCCATCTTCGAGCGTGACGGTGAGACGCAGCGTCTCCTCGTCAGTCGCGGGCGGCAGGCTGCGCAGGGCGACGCGGCGCTCCACGGCGATCGCCGCGGCGTCCACATCCACGTCGGCCGCGACCCGCGTCTCGACCTCGTCGCGTAGCAGCTTCAGGACGTCGAGCGCCCTGAGCAGGGCTTCGATGAGCTCGGGCGTGACGGACGCGGTGCGCTTGCGGACGTCGTCCAGGCGCGTCTCCATGGCGTGGGTGAGCGACGCCATGCGCGCGTGGCCGATCGTCGCCGACGAGCCCTTGATGGTGTGCGCGGCACGAAAAATCTCGTTCAGCAGCGGCTGGTCGTCGGGCGACCGTTCGAGATCGACCAGCGACTCCTCGACCCGTTGGAGCAGCTCGTCGACTTCGGCCAGGAACAGCGCCTGGTCGTCGGGCGACAGGTCGTATTCGAGGGCAGGGCTGGTCATCTGCGGCCGTACGATCATCGGCGCGAGAGGGTGCGACCTTGAGCTTGTTGGTCGAGGGGGGACGGGTTGTCCTGGATGCGGGTACGCAGCAGCTGCAGGCGCACGTACTCGCGCAGGGAGAACGGACCAGGGCGATCGACGTTTGGTCGCGACTGACCGAAGGCGTACGGTTCGTCGTAATCAGGCTTCTGCGTGGTCGACGGGGCCGGGTCGCAGGCCAGCGAGACGTGCAGCAGGCACGGGGTAGGCTGCCCGAGCTGACGGCTCACGAACAGGCACTGTGGACATCGGGCCTCGTTGGACATGCCTGATCATCGTCCGCCGCGCTGGCGGGGGAAACGGCGGCGAGTCTCATTCGGCGCGTCGGAACGTACCTATTCTGTTCGCGCGTTCGCGCGTTCGCGCGTTCGCGCGTTTCGGTCTTCGGCCTGACAAGCGCGAAATATGAGACCACCGCCGACCGCGGAAGCAGGCGAATGGGCGAAAGCCGGAACGCGCGAACGCGCGAACGCGCGAACGCTCCGAACGCGCGAACGCTCCAAACGCGCGAACGCGCGAACGTCACCAGTACCATCGGAAGCCCATGCCGGCCAGGGTGCAGTCTGTCGCCGAGCGGCTGTGCCGCAACGTGGAGCGGGTCCTGGTTGGCAAGCGTTCGGTCATCCAGCTGGCGATCGTGGCCGTGCTGTGTGAAGGCCATGTGCTGATCGAGGACGTGCCCGGCATCGGCAAGACGACCCTGGCCCGAGCCCTTGCGCGCTCCATCGGTGGGACGTTCCGACGCCTGCAGTGCACGCCCGACCTGCTGCCCTCGGACGTGACCGGGGTCTCGGTCTTCGACCAGCGCACCGCGCAGTTCGAGTTCCGCGCAGGGCCAATCTTCGCCAATGTGCTCCTCGCCGACGAGATCAATCGGGCAACTCCACGAACGCAGTCAGCCGTCCTCGAGGCGATGCAGGAGGCGCAGGTCAGCGCCGACGGCGTCACCCGTCCGCTGCCACGGCCGTTTGTGGTGCTGGCGACGCAGAACCCCGTCGAACTGGAGGGCACGTTTCCGCTGCCCGAGGCGCAGCTCGACCGGTTCCTCATGCGCCTCAGCCTCGGCTATCCCAGCCAGGAAGACGAAGAGGCGCTGGTGACCCGTGGCGTCTCTGTTTCTTCCGAGGTGGTCAATGCCGTTGTGTCCGCTGAGGAGGTGCTCGCGGCGATCGCCGAGACGGCGCGCATCCGCCTGCATGAGGACGTGCGGCGGTATCTCGTCCAGGTGACGCGGGCAACCCGCGCCGACCAGGATGTGCGGCTGGGCGCCAGTCCCCGTGCCACCCTGGCCCTGCACCGGGCGGCTCAGGCGTGGGCAGCCATTCAGGGGCGCGATTTCGTCGTTCCGGACGATATCAAACGCCTGGCGGTGGCTGTGCTCGCGCATCGCCTGATCGCGTCGCTCGAAGCCCGCCTGCGCGGCCGCGACGCGAGTGCCATCGTCCAGAGCATCCTCGACACTGTGCCGGTGCCGGTGGCGCCATGATTCGTTCGCGCGTTCTCGCGTTCGATTCGTTCGCGCGTTCTCGCGTTCTCGCGTTCCTTGGGAGTGGCGAGCGCGAGATGAGACCAACGCCGAATGCCGCAAATATGCGACAGCGGTGGAACGCGCGAACGCGTGAACGCGCGAACGCGCGAACGAATCAAAACGCGCGAACGAATCGAACGCGAGAACGCGTGAACGCATGATGGATTCGCCTGAGGCGCGCGGGCTGATGGGTGCGCCGTGGCTCTTTGGGCGCCAGGGGCTGAGCTTGCTGGCGCTGGTTACGGCTATCGCGGCGACGTTCCTGGCGACGGACGTGACCTATCTGGCAGGCGCTTTGCTGCTGGTGGGCTTCGCGGCGAGAGCTTGGGCCCGGCTGGCGTTCGCGCGAGTGGCGTACAGCCGTAAGACGTCACGCAGCCGCGCCTTCCAGGGCGACGAGCTCTTCCTGGAATCTACGCTGGCCAACCCCCGCCCGCTGCCCCTGCCATGGGTCGAAGTCTGGGAGCATCTGCCGGCCGCCCTCGCCCCGGAAGGCGCAAAAGAGCGCTCGTTTGTCGAGCCTGAACGGGTATGGGCCAGCCGCGGTGTTGCCCTCTGGCCCTACCAGCGGCTGCGCTGGCGCCGCAAACTCCGCTGCCGCCATCGCGGAGTCTATCGCCTGGGCGAGATACGCATGCGCACCGGCGATCCCTTCGGCTTCTTCGAACGGGAGCGGCAGCTCAGAGATCAGCAGGAGCTACTCGTCTACCCCCATGTGGTCCCGCTCAGAACGCTGGCGCTACCGCTTCATCACCCGTCCCTGGACGTGGTCAGCCGCAGCAGCCCGGTCGCGGATCCAACGCGCACCGCCACCGTCCGCGACTATCGACCCGATGACCCGCAGCGCCTGATCCACTGGCCGACCACGGCGCGGCGCGGCAGCCTGCAGGTGCGCGTCCTCGAGCCAGCCACCAGTCTCCACGTCAGCTTGCTGCTCGACGTCCGCGGCTTCGGCTTCGGCATCTACCAGGACGAGCTGCTGGAGCTCACGCTTTCGGCGGTCGCCTCGATCGCCGTGTTCCTCCAGAGTGAAGGCGCACCGGTGGCGCTGCTGGCCAACACGAACCCACCGCTCGTCATTCCACCGGGCGCCAGCGTGCCTCACCTGCAGTACGTGCTGGAGAGCCTGGCGCGGCTCAAAGCGCGCGCCGGACCTGCCCTCGTGCCCTGGGCGCTGGACGATCTGCCGCGCGGCGACACCGTAGTGCTTGCGGCATCGGACGTCGCAGCCGATCTGCGGCATTCGATCCTTCACCTCCAGGAAGCCGGTTTCACCGTCCTGTCGCTGCTGGCGATGAGCAAGGCGCGGTCCACTCCGCTTGCATCGGTGTCGATCACCCCCGGCTGTGATCTGGCCGCACTGCTCGAGGGTCGTGGATGAATACCCGCATCGTCGACCAGCGGACGCTGTGGACGGTCCTGGCGATGGAGACCGCGCTCGCGTTGCCGATCATCTCACTTCCGACGCAGGGCGACCGAGTGCCCGGCTTGCTGGGTCCGCTGCTGATCGTGCTGCTCTTGCCACTCGGCTACCTGGCGGTCTATCAGCTCGCCGAGCTACGCGACCCGAGCTGGCGCCTGCTCACCGGCATCGGCCTGGCACTGCTCGCGCGTGCCTTCGTGTCCATCGTGCCGGAGCCCGGCCCCTCAGGCCTGATGGTCTGGTTCGGCCACAGCTTCGTCCCGGCCGCTATCGGTATCGGATTGTGGTGGCGGGGTGGCGCGATCTGCGTCTCCGAGCTCACGCCGGCGGAGGTCCGCACCGAGTTCAGCGTTCTGGCCGTGTGCATGCTGCTCGTGCTGGCCCTCGTGCGACCCTTCTTGCTGCCCGACGCTACGCTGCTTGGCGCGTCGGTCGGGGTATTTGCCGTCGCAGGATTGGTCGGTACGGCGCTGTCGCGCCAGGAAGCCGCCGAATTGGGCACGCTTCGCCATGACCGAGCGCTCGCCGCGAGCAGCGCCGTGCTGCCCGCGGCGGCGGCAGTGCTGCT
The DNA here is from genome assembly GCA_005883405.1 of Chloroflexota bacterium. GTDB lineage: Bacteria > Chloroflexota > UBA6077 > UBA6077 > CF-72 > CF-72. The sequence continues at coordinate 5,004 of VBGG01000248.1, read as the reverse complement.
GGTCGGCGTGCTGCGGCCAGAGCTGCTCGGGACGATGTGGCTCACCCTGGCCAGGATCGTGGAGCTTGCGCTCACACCGCTGGGATGGCTGCTCGCCTGGCTCGCCTCGTTGTTTCCACGCGGACCTATCGGCTCGGCTCCGACGCCTCCGCCGACGCCGGTTCCCCAGCCGCTGCCGGACGTTGCCGCGCTGGCAGCGGCCCAGGAACAGTGGGGCTGGCTGGTCGCCTTGATTCTTTTCGCGCTGCTTCTTGGTGGGGCCCTGGCCGCCATGCTCGGCGTGCGACTGCTGCTGCAGAATTGGATCGGCAGCCCGACGCAGGGAGACCGGCAGCGGGTGGCTGAGCTCGTCGTCGAGCGCACCGGCACCCCGCGCGGTGACGCACAGGACGTCCTGGCCTGGCTTCTGCGGTGGCTCCGCGCACGCTTTGCCCGCAGGAGTTCGCATGGCTCGATCGAGCATGCGCACGCTGAGGTAGCGGGCGCGGATGCCTGGGAAGCCTATCAGCAACTCTTGAGCTGGGCGGAGCGCCAGGGTCTTGGCCGACGGCCAGCTGAGACGACAGGGCAGCTGCGGATCCGGCTGGCGCGCCACGCGCCCGGGGCGGCGGACGCGGTCGACCTGGTCACCCAGACGTTCGAGTGTGAGCGCTACGGCGCCGTCCACCCGGCCAGCGATCGCCTGCGGCGGATACGACAGGCCCTCAGGGCATTTACGGACCCTTCATGACGCGTCGGCTGTCTGGCCGTCGAGCTGCTGGCGACCCGTACGCGGGCGAGTGTCACCACAAGAATCTCTACTACCTTGTCGGCTGGCGCACGGTCAGCCGCCGATACCCTGCCACCGAAGACGAATCAGATTGACACAAGGGCGAGCCCACACACGCGGAGCGCAACCGGTAGGTAGTATGTCGCTCAGCGGATGGTGAAAGTCCTGATCCGATTCGCGCTGATCTCGGCGCTCTCCATGCTGCTCACGCCGTACGTCAATCGCTTCCTGAGTCAGCTCGCGGAACGCGCGCCGCGCGGCAGCTTTATCGAAGACATGCTGCGCGAGCTGAGCGACCGCTATTCGACGGCGCTGGTTCGGGCGCTCGGCGAGACGGTCGGCGAGCTGGTATTCGGCTCCAGAGACTGATCACGCTTCAAACCGTCGAGCACCAGGTCGGCGAAGTAGCCGCCGATCTCTCCGGCGCTCAGCCGCCCACCCGGCCGGTACCACTGCGCGACCCAGTTGCACATGCCCAGAAGTCCGAGCGCGGCGATGCCCACGTCCGGCGTCGCAAACTCGCCCAGCCGCACGCCACGCTCGACGACCGCCGAGACCAGCTCGCGGTATCGCTCGCGCTGAGCCCGCACCCTGGCGAACGACTCGCCAGCCAGCGCGCGAAACTCGTGCAGATAGACCGTCAGCGCGTCCAGGTTCTGGGCCACGGCCTGCACGTGCGCTTCAACGACCAGGCGTAACTGCGCACTGGGGCCGAGTGAGCCATCGGCGACGATGCGCTCAACGTCGCCCAGCACGCCGCCCATCGCCCGCTCGAACACCTGCACCAGCAGGTCCTCTTTGCTGCCGATGTAGTGGTACAGGCTGCCTTTGTACAGACCCACCGCGGCGGCGATGTCCTGCATCGACGTGGCGTGATAGCCCTTTTGCTTGAACAGGCGTAGCGCCGCGATATAGACCTCTTCGCCGCGCTCGCGCGGTGGCGTCTTCGAGCCGTTTACGCCGGGGGTTACGCCGTCGCCGACTGCCATCGCTTGATCACCTCGAGCGGTTCGCGGTCGCCGCGCATGATCCGCCGCGCGTTGAGTGCGCACACGTCGCCGGTTCGTTTGAGGAATCGCTCGGCCAGCGGAAGCCGCTCGGGCCAGCGCTGCGCCTGTTGCGCCAGCAGCCGACCGATGTGCAGGTGGGCCAGCATCTGGGTCAGGCGTTCGGCCGACAACAGCACGTAGCCCAGGTCGTCTTCGGCGAGGTCCGCCCCGCCGCGCAGCAGGTGCGCCACACGACCGGGCCCGATCTGGCGGCCGAGATCGAACATGAGCCAGCCGAGCGCCACGCCGAAGCTTCTCAGCGCGCGGCGGTACTCGCGCCCGAGCTCGCCATCGAACCGTGCGCTGGATAGCCAGGGGCTGTGCCCACCAGGCACCAGCAAGCCGCGTGGATTACGCATCACGGCCTTCAGCAGGTCCTTCGTGGCCATCAGTGACTGGATCTGGCTGGTGCCTTCATAGATCGGCAGGATCAGACTGTCCCTGAGGAAGCGCTCGACCTCGTACTCCTTGACGACGCCGTAGCCACCAAAGACCTGCATGCCGGTGCGGGCGATACGGATCGCTTCTTCGGCGCCGAAGTACTTCACCAGCGGCGTGAGCTCGCGCAGGTAGCGCTCGAGGCGGCGTTTTCGGGCTTCAAGCGTCGGTCGTTCGGGGTCCACTTCCGAAAGCCCTCGGAGGCGTCGATCCAGACCCTGCACCAGGTCGTACGCCACGGCCGATTCCATCCACAATGCTCGCAGTCCAGCGACGGTGGTCTCCATGTCCAGCAGCATCTCGGCCACCAGCGGGTGTTCGCGGATGGGTTTCTTCATCTGGACCCGCTGCGCGGCGTAGTCGCGGGCGGCGGAGAGGGCAGCCTCTGCCACGCCACACGCCTGGATGCCAACGGCGATGCGTGCCTCGTTCATGAACGTCGTGATGTGATGCCAGCCTTCGCCGGGCGAGCCCATGATCTCGGCGTAACTGTCGTCGAACGACAGTGCGCAGGTCGGCGAACCGTTGATGCAGACCTTCTCTTCGGCGCGCTCCACCGCGAAGTTTTGTCGCTCACCGTGCACCGAGTCCGGGATGCAGCGCGGCACCAGAAACAGGGCCAGACCGTCCAGGCCGGTGGAGCCCGGCACGGCGCGCGCCAGTAGCACGCCGACCTCACCGTTGCCACTGGAGATGAACTGCTTGCGGCCGTTGATGCGCCACGTCCCGTCGGGCTGGCGGGTAGCCGTGGTGCCAATGTTGCCGACGTCGGAGCCGGCTTCGGGCTCAGTCATCGCCACCCAGCCGATGATCTCGCCACGGCCAAGTCGGGGCACCCAGCGCTGCTTCTGGGAGTCGGATCCGAAGCGCAGGATCATCGCCGCCGGGCTCATATAGAAGGCGTACTGGACCATCGTCGCCGCGTCCGCGCGCGCCAGCGTCTCGAGCACCGCGGAGTGGACGACGAACGGCATGCCTTCGCCGCCGTACTCGCGCGGAACGCCCAGTCCGATCAGGCCCAGATCGGCCAGACCGCGCAGGTTCTCAGCCATCGGCGGCGACACTTTGATGTCACCCTTGTGAGGAGTCCCGAGTCGATCGACTTCAACCGCGCGCGCCGATACCTGGTGGCCGATGTAGTCGCCGGCCACCGACAGCGCCTCGCGCCAGCTTGCGGCGGTCTCGGCCGGCCGCATGGCGTCGTCGGGCTCCGCATAGAGCGGTACCAGTCGATCCCAGTCGATGACCTTCTCGTAATAGAAGGTCAGGTCTCGGTTGGTGTCGAAGTAGTTGTCAGTCCGCATGGCGGGGCTTACTCCTCAAAGAACTTGCGGCCGTCGGCGATCGACGGGGCCGGCTCGTAGCGACTCCCATGCGCGGCGGCCAGCGCGCGCAGCCGCTCCGCGAGGCGCGTCCCGATCGAGTCGGCGTAGTGGAATGGACCGCCGCGGAAAGGCGGGAACCCGAGGCCGAGCACGGCTCCCAGATCGCCGTCGGTCGGCGATTGGAGCACGCCTTCGTCGAGGCAGCGGACTGCCTCGTTGACAAAGAGCAGGGCGAGGCGGTCCTGGATCGCTTCTTTCGGGAGGGATGTCCGCGGCACCCCGTCGTACACGGCAGGGTTGGCCACGCGACGCGGGCCGCGAACGAAGCGGCGCAGCGGCCCCGGCAGGCGGGATCGCCTTGGCCAGCGGTAGAAGCCGGCGCCCGATTTACGACCGGTGTGCCCGGCCGCCACCAGAACCTGGACCGCGCTCGCGGGTGGCACGCGATCGCCGAACGCGCGCGTGACCGTCTCGCCGGCGTGCAGCGCCACCTCCAGACCGACCTCGTCATACAGCACGAACGGCCCGACGGGAAAGCCGAAGTCGGTCATGGCTCGATCCACGTCCTCGAGCCGCGCGCCTTCGCCGAGCAGAATGGCGGCCTCGTTGAGCATGACCCCCAGCACACGCGAGGTGTAGAAACCTGGCCGGTCGGCCACGACGATGACGGTCTTGCCCATCTTTGTGCCCACCGACACCGCCCGGGCCACCGCCCAGTCCGCGGCGGCATCCGGTCGCACCACCTCCAGCAGCGGCATGCGTTGGGCGGGTGAGAAGAAGTGCATGCCAACGACGCGCTCGGGGTGGGTTGCCTGCGAGGCGATGTCTTTAATAGGTAAGGCCGAAGTGTTCGAGGCGATGACCGCCGTGCGCGACAGTACGGCCTCGAGGTCCTTCAGCACCTGGTGCTTGACGGCCAGGTTCTCGAAGACGGCCTCGATCACCAGGTCCTTTTCGCCGAACCCCGAGTAATCGGTTGTCGCGGAGACGCGCTGCATGATCTGGCGGCCTTCGCGCGGATCGAACCGGCGGCGCGCCACCCCTTCGTCGACCATCTGGCGAATGCTGGCCAGACCTCTGGCGACCGCTTCGGGTTGCATGTCGCGGACGCGCACGGTGAGCCCCGCGGCGGCGCCAACCTCGGCGATGGCGGCGCCCATGAAGCCGGCGCCGACCACTGCCATGCGTTCAACTGTGGCGCTAGCGGCGTGGTGACGTTTCTGACGTTGCGTGGCGAGGAAGAGCCAGATCAGGTTTTTCGCAGTGTCGCTGACTGCCAGATCGCCGAAGGCGCGCGCCTCGGCCTCGAGGCCGGCGGCCATGCCCTGCTCGAGGCCGATTTCAACGGCTTCAAGTGCCTCGAGCGGCGCGGGATAGTGGCCATGCGTTTTGTTCAACACCGCCTTGCGCGCCTGGCGGTAGA
>VBGG01000031.1:14242-23063 GCA_005883405.1 Chloroflexota bacterium | reverse complement strand
GCGCGGCTCGCGGCCCCCGAAGAAGCGCTGTAAGCCCCTGATATAGGCGTGCGCGACCTCAGCGTACAGATCGACCGAGAACATCAGCGTGACGTTGATGTTGATGCCGGCGGCGATGGACGCCTCGATCGCCGGCACGCCTTCCGGGGTGGCCGGAATCTTGATGAACGCGTTCGGCCGCCCGATGCGCGCCCACAGATCCGCCGCCTGGGCGATGGTGGCCTGCGTATCGTTGGCGACCGCCGGGGCGCACTCCAGGCTGACGTAGCCGTCGCCCCCGTCGGTCAGCTGGTAGGTGGCACGCAGGATGTCTGTGGCACCCTGGATGTCCTCGATCGCCAGCGTCCAGTAGATGTCTTCGGCGCTCTTGCCTTGCTCCGCGAGCTCTCGGGCTGGGGCCTCGTACTCAGGCTCGTGGCCCATGGCCTTTTCGAAGATGGTCGGGTTCGAGGTGACGCCCACAACCCGATCCTGCCAGGCCAGTCGTCGGAGCTCGCCCGAGGTCACCATGCTGCGCGAGATGGTGTCCATCCAGATGCTCTGTCCATGACGGACGACCGCTTCCACGGGGAAGTTGGACTCGGCCTCGATGGCGGCGATCTTGCCGACCCGGCGGCGATGGCGCTCTTGATCGCTGAACTGGGCGCGGATGTAGGCGCGAGCGATCTCGATGGCCAGCTCTGGACCGGTCACCCGCTCGCCGAGGCACAGGACGTTGCCATCGTCGTGCTCGACGGCCTGGTGCGCGGTATACGTATCGCCGGCGAAAAACGCGCGCGCGCCAGGTATCTTGTCGGCGGCGATGCAGGCGCCGGCGCCCGAGCCGCACACCATGATCGAGCGATCGACGTCGCCCCGCACCACGGCTTCGGCGGCCGCTCGCGCATAGTCCGGATAGTCGACTGGCGGCGAAGCGGCGTAGGTGCCCAGGTCGACGAACGACACGTCTGGCTCAACCGAGAGTCGAGTGAGCAGCAGTGTCTTGAGTTGGAAACCGGCGTGATCCGAAGCGATGGCGATACGCATAAGTGGCTCTCCCTCAGGATGATGAAAAACGCCAGTGGGCGTGCAGGCACCCGAGGGCGGCAGCAGCGTTTTTCATCACCCTGCTATGTCCGATCCTCGCCGGCGGCCTTCGAGAAGCTCGCGCGATCGGCCTGGAGCGTGCCTGCCGGTACGCCGGCTCCGTCGCGCTGTGCGCCCCGCTTCAGAACCTCGCGTGCGCGCTGGGCGATGTGCTCCGGCGTGAAATTCAGGTGCTTGTAAATATCGGTGTACGGCGCCGAGGCGCCAAAGCGATTGAGGCCGATCACGTCGCCGTGTTGGCCAACCCAGCGCTCCCAGCCGAGGGGCGATGCGGCTTCGACCGAAACGCGCGCCGTGATCGAAGGTGGCAGGACTTCATCTCGATAGGTCTGCGGCTCAGCCCCGAACAACTCCCACGATGGCATGCTCACGACACGCACGCGGCGGCCCTCCCGTTGGAGCACGTCCCTGGCAGCCATGGCCAGGCTCACTTCAGAGCCTGTAGCCATCAGGATCACCTCAGGCTGGCCATCTGGCGGATCGACCAGGACGTACGCTCCCCTGCGGGCGCCGCTCGCGGGCGCGACAACCGAGCGATCATAAATCGGCAGCGCCTGGCGGCTGAAAACCAGGATCGTGGGCGCTCCGCGACGCTCGATGGCGACGCGCCAACCCTCGGTGACCTCGTTGGCATCGGCGGGACGGAAGACCACCATGTGCGGAATCGCGCGCAGCGCGGGCAGATGCTCGATCGGCTGATGCGTCGGGCCGTCCTCGCCCAGGCCGATCGAATCATGCGTGTACACGAAGATCGACGGCAGCTCACTCAGCGCGGCCAGCCGCAGCGGCGGCCGCATGTAGTCGCTGAAGACGAGGAACGTCGCGGAAAACGCGCGCAGGCCGCCGTGGTAGACGATGCCGTTGGTGATCGACCCCATGGCGTGTTCGCGAACCCCATAGAACAGGTTGCGACCGCCATAGCCCCAGGCAGAACCGACCGATCCCTGGCGGTCCTCAGCCAGATTTTCGGGACTCTCGAAGTCACCCCCGCCTTTCAGCGCGGTGTCGGTGGATGGATTCAGGTCCGCGCTGCCGCCGATCAGCTCGGGTAGCACGCTGGCAACCGCGTTGATCACCGACGCGCCGGCCGCGCGGGTAGCGATCTTGCCGTCCTTGACGTCTTCGGGTCGGAACGTCGGCAGCTGGCTGTCCCAGCCCTGAGGAAGCTCGCCCGCCTGAGTGCGGCGGAACTGGGCCGCTAGCTCCGGGTACTCTCTGGCATAGGCATCGAAGCGCTGTTGCCACTCCTGCTCCAGCTTAGACCCATGCTCGACCGCGCGGCGGAAATGCTGCAGCGCCTCGTCGGGTATCCAGAACGTGTCAGTCGTGGGCCAGCCGAGATAGCGCTTGGTGGCTTCTACCTCCTCGGCGCCGAGCGGATTGCCGTGGGCCAAGAACGAGCCGGCCTTATGCGGACTGCCATAGCCGAGCGTCGTGCGCACAATGATCAGCGAAGGCCGGCCCGTTTCGTCGATGGCCGTGCGGGTCGCGCGCTCGAGTGCCTCGAGATCGTTGCCATCGGCGACATGCTGGACGTGCCACTCCATGGCCTCGAAGCGCTTGCCAACATCCTCGCTGAAGATCAGCCCGGTCGATCCAGCGAGCGTGACCTGGTTGGAGTCGTAGAAGTAGACGACCTTGCCAAGCCGCAGGTGACCGGCGATGCTGGCGGCTTCGTACGCCACCCCCTCCATCAGGTCGCCGTCGGACACCAGGCCGTACGTGTGGTGATCGACGATGGTGTGGCCGGGCCGGTTGTAGGTGGCGGCGAGGTGCGCCTCCGCGATCGCCAGACCGACGCCGTTGGCGAACCCCTGCCCAAGGGGTCCGGTGCTCAGCTCGACACCAGGCGTGAGGCGGTACTCCGGGTGGCCGGGCGTCTTGCTGCCCCACTGCCGAAAGCTCTTGAGCTCCTCCAGCGGCAGGTCGTAGCCGGTGAGGTACAGCAGGCTGTACAGCAGCATGCTGCCGTGTCCGGCGGAAAAAGCGAACCGGTCGTGGTCCGCCCACTTCGGGTTTTTGGGGTTGTGCCGGAGAAAGCGCGTCCACAGCACGTAGGCCATCGGCGCCGCGCCAAGCGGCAGGCCAGGGTGACCGCTGTTCGCCTTCTGTACGGCGTCGATCGACAGCGTGCGAATGGTGTTGATCGCCAGCTGATCCAGGTTTTGCGAGGGCATGCAGTATCAGCCTCTCCCGCATTAGTGTAGGTCAGTCTGGTAGGGCCAAACATGCGCATTCTTACGCGAATTGCCATCGCTTTTCCGTCCAAACGGGACAGACTCAACGCGCGTGTAGGACAATCCCGACTGCCTCGTTTGACCATGCTTCACCGATTGCTGCTGACCATCGTCTGCTGCCTTGCGCTGCTGGCGTCTTCGCTCGCGCCGGCCGCCGCCCAGGACGTCGAGGGCCTCGACGGGGTGCGCGCCGCCTACCACGACATGCTCGACCTCTTCTACCGCCCCGTCGCTCCCGCCGATCTGCTGCAGGCTGGCTGGACCACGCTCCGCGCGGCCGCCCCGCGGCGAGGCGCCGCCGCGCCCGGACCGCTGCCCGATCTTCCCGATGACCCGGACGCGGCATTCCAGACCTTCGCCGGCGCGTACACGAGCTACGTGGCAAGCCTGCCGCCATCGTTCACGCCGACGATGGTCGCGGCCGCGATCGAGACCGGCATGGCTGACAGCGTTCACGAGCAACATACGCACTACCTGCCGCCGAGCATCATGCAACGCTTCCTGTCGACCGTTGGCGGCGGCGACGAGTCCATCGGGTTGGGTGTGCAGCTGAGCGGCATCACGGCAGGTCTCATCACCGAGGTTGCACCAGGTGGTCCGGCCGACACCGCCGGTTTGCAGTCGGGCGATCTCGTCGTCGCCGTCGACGGCCAGGACATCTCGACCGCCGATACACCGACCCTGGCCAGCACGCTGGTCGGACCGCAGGGCTCGACGGTCAAGCTCACCATCGATCGTGGCGACGGCGAGCCGCAGACGTTCGTGATCGCCCGCGGCCCCTACTACTTCCCGCCACTCAACTCGAGCGTGCTGCCAGGCGGCGTGGGTTACGTGCGTCTCACCGATTTCGTCATCTCGGGCACGTCGCTGCCGAACGGTACGGAGGTGCTGGCGGATCTGGATCGTCGCCTCGACGACCTGGACGACCAGGGCGCGCAGAGCCTGATCCTCGACCTGCGCAACAACGGTGGCGGCAGCGTGCAAACGGCCGACGAGATCCTGGGCCGTTTCCTGCCTGAGCGGGTTCGGACTGTGCGCGAGTACGACGACCGCGGCCATCAGACCTTCGAGATCGCATCCGGTCGTCTGCATGCGCGCCAACTTCCCATGGCGGTGCTGATCAACGGCGGCTCGGCTTCGGCGTCGGAGATGACGGCCGCCGCGCTGCGTGATGCGCACCGCGCCATCCTGGTCGGCCAGAAGACCGCGGGCGCCCTGGCATCCTCCGAGCTGTTGCCGCTGCCTGGTGGCGGCGGCCTGCAGATCGCCGTGGCCGCCGCGAATGCGCCCGATTCGACGACCGAGCTGGACGGCATCGGGGTGAGCCCAGACGTCGTCGCGGCCGAGTCACGCACGGTGGCCGATTACCGCACTGGCCACGATCCGTTGCTCGATGTGGCTGTGGCTGCGCTGTCCAGAGCGCCGGCCCCGCCACCGGCCTGGCCGGCCGTGCCGGCGTTAGGCCCTTTGGATCTCGACCGCCTGGTCGGGGCCGCTCTGCCCGGTTCCGACGAGCTGCCGACGAACGATCGGCTCACCGTCACGACACGTTGGCAGCGGCTGGACTACGTGCACGCCAACGAGCTGATCGACCAGAACGGCGGCTCACCGGACCCGGTTGGGCTCCTGCAAGCAATCCGCGCTCGCGGCTATCAAGGCACCGCCATGGCCAGCTACGGTGCACTGCCGGGCGATCTGCCGACAGTGAGCGTCGATGTCGACCTGTACTCGACCACCGACGGTGCGCACGAGGCGATCTCCACCAACGACATACCCGAGCTGCAGCAGCCGATGGATCCGCCAGTCGTCGCCGGCGAGGAGACGAGCGCCTATCGCGGCGCCTGGCTGGCGACGGGCTCGTCGCTCGTCGTCTGGCGGCGGGGGCGGGCGGTGTTCACCGTGACCTATTCCGACGTGCCTGGCTTCGACCGGCCTGCCAGCCTGGCCGCGATCGTTCAACTGGTCGACGCCCGCGCCGCGCAGCTCGCGATACCGCACTAAAGTGGTGCAGCCCGAACGTTCAGGCCCCTCTCAGAGGCGCACTGTCATCCTGAGGAGGAACCCATGGGCTCCGCTCGCAGGCTCGCTTCGCCCAGGGCAGGCGACGAAGGATCTATCCAGCTTCTCATGGCTAGCGTCGGAGTCGCGGATCCTTCGCGAGCTCAGGATGACATGCACGTGTAAAGGAGCCCGGAAGCTACGGAGCATGGTGCTCAGTGCGCTCGGCTGGCCCCTTCCCGTTCTCGTCGCGATCTGGCTGGCGCTGGCGCCGGCGGCGTACGCGGCGGACCCGCGCTCGGCCGACTGGTTGCGAACGGTGCATGACTCGGCGTTGTGGTCGGGCGCGGCCGACCCGGCGGTGCAGTTCACCACGTTGCCGGTGGGATCGTTTCTGCAGCCGCGCGGCGGGAGCGATACGGGCCGCCTGCTGGTGTACTACCCGGGCGACAGCGCCAGCCGACAGCCTGGTCTGGCCTGGATCGCCGCCCAGGACGTCGCTCCCAGCGGCCCGCCGCCATGGGTGGTTTCCTCAGAGCTCGACGGCGACCGTGCCGTCCCGCTGGCCGTCGGCGGCGTACGACGCGTCACCCCGCTCGCCCCGCCAAGCGTCAGCGCGCCCGAAGTCGCGGTCGTCGACGATGCCAGCGGCTTGCTGCTGTACGGCCAGGCGCCGCACGCGCGCGAGGCGCCCGCCAGTACGACCAAGATCGCGACCGCCATCGTCACGCTGGAGCACGTCCAGTCGCTCGACACGGTGGTGCGGGTGAGCGTCGATGGCGTTGCCATGGCCGCGGCGGACGGCTCTTCCATCATGGGGCTGTCGCCGGGGCAGCGGATAAGCGTCAGGACGTTGCTTTACGGCTTGCTGCTGCCGAGCGGCAACGACGCGGCTGAACAACTGGCGCTGACCATCGGCGAGTCACGCGACCAGTTCGTTGGCTGGATGAACGCGGTTGCCGCAAGCCAGGACGAGCTCGGGCTGGCGGATACGCACTTCGTGAACCCGAGCGGGCTCGACGCTGACGGCCATTACTCGAGCGCCTACGATCTTGCTCAGCTCGCGCGGCGGGCGATGCGCGACGACATCTTTCGGGACATCGTGGCAACGCCCGAGATCAGCTCAGACGGGTTTCTGCTGACCGGGCATAACCCCCTGATCGGCGCCTACCCCGGCGCAGACGGAGTCAAGACGGGCTCGACCGACGCCGCTGGCCACGCCCTCGTCGGTTCGGCCGTCCGCGATGGCCACCGGCTCTACGTGGTGCTGATGCACAGCGACGACCTGCTGGCGGACGCCACCGCGCTCTTCGATTGGGCCTTCGCCTCGTTCTCTTGGTAGCGACCGCCTCTCCCTCAGGGAGAGGGAGGCTCAGTTAGCGCGCCAGTGCGCCCATCGGGTCCCACGGGGGAAGCACGACGGGCTCGAGGGCCAGGGCGGCCTGGAGGTCCTCCGCCAGGTATTCGCGCCGCGCGGCGATCTCGAAGGTGTACTCGTCGAAGAAGAAGCCCTTCTGGCCCGCATCCGCACCCCACGAGTTCTCGACCCGCCAGCGCCGAGCAGCGCCATCTACCACGTCGACGCCAGTGAACAACATCGCGTGCGTCATGCGCGTCTCGCCGTACTCCAGTCGAGCTGCCTTATCGAGCTCGAAAGACGTGTCGTACAGCGGGGCGAGGTCGTACAGGTCGCGGTCCATCAAGCCCATGTCGCGCCGCATTTGCTTGCCTACGTCGCAGCCAAACCAGACCGGCTCGCCCGCCTCGAGCGTCCGCTGGGCGATGCGCTTCATCAACGGCATCTCGATATTCAGATAGATGACGCGTTCGCCGCCGACCACGTTGCCCAGGTACTCCACCGTATACGTCCTTCCAAACGCGTTGTGCGGCCGTGGGTCGTGCACCAGGCAGACGTAGTCGTCCAGCGGCAGAGCGACGAACTGCGCGGCGAACTCCTGAGGCGTGAGCGAGTCCGTTCGATGGAATCCGCCCCTCGTATCGCGCCACTGCCATGCAAACTGTTCGGGCGGCGTACCCAGGTGGATGCTCAGGATGCGGTACACCGTCGCCACAGCACGCCATTCATGCGCCGGGAGCTGGATGAGCTGTCCGTCTCGGGCATGCATGCCTTGGGCACCAGGCCGTGCTTGCGGACCAGGTTGATGAACATGTTCCACTGGCCACCGTCGGACAACGGCTGGTCCAGCAAAAACGCCACGTGGCGGTCGTCGAGGACGCGGTCGGCCGACTCGACGATGGCTTCGAAGAAGTAGTTGGCGCGCTCGATCTTGTCCCAGAACATCACGAAGTTCTGGCTGAACTCGAACTCCTTGACGCCGAGCGAGCGCCGCGCGGCGAACCTCAAGAGGTTCAACCCGGCGAACATCCAGCAGCGGCCGGTCTGCTTCTGATCGGTGACGCCCCAATCGTCGAGTGAGATCGAGAAGCTGTGGTCGGTGCCGAACGCCACGCGATGATTGAGGGCCACGTCGTCGAGGCTGGTTCGCGTGACCGCGTTCTGGGCCAGGCGATACGCGGGGTTCGCGACGAACGAAGCTTGCAGGCTACGCAAGCTGTTGAGCGGCAGTGCTCCGGCCTGGTCGCCCGCCGTGGCCGCCGGCCGCGTCTGTGTCTGAGTCACACAGGCGATGATAAATCGCCCCTCCCCGTGGAGTAGGACGTACGGACATATGCGTTGGACCCGACGCGCCGTCGTGTGGCCTGCCGCTTTGCTCGGCGGGAGTGTGGTCGGGCTGGCGCTTCGGCTGGTGCTGTTCGCGCTGGGCGCGGCCTTGCTGCGGGCCGTCGGCGAGCTGGGCACGGCCTTCCCCGCGGCGCCCTCGCTCGTCTCCATGACCTCGGTGGTGGTGCGCGCCTTCACCATGCTGCTGGCTGGCAGCCTGGTGGCGACTGCCTCCGGCTCCAGCAGCGCCATTCACGCCCAGGACAGCTGGACCGAGGCGCGATTTCGTACCGGCTGCGAGCCCGGGCCAGTTCATGAGCCACCGCCTCCCGAGCATCTCGAGACGGGCTTCCCACCACTTGGAACGGAGCCCAACTCCGCGCTAGTGCGCGTGGACCCGGGCGAGCTGTCACCAGCCGCGCCGCGCCCAATTCTGGGGACTGGATTCAACCTGGAGCACGCGTTGTGGAGCTGTCCCGAGTTCCGCGGACTGTTCCGCTCGGAGGTGCTCGATGCCTTCCAGCCGGCGATCTAGCGCGTCGACACCGGTCTGTTGCCCGCTGCGCCGGCGGAGTTGCCGGCGCTCCAGCTGGGCCCTACGGTGTATGAATCGGTGCTGTCCTCAGCGCCATATGCCCACAGCTGGAGCTTCTTCCACCAGCTCAACCGGGCGGGAGTACGGATTGTGCTGGGAGTGTGGGGTGGCCCGGCCCAATTTACGGACGATGGCACACGGCTGGGTCTTCTCCTGCCGACGCACTACGACGACTATGTGGAGTACGTCGCGAGCGTGGTCGACTTCCTCGTGCGGCGGCAG
>VBGG01000031.1:6967-14218 GCA_005883405.1 Chloroflexota bacterium | reverse complement strand
TCGCCAATGAACCGGATGGGGGTGACGGGAACCAGATCCCAGCCGACGGCCTGGCGTACATCGCGCACCGTCTGGCGCCGCGGCTCGCGGCAGACGGCGTGAAGCTGTACGGTCCGGATACTTCGAACGCGGGCGATGCGCTGGAGTATCTGCCGCGGCTGCTGGACGACCCGCTGGTGTCCGAGAACCTGGCATTTGTCGCCTTTCACGAGTACTACCCAAGCGACGATGTGCGCGCGGTGCGCGACTACGTCCAGTCGCGACGTCCGGGCTTGCCCGTGGTGATTACCGAGTACACCTCGTTTGGCTTCGGCGACCTCGACGACCGCCAGGAGGCGAACGCTCAGACGGGCTTCGCGCTCGACATCGCCGCCACGTTGCTGTCGCATTTTCGGCAGGGGATCGACGCGGCACTGTACTGGGACGCGGTGGACTACCTCCAGCCGGGTCACGACGCGATCACCAGGTGGGGCGTGCTGCGGGGGCCGGCGGATGACTTTGCGCGGCGTCCGCGCTATTACGGGCTGCTGCAGATCCTGCCGTACCTGCGGCCCGGGGCGCGCGTGTGGAGGACAGCACTGACGGTGATAATCTGCTGCACACGCTTGCCGTGCGCACCGCTGAGGGTGTCCCGGCGGTCTTCCTGGTCAACCAGGACTTTGTGCCGGTCGACGTCAGTCTCCAGTTGACCGGAGCAGACGTTGCCAGCTATCCGCGGATGAGCGTCACCCGCACCGAGCGCGGACGATTGGCAGAGCGCGGCGCTAGACCGCTGCTACGTCAGTACGCGCGCCGCAGGCGCCGCAGAAGCGATCGGCGAGCGCGGCTGACTTGTGGCAGCTCGGGCAGGGCCTGGTGCTGGCTGGGCTAGCGTCAGCCTCGCCCGCTCTGGCGGGCTCGTTGCTGACGGCCTTCTTGAAGTCCCGCACGCTATCGCCGACCGCTTTGCCCAGCATCGGGAGCTTCCCAGGTCCAAAGATCACCAGCACGATGACGACGATAACGATCAGATGCCACGGCTGCAGTACGCCCACGCCCATGTTGTTCTCCCGGCGGCCACTATACAGGCTCGATCCGCGGGCCAAAAGCTTTACAGTCGACACGCATGTTGGCGCCTGGCGCCGAGCCGCCGATCCTGGTCCGCGGTCTGTCCAAGGTCTTCCGGGTACACGAACGCGAGGAAGGGCTGGCGCCGACCTTGCGCTCGCTGTTTGCGCGGCGCTTCACGGCGATCGAGGCGGTTCGGGATGTCTCGTTTGAGATCGCCGAGGGTGAGATCGTCGGCTTCCTGGGGCCGAACGGCGCGGGCAAGACGACAACGTTGAAGATGCTCAGCGGGCTGCTCCACCCGACCGCCGGCGACGCGCGCGTGCTCGGCCACACCCCATGGAAACGCGAAGACGAGCTGCTGAAACAGATCACGCTCGTGATGTGTCGCGCTGAGCACCGTGGTACCCATCGGCATTGCCGTGACGGTGCCCGCGCAGGCCGTCGCCGGCCGCCTGGACGGCCTCGGACTGCTCGCCATGCTGGTCGGCACCCTGGCGGTCTGGCTCTTCGCCGGCTGGTTCTGGGAGCTCGGCCTGCGCAACTACACGGGCGCGTCCGCCTGAGCATTGCGCCCGCGTGGGACCCCGACGCGGGAAATCTCACGGTTCAGGGTCGATGCTTCACCCAATCCGTGAGAATTGGGTAGTTTTACGGATGGTCGACCGCCGCGGGGCGGGGGTACCGTAATGAACACAGCCGTTCGTTTCGGCGTTGGGCCTGCACACCTGTATGCCGATCTTTCTGGACGCACACCTCGCCGGTGAGTTGCCGCGCGACGAGATCCAGGCATTCCTGCGCGCCGCGCGCAGCGCCACCCGTGACCGCTTCGGCGTGCTAGCGCTGGATCTGTATTGCGACGGCGAGCGGCGCTTGTTCTGCGTGGTGGCCGCGCCTGACCAGGCGAGCGTGCGGGCTGGCCACGCCGCGATTGGCACGGTATGCCGGCGCGTGCGTCGCGTCGGGACCGATCGGTCGTCCGCGGATGAGCTTGGCGAAGAGGAGACGGCTGCCGTCCGGCGCATGATCGCCGCCGACCGCGGCTGGCCGGCCCGCCGCGGCGAGGTAGCGCCGAGCGATGCCGGCGAACATTCCCCAAGCTTTAAGGGGGAATCGGCTGCCGGGACCATGGCCGGGATGCTAAGGTCAGGCCGGGCCCCGTCAACAGGCATGGGGTGAGGGGGTCACTATAGTGGAACACGTCTGGCTGCCAGAACGCACCGCGCTTGTGGTGGATGACGATGCGTTCATTCTTTCGGCGCTGGCCGAGGTGCTTTCAGAGGACGGCTACGACGTTCACAGCGCCTCGAACGGGTTCAGCGCGCTGCGCCAGGCGATGGAGCTGCGGCCCACGGTCATGTTGCTCGACCTGGTGCTGCCGGAGCGCTCGGGCAAGGACATCTTGCGCGATCTCCGCGCTGATCCTGCGACGCGCGATATGGCCATTGTGGTGGTGACCGGCCACGCTGAATGTTTGAACGAAGCACAGCTCACCGAAATCGATGGCCTGGTGGCCAAGCCGTTCGACCTGGATGACCTGCTGGTGACTGTCCAGCGCGCGGTGCAGCGCGCGGCCGGGCGACGCGCCGAAGTGCCGCCGGTCATGGCGGCGCTCCACCGTGACGCGGCGGGGCGCTCGCGCTACCCGACCGGCATTCGCCGGAGCCGCGGTCGTCGCTAGCACGCCCTTCGGGCGGCGCACAGCGGGCGTGCCCGCCGTGCGGCATGGCGCTTGCAAAGTAGAAGGCGGCTCGAAGCGAGCATCGCCTTTGGAGGCCGCCCGATGAGGTACGTCAAGGATCTGTTCGATCGCGCGCAGGTCGCGTTTCTGCTGTGGCGCTTGCGGCGTCACCGCCGGAGCGCGATCGTCCACTGACCCGCCGCGATCCACACCTCACCCCGCGGAAACTGGTTGACATGCAGAACGCATGTTCTATACTGGACTGGTGACCGCCGCCGCTCCGTTGCTCAGTCTCGAGGATAATTTTTGGAGCAATCCCTCGTTTCGTCTGGTCCTGCCGCGCGGCAAACGTGATCGCCTGGCCGAGCGGGCGGCCGGGCTGACGTGGCGGCGTGGCTGCAGTGTGGCGGGCTGTCGCGCCGAAGGCATGCCCGTGCTGCTGGTGGATTCGGAGCTGGAAGCCATCCTCTGCCCGGTGCACCAGCTGGTGCTGCTGGAT
The DNA here is from genome assembly GCA_005883405.1 of Chloroflexota bacterium. GTDB lineage: Bacteria > Chloroflexota > UBA6077 > UBA6077 > CF-72 > CF-72. Next base: position 10,991 of record VBGG01000031.1, on the reverse strand, counting down.
GGCTCGTCCGTGGAAGGAGAACCCATGCTGGCGACCGCGGCGTGGTAAGCTCCTGAACGTAGAAGGAGCGCGACACGGCTGCCGGTTGGAGGCGGCCAGCAGTCGTGTACCTCGCGCTCCAGCGCCTAGTATCAGCACCCCCCTTCAAAAAAGCAAGGGGCCGGGCTAGTAAGAGCGGGGCATGCCCAGCACGTGTTGGCCGACGTACGCCAGCACCAGGTTGTTGTTGATCGGGGCAACGCTGTACAGCCGCGTTTCGCGGAACTTGCGCTCCACGTCGAACTCGACAGCGAAGCCATAACCACCGTGCGTATCGAGGCAGGCGTTGGTGGCGTCCCACGCGGCCTGAGCGGCGAGCAGTTTGGCCATGTTGGCTTCGGTGCCGCACTTCCGGCCGGTGTCGAACAGCCACGCGGCTTTGTGGCGTAGCAGATCGGCGGCTTCCAGACGCGCGTGCGCCTGGGCGATCGGAAACTGCACGCCCTGATTGGCGCCGATGGGCCGACCGAAGACGACCCGCTCCGAGGCGTACCTGGCGGCGCGCTCGACGAACCAACGCCCGTCGCCGATCGACTCGGCGGCGATCAGGATACGCTCGGCATTCCAGCCATCGATGATGTAGCGGAAGCCCATGCCTTCCTGGCCGATCAGGTTTCCGGCCGGCACCTCCAGGTCCTGGATGAACAGCTCGGTGGTGTGGTGATTCAGCATCGTTTCGATCGGACGGATCTCGATTTGTCCCTGCTCGACCGCGCGTTGCAGATCGACAAGGAACACGCTCAACGCGCGCGTCTTGTCACTCAGCTCGTCGTACGGGGTGGTGCGGGCCAGCAGCAGCAGCATGTCGGAGTGCTCGGCGCGTGACGTCCACACCTTCTGCCCATTGACGATGTAGCTGTCGCCATGGCGAACGGCGGTCGTCTTCAGACGCGTGGTTTCGGAGCCGGCGTCAGGCTCCGTGACGCCGAATGCCTGTAAACGTAGCTCGCCATGGGCAATACGCGGCAGGTAACGCTGCTTCTGGTCGGCAGATCCGTGCCGCAGCAGCGTGCCCATGATGTACATCTGGGCGTGCGCGGTCGCCGCATTGCCGCCGCCACGGTTGATCTCCTCCAGGATGATCGAGGCTTCGGCGATGCCCAGTCCGGCGCCGCCGTACTCGGTGGGAATGAGCACCGCCAGCCAGCCAGCTTCAGTGAGCGTTTGCACGAAGTCTGTCGGGTAGGCGTGGGTGCGATCCAGGTCACGCCAGTAGGCATCCGGGTAGGCGACGCACAGCTCGCGTATGGCGGCGCGGATGGCGTCGTGCTCTTCAGGGACGCTGAAGTCCATTGGCTCCAGGTCCCTGAACGCGAACTGAGAGGTAGCTGCCGTCCGACGGCACGGGACTACGTTAGCCGTTCGCGCGTTCTCGCGTTCGCGCGTTCTCGCGTTCGCATGTCGATCGGCTGGCGCAAGACTCGCCCGCCCGTTACTCGAGGTCTCCTCATGAACAGAAGGCTTCGCCTCACGCTGATATGCGGCGGCTCGAACGCGAGAGCGCGCGAACGGAGAACTAGCCGACGAGGTTCGACGTCCAGCCGAGAATGCCGATCACCGCGGCGATCAGCAGGCAGTTGCGCGCCAGGCGCGGGCGGCCGATCTTCGCGGTGCGCACGAACAGCACCACCGCGGCCAGGACGACGCCCAGCTTGAACTCGACCAGGGCGAGCGGACCGGCATTGTGCATGATGAAGCGCGCCAGCGGGTTCTGCTCCAGGTTGATGCCGTAGACCAGCATCATGCGCAGCCCGGTCGCCAGGTCGAGCGTGTGCATGATCATCACCAGGCAGGCCAGGGCGTAAATCGCGTGCTGTGAGGTGGCCAGTGTGGCGGCCCGGCTGTTTTCGGGCCCAAGGAGTAGCCGTCGCATGGTGAGTTTCACAGTTGTGGCCAGGGTACCGGGCCGTCTCGCCGCCGCGTTCGTAATTCGTCCCTGAGCCCGCTATTGAGCGCCGCATGGCCGGCCGATGCTTATGTGCGAGCGCTGTGTTCTGGGTGAAGTTGTCGTCTGTCCGCGAAAAGCTGGGTGCGCTGTGGGTGGGTCCGTCAGACCTGACACGTCCGATCATGCTCGAGCGTCGCCTGCTCCTGGGGCGCTGGGTTGGCATCGGCGTGTTCGCGATCGCGCTGGGACTGCACCCGCTCGGCGCAAACACGATGGTGGCCGCCTATGGCGTGCTGGCGCTCGCCTTCATCTACAGCCTGACGCTGCTGCGGTTGATCAAGCGGCGTCACTCGGGAGTGCTGGTGGGTTTTGTTCCCACCCTGGTCGACGGCCTGCTCTGCGCGCTCATGTTGCCGCTGGTCGGCGGCTTCGACTCGCCGTACTACGCGGTGCTGTATGCCGTGGTCGTCTCGGCCGGCATGCGCCTGGGCTTTGCTCGTGGCCTGCTGCTGGCAGCGGCCATCGCCGCCGTCGACCTGCTCTGGCGTATCGGCGGTGGCAGCGGCGTCGACGCGGCCTTCACCGTCCGATCGGGCGTGTTGTTCATGACGGTACTGCTCACCAGCTACTTGCACGACGAAGCGCTCAAGTCAGAGGCGGCGCTCGCCGAGCGGTTACACCACTCCGAGGTGCTCAACAGTGCGCTCGAGCACCAGGCGCTCTACGACCTGCTGACCGACCTGCCCAATCGAACCATGCTGCACTTGAGGATTGAGGAGGCGATCACCGCGCGTCGCTCCGAGCACACGTCGGTAGCGCTGCTGGTGATCGATCTGGACCGCTTCAAAGAGGTCAACGACACCTTCGGCCACCAGTACGGCGACCTGCTGCTGCAACAGATCGGACCGCGTTTCAGCGACGCGCTCGAGCCAGGGGACACCGTCGCGCGGCTCGGCGGCGACGAGTTCGCGGTGCTGCTGCCGGCAGCTGACGCGGTGCGCGCCGAGCAGGTCGCGCGCAAACTCCTGCGCACGATTGACCGGTCGTTCTCGATCGCGGACAACTGGGTCGACGTCGGCGGCAGCATCGGCATCGCGCTCTCGCCGGAGCACGGCGCCGACTCGGACGTGCTGCTGCGACGCGCCGACGTGGCCATGTACGTCGCCAAGCAGTCAGGAAGCGGATTCGCCATCTACTTACCTGAGCAAGACCAGCACAGCCCCGACCGCCTGGCGTTGATCGGCGAGCTCCGCCGCGCCATCCAGAACGACGAGCTCACCCTTGTCTATCAGCCAAAGGTCGATCTCGAAACCCGACAGTGTGTCGGCGTCGAGGCGCTCGTCCGTTGGCAGCACCCGCAGCGCGGGGTCATTCCGCCGGATCGCTTCATCCCACTCGCCGAGCAGACGGGTTTGATCAAAAACGTGAGTCGCTGGGTGCTCAACGCGGCGCTGCGCCAGTGCCGCGAGTGGCGGGCCGACGGCATCGAGATTCCGATCGCCGTCAACCTCTCGATGCGCGACCTGCACGACTCTGACCTGCCTGAGATCGTGGTTGGCCTGCTGAAACGCTGGGGGGTGCCGCCGTCACAGCTCATGGTCGAGATCACCGAAAACGGTCTGATGGCCGACCCTGCTCGGGCGCTGCACTCCATCGCCGCGCTGCGCTTGATGGGCATCCGCATCGCGATCGACGACTTCGGCACGGGCTACTCGTCGTTGGCGTACTTGAAGCGACTGCCGGTAGACGAGCTGAAGATCGACCGCTCGTTCGTCCGCGAGCTGGCCTCTGACGAACACGACCTGGCGATCGTGCGCGCGGCGATCAGCCTTGGCCATGATCTGGGATTGCGGATCGTGGCCGAAGGCATCGAAGACGCCGAGACCTGGGACAGGCTGCGGCGCCTCGGCTGCGACGTCGCTCAGGGCTACTTCATCGGGCGTCCGATGCCTGCGAGTGCGCTGGTCGCTAGCCTTGACCGATCACAAGGCGTTCTCGCCGCCTGAGCCTCCGACGAAGCCGAGGGCGTTACCGCGCCGTCTTCTTGGCCTTCGGTTCTTTCGACTTCGGGGCTTTCTTCTCCTTCGGCGGGAGTGA
>VBGG01000031.1:0-6960 GCA_005883405.1 Chloroflexota bacterium | reverse complement strand
TCAACGATCGACGGTGGAACGGTGATGTAGCCGCCCATCGGATGGCCCATCGGCGTGAACGGCGCCGCGCCGTGCTCATCGGTGATGAGCTGGCGGTCAGGGTCGCCGAGCCGAAGGACGACCTCGCTCGCGAACAGGCCGCCGAAGTGGTTGCCATTCACAAACCCGGCGGCGTAGCCGAACATCTTGCGGCGCTCGGCGCGCGAATCGGCGGGGAAGACCGACTCGAAGAGCCGTTCGAGCTCGGGCGGCGATTTGTCCATCTTCATGCGCTGAAGGTTAGCTGTCAGCCCGAACACTACCGGTGGCGTCTTGACATCAGACGTCATCAACATCTTGATGGCACGCGCGTTGCAAGGTACACTGCACGACAGGTAGTGGCCGACCTGGAGCGCACGGCGCCAGGCGTTCGGTCGGCCGCTTCCCTCCCCCGCACCCTCTGGGATCCACAGTCCCAGGGGGTGTTTTTAAGAGCCGCTGGCGCGAGCCCATCGACGCGGCTCGCTCAAACAAAAATTGCCTAGTGGTCCAGACCCGCAGCGGAGGAGTGTCACCACTATCCGCAGCCCCTTCCAGCGTCCACAGCACTGGCACCCAGCTTTCACTGGGTCGGGGCGGGGACCGGTCGGCCCTTTCGGGTTGTCGAGACTGTGGCTTCTTCCGGCCCCGTCGCGTGGTCTAGCTCACCAGGCAGGGGCTACGGTACGTCGGCCGCGACGCGCGCCGCTAGGCGTACCGGCTACGCAATTCGCGCACACTGGGCACTCTTTGGGGCCGCCTTATGATTCCTGCAATGGCATTGCGCGACGGAGTGGTGGTTGGTGCGCCCGGGTCGGCCGGCGTCTGTGGCACCCGCTTCGTCGATCTGCCCGAGCCGCTGCGGCTCGACTGTGGCCGATCCCTCGAGCAGGTGCGCATCGCCTACGAAGCGTACGGCCGACTCTCGCCGGCGAAGGACAACGTGGTCCTCGTCTGCCACGCCCTCAGCGGCGACGCGCACGCCGCCGGCTGGAGTGACGAGCCCGAGGCACCCAGCGCGGTAGACGGCTTCGGCGCAGACGACCGCGGAATCAAGCCGCGCGGTGGCCTCGGCTGGTGGGACGGGATGATCGGGCCAGGCAAAGCCTTCGACACCGAGCGCTACCACGTCGTGTGCACCAACCTGATCGGCTCGTGCCGTGGCTCGACCGGCCCCAGCTCGATCAATCCGTCGACGGGCAGGCCCTACGGGCTGGAGTTCCCGGTGATCACCGTGGGCGACATGGTGCGGGCCGAAAAGCGCGCCCTCGAGCTGCTTGGCATCGAAAAGCTCCTGGCGATCGGCGGCGGATCGCTCGGCGGCATGCGCGCGCTCGAATGGTGCGTGGCGTACCCCGATACTGTCCGCGCGTGCATCTCGATCGCCAGCACTGCCCGCCTGGCCAGCCAGGGTGTCGCCTGGAACGCGATCGCCCGCAACGCGATCATGGCTGACCCGGACTGGCAGCGCGGCGATTACTACGGCACAGGCCGATCGCCGACGGCGGGTATCGGCATCGCCCGCATGGTGGGGCACATCACGTACCTGTCGGCGGAATCGATGCGTCAGAAATTCGACCGCCGACTCCAGGACCGCGACCGATACTCGTTCACCGTGACCGAGCCGGACTTCGCCGTCGAAAGCTATCTGCGTCATCAGGCGGACAGCTTCGCCGGGCGATTCGACGCCAACAGCTACCTGTATATCTCTCGGGCGCTGACCTACTTCGATCTGGCCCGCGACCATGGTGGCGGTTCGCTGGAGCGCGCGCTGGCGGATGTCTCGGCGCGCTACCTGCTCATGTCGTTCTCGTCGGACTGGCTGTATCCGCCGCGGGACTCACAAGAGCTCGAGGCCGCGTTGCGGTCGAATGGCAAATACGTCGAGCACCATCTGATCGAAGCGAGCTATGGCCACGACTCGTTTTTGCTGGAAGAGGCGCGCCAGGCGCCGATCATTGCCGCGTTCCTGGAGGAGGTGATGCACCATGGATGACCCGCGCGCATTCGGCTTCGACACCCGGGCGGTCCACGCCGGGCAGCGGCCCGACCCGTACACCGGCGCTCGGGCGGTGCCTATCTTCCAGACGACGAGCTACGTCTTCGAAGACACCGAGTCCGCCGCGGCGTACTTCAACCTCCAGGAGTACGGCAACACCTACTCGCGCATCATGAACCCGACGGTGGCGACCTTTGAGGAGCGCGTCGCCAGCCTGGAGGGCGCCGTGGGTGGAGTGGCCTTCGCGAGTGGTCTGGCCGCGCAGGCCGCGGCGCTGTTCACCATGCTGCAGCCGGGCGATCACATCGTCGCCTCCGGCGCGCTGTACGGCGGATCGGTGACCCAGCTCAAGCACCTGACGCGAAAGCTCGGGCTGCAGCTGACGTTCGTCGATCCCGACGATCTGGAGGCCTGGAAGGCAGCCCTGCATGATGACACGAAGCTGCTGTTCGGCGAGACGATCGGCAACCCGGGTGGCAACGTGCTCGACATCCGGGCCGTGGCGGAGATCGCCCATGGGCTCGGCGCGCCACTGATGATCGACAACACGTTCGCGACGCCGTATCTGTGCCGGCCGATCGAGTTCGGGGCCGACATCGTCGTCCACTCGGCGACCAAGTTCATCGGCGGCCACGGCACGAGCATCGGCGGCGTGGTCGTCGAAAACGGCACGTTCGACTGGTCCAACGGGCGCTATCCGATCGTGGCTGACCCGTCGCCCGCGTATCACGGGCTGGCGTTCCACGACACCTTCGGCATGTACGGCTACCTGATGAAGCTGCGCGCGGAATCACTGCGCGACCTGGGCGCATGCATGAGTCCGTTCAACGCGTTTCTTTTTCTTCAGGGGCTCGAAACGCTGCCGCTACGTATGGAGCGCCACGTTCAGAACGCGCTCGGCGTGGCGCGGTTTCTCTCACAGCACCCTGCCGTGGCGGGGGTTCGCTACGCGGGGTTGCCGGAGAGCCTGTACGCGGCGCTGGTCGAAAAGTATCTGCCCCGTGGTGCTGGCGCCGTGTTCGCCTTCGATCTGGTCGGCGGCCGAGCGGCTGGCCAGCGGTTCATTCAGTCGCTGCGGTTGTGGAGCCATCTCGCCAATGTCGGCGACGCCAAGAGTCTGGTAATCCACCCGGCCAGTACAACGCACCGCCAGCTCAGTGACGAGGAGCTGGTGGCCGCGGGAATCAGCGCGGGGACGATTCGGCTGTCGGTCGGGCTCGAGACGCTCGACGATCTCCTGTGGGACCTGGAGCACGGTCTGGCGGCGGCGAGCGGCGCGCGTGTCGACGGTGTGGCTGCCGAGGAACGCGGCCGAAAAGTATGAAATGCTTCGAAGTCTCGGTGGCCGCGTTCCTAGGGCCGCGGCCGAAAACCTGTCTGCCCTTCCGTCTCGCGGCCGCGTCCCTAGGCAAAGTCAGTCACAAGAAGTTCGGCCGAGTGCGACTTGTGCAGAAAACCGGCTTGTCGGCCGAACTTCTAGGCCAATCTGTCAAAGAAGTTCGGCCGCCTGCGACTTGTGCCGAAAAGCGGCTTGTCGGCCGAACTTCGAGGTGGTCGCGTGACGGATAACGGCCTGGTCTGCGCACTGCCCGATCGATCGTCGGCTGCCGAGATCCGCAAGTATCAGGATCCCCTGGTCATCCGCGAGGTTCTGCAGTCGGCGCGCACGATCGCGATCGTCGGGCTGTCCTCTAACGTGCTGCGACCGAGCTACTTCGTCGGCTTTTATCTGCAGCGGCACGGGTATCGGATCGTGCCGGTCAATCCCAACGAACGTGAAGTCCTGGGCGAGCCGGCGTACGCCAATCTTGGCGAGGTCCCGTATGCCGTGGACGTGGTCGACGTCTTTCGGGCGGGATGCAGTTCGGGGTGATCAGCACGGAGGCGGCGCGGATTGCCGAGCGCGGCGGCCTCAACGTGGTCATGGATCGGTGTATGAAGGTCGAGCACGCGCGCATGCTGGGCCGCATGCACTGGCTCGGCTTCAACACCGGCCGCATCACCGCGGAGAGATCGCCCCTCTAAGGCTCCATCCCGGGGGCTCCAACAGCGGCTTGCCGGACGTCATGCGGCTGGCGAGATCGCGCTGGGCGATGCCGGCTTCGTGCAGGGTGTAGCTGCGCTCGATACGTACCTTCAACTCGCCGGCCTGGATCCAGGCAAAGAGGTCGCCCGAGCGCCACAGCAGATCGTCACGAGTCGCGATGTAGTGGATGACCTCAGGTCCGCCCTGCTGGTGGATGCGAACGACCTGCACGGTCAGTTCTGGATGGGCAAGCCAGTAGGCAGGGTGACGACGAACGCGGTCCCACCGTCCTGCGGGCACTCCACCGCGATCTCGCCCGAGTGCAGCTGCACGATCTCGCGGCTGACGTACAGGCCTAGGCCGAGGCCCGTCGATCCCTTGGCGCCAGGCTCCTGGAAGAAGCGGTCGAACACGTGCGCGCGGTTCGCGGGCTGGATACCGGCGCCGCGGTCGCGCACGGCCAGCCGCGCAGTGCCAGGGTCGGGCTGACTCAAGTCGATCTCGACCGGCTCCCCGTCCGGACTGTGCTTGACGGCGTTGTCCAGCAGGTTGGTGATCACCTGGCTCAAGCGTAGCGGGTCGACGACCGCCGGCATGGATGCCGGCGCATGGATCATCACCGCATGCCCGCGGGAGTCGACCTCCTTGATTGCCTGGGCCGCTTCTTCGACGATTCGTGCCAGGTCGGCAGGACGCCGCTCGAGCGTGAGCTTGCCCGTTTCGATGCGCGACGTATCCAGGAGCTGGGCAACAAGTCGGCTGATGCGCTCCACCTGCTCGTAGAGCTTGCACAGCGCCTCGTGGTAGTTGAGCGGGTCACCGCGTTCGAGCCGCCTGCGCTGCAATTGGATCAGCAAGCTGAGCGCGGCCACCGGCGTGCGCAACTCGTGCGACGCGATCGCCACGAATTCATCCTTCATCCGGCTAAGCTCGCCCTCAGCCTCGCGGACCTGCAACAGTCGGCTGCGCATCTCGTCGAAGGCCTTGGCCAGCATGAGCACCTCGCCATCACCGTCGAGCGGCACGGGTGTGGCGAGATCCCCGCTGGCGATCTGCTGGCTCGTTCTCGTCAGCGTCTGCAACGGCACGACGATCCGCCGCCGGGCGACCCAGACCAGGAACAGGGCAATGCCGAGTGCGACAACCCCGAGCGGCAGCGTGGTCCAGCGCCAGCGTGCGCTCAGCGCGTTGAAGGTGGACTCGGAACCGCCCAGGCCGAGGCCCCACGGGACGCGCGCCAGCGGCACGAAGGCCATGATGTGGCGCTGGCCGCGGTCCTCAGGATCCTCGTCGCCGATGGGATCGGTGAGCCCCACGCCCGACTCGTGTCGCTGCATGTACGGGCCATAAAACGTTGGGTGCTCGGCCCCGAGGAGCGCGTGGCCGTGTTCGTTAGAGGCGATCAGGCGCATGTTCTGGTCGACCAGCTCCGCGTGGCCGCCCACGCCGATCTGGTAGGCTGCTGATGCCAATACCCCGAACATCGGGTCCGTGGCGTCGAGGCTGGCGGCCAGTACACCCGCCGGCCTGCCGTCCGCGCCGCGCACCGGGACCGAGAAGACGGCCGTCGGGTGCAGGGTGTCGGGGTCGGCAAAAGCTGGCGACGCGTAGCGGAAGCCCGTCACCAGTGGCTCGCGAACATACCTCTCGCCCGAGGCGTCCTGACCGAGTCCGAGCGCGTGAGGCGGATTGGACCAGACCAGTCGACCCGTCGAGTCGACCAGGAACAAGCTCGATACCAGCGGGTCGGCCGTGACCGCAAGCTCGCCCCAACGCTGCGCTTGAGCGCCATCTGCCGCGGCATTCATGTCGATCTGCGCCGCCATCCACTCGAGCTGAGTGAATTGCTCCTCGAACTGGCGGTCGAGGAACGCCGCGGTCAAGCGCGCAACACTCAGCCGCTCGGCGGCCATGCCGCGCGCAGTGTCCTCTGTCAGCAGCTCTCCAAGCACAGCGAAAAGGCCAAACAGGAATAGCAGGCCCGCCAGGACCAGCAGTCCGAGCCTCCATTGCAGCGAAATGTCACGCCCCGAACCGATGCGCAGTCGAAACATTTCGCGAGAGCCGCGCGCGCGTGACCCGATCATTGCGTAGCGACTGTCTTCGCGATTGACCCCTGACTAACTTACGGGAATACCCGTAACTGCATTGTAACCCACGAGACTTGCGGGATTTTCCTGATGGCCGCGGCAAGGCTCGCACATAAGGTCGTGCCGTGCCTGGTCGTGCCGTGCGTTGGTCGCGCCTGCCTGCGAAGGTGGGTGCGCTGCTGAGCGCGTTTCTGTTGACGGTTGTCGCGTTCCTGGCGCCGCAGGCGTATTCGACGGTCTCCCAGGCAGCGGAGGATCCGTCGGCCGCTACCACTGGCTATAGCCTGGCCGACCCTGCGATAGCCACGTATTTCCGCCAGCATGGTGGCGCGGCCGCCCTGGGCAATCCCATCTCCGCCCCGATGCGGCTGCTCGGTAGCCGCGTCCAGCTCTTCCAGCGTCAGGCGATCGAGGTGCGCCCGGACGGGTCCGTCGGCACGCTCAACCTGGTCGATGGCGACTTTCTGCCGCTCGCGACAATCGCGGGGCCCGGCATGGCGCCCGATCCTGGTCTGCTGGCGCGGCTGCCCAAGCCTGGATCGCCCGGTTATGCGCAGCGAGCCTCGGCCTATCTGGATTCGGCCGCGCCGAACGATTGGAACGGAATGCGCGTGCGGTTCGGAGCCACCTACCGCTCGATGCTGAAGTGCTCCGACCTCGCGGGCGCCGCATCCTGCACGGGCGCGACGACGTTCTCAGTAACAAGCGACCTGTACGGGCTGCCCACTGGCAAGCCCATAGCCGACCCGCACAGCCAGGACTACGCCTACCTGCGCTTCCAGCGCGGCGTCATGGTCTACTCGCGCACGGCGAGCGACACGCAATGG
>VBGG01000251.1 GCA_005883405.1 Chloroflexota bacterium | reverse complement strand
AGATTCTGCTCGGCATCCAGGACGCCCTGTCCGACAGCGACTACGCGGTCGTGATTCGCATCGCCAGTGACGCAGCCGAACGCGAGCGGCTCTACCAGGAGTGCTGCGTTCGCGGCCGAGCCGATGGCGTCCTGGTGGTGTGGATGACGGCCACCGACGCTTTCGTCGACCGGCTCGACGCCGAGAGTTTGCATGCGGTGCTGCTGAACGCCCTGCATCCACGGCTCACGAGCATTGGCGTCGACCATGATGACGCGGCGGTACGCGCGTTCGAGTACTGCGCCGGACTCGGGCATCGGAGGATCGGTCTCATCGATCGACGCCAGGACCCATTCGACCCCGCGACTCCGGGGATCTGCCAGCGCGGCTACGAGAACGCCGTGGCTCACACTGGCTATGCGCTCGTGGCCGAGTACGAGCGGCTGGCCGAGCCCTCTGCCTCGGCAGGCGCCGCCGCGATTGACGCGCTGCTGGAGCTGGCTGAGCCACCGACGGCGGTCGTGGTCGCCAGCGATGCCCAGGCGATCGGCGTTCTCGAGGCGGCGCGCGCGACGGGTCGGCGCGTGCCCGAGGACCTCTCCGTCGTGGGCTACAACGATACGCCGGTTACTAGAGACCTCGGGGTGACCACCATGCACGTGCCGCTGCGCGAGCTGGGGCGGGTCGCAACGGAGAGCCTGCTGGAGCTCCTGGCTGAACCAGCCACCTCTCCGCGGGCCCGCAACCTGCCAACCGAGCTGATGGTGCGCCGCACCTGCGCTCCGCCGACTGTCAGGTGAAGAGTGTCACCAGCCCCGCGCCGATCACCGCGACGCTCCACAGCAGGTCCAGGTTTACCCATGCCTTACGCAGGACCATCACGCCCAGCCGCTCGTAGACGATCACGGCGATAACGGCCATCGTCAGCAGCATGGCGGCCGTGTGCAGGCCAACCGCGGCCAGATCCTGCAGGCCGGTCGGCAGCGGATCTTCGACGTGCGTCACTGCCGGTAAGCCAAGCAGCACAGGGAACAGCATGAGACCGGCCCCGTGCGCACTCGACATCAGAAACGACCAGACCACCAGGTCGCGGCGGCTCACCTGCATCCCGACCCAGCGCGGATGCGACAAGGGCTTTCTGAGCTTGAAGAGGCCAAACGCGACCAGCGCGATGGCGCCGACGGGACGGACGTCGGGCAGCGCGAACGCCTGGGTCATGGCCACCAACAGCACGACCGCGCCGACCGCCAGCTCGTGGCCGATGGCGATGGGTATCAGGGCCTCCAGGACTGCCCGTCGGCTGCGCTTGAGGAATCCGAGAGCAACCGCGAACAGCCAGCCCATGGCCGGGTTGAGCCCGTGGTAGACGCCGAGCGCGCCCAGCGCCAGCCACGGCCACTGGCTATCGAGCCCCACGGCTTCTTTACCCGGGCCGGCCGTCGGGGAAGCAGTACGAGTCGCTCGAGGCGTCCCCGCCTTGCAGATGGACCTGGTGCGGCCGCTCGCTGGGCTCGTACGGCATGAAGAACTTCGGGTCCCAGCCGAGCCCGCCGCCAGGCTGCGCGTCGAGCTTGGCCAGCCAGCCGCTGATGCCCTCGGGATAAAACTGGGCATCCCAGCTCGCGTACAGCGAGTTCGTGATGTATACGCGTTTGCCGTCGCGGCTCACCTCGACCATCTGCGGTCCACCGTTCAGTGGTCCTGAGGCGGGATGCCCAGCGCGGCGCACGATGCCGCCCATCTGCACCGAGCCCGTGAGCTTCGGTGCGAATGGATCGCTGACGTCGTACTGCCGTAGCTCGCCGGTGCCCCATCACGAGACATAGAGGTAGCGGTCGTCCAGCGTCAGGTTGATGTCGGTGATCAACGGCGGGACTGCCGCGAACGGCTGGATTGCTGGCGGGAGCTGATCGGCGCTGGCCGGTTCGGCGGGCACCTCGATCACCTTCTGGACCGCCCAGCTGCCGTTCTGGCGGTGCCAGACCCAGATCGACGAAGACAGGTCCTTGAGTGAGACGACAGAGTTGACGAACCCGTAGCTCTTGGTCGGATCGTGCGCTGGCCGTAGCTCGAGCACCATCTGCTGCTCTGCGCCGAGGTCGAGCGTCTGGAGGTGCTTGCGCGAGCGGAGGTCCCAGACGTGCAGCTGATGGCCGTACTTGCCCGCCAACAGCTGCTCGGGGATGACGCCGTTTTCGACCATGTTCGGCGTGCCCCATTCGCTGGTGATCAGCGCATCCTGACTGAGATGCCACCAGAAGTCGTAAGCGAGATACTGCGGGCCGTGGTCGGCCTCCCAGGCGCGCTGGACCTCGAACGACTCGTGATCCATGACGAAGACGCCGCCCGGGCCGTCACCGTTGGGCGCGCCGATGGCGCTCAGATAGATGCCGTCCGGACCGCAGTGGCTGGTGTGCGGACGGCTGTAGCCCGTCTTGCGAGCGAGCTCGTCGGGCTCGATGACTTTGACGATCCTGGGCTGGCGTGGGTCTGATCGCGTGTCGACGATGTGGATGCGGGATGAGCGCAGCCCGGGCACGACGAGATACCGCCGCTCCACGTGCGGGTGCGGTGCGTACGGGCACAGCGCCGAGCTGCACGCGTTCCAGCCGAAGTGGTGCAGCTCGTCGCCGACATTTGGCATGTCCAGGCGACCGACTTGCTGCGCGTAGGTGGAGGAATTTGGATCCACGTCGACCACCGTCAGCGAGTCGGGGCGGCGGGTGCCGTTCTGGCCAACATTCAGCACGGCGACGTAGGCCAGCTGTTCGGCGGGTGCCTGCATCGCCGAGCGTGGTGAGGGGTAGAAGGTGGGGTCGGGAGTTACACGTGCCACGGGCGGGGCCACCTCCGGGAGGGAGATCGCCGCCTAGTCTACCGGGGTGGTTACGCTGTGGAGTACGGCTTATGCGCGCGGTTTTGCAGCGAGTGACGAACGCGCACGTCGACGTGGACGGCCAACCTGTAGGCAAGATCGGGCGTGGCTGGCTGATCCTGCTCGGGGTGGGCCACGGCGACACCGAGGCGAGAGCCGAGCAGCTGGCCGAAAACGTGGTGGTCCTGCGCTGCTTCGAGGACGCCGACGGCAAGACCAACCTGTCCATCCGCGACGTCGGTGGCGACGTGCTGCTCGTCAGCCAGTTCACGCTGTACGCCGACCTGAGTCGTGGCCGGCGGCCCGGGTTCACCGACGCCGCGCCGCCCGAGCAGGCCAGCGCGCTGGTCGACTACTTCGGCGAAGCTCTCCGCCGCCGCGGCCTCCACGTCGAGCAAGGTCGCTTCGGCGCGTACATGCAGGTGAGCCTGGTCAACGATGGGCCGTTCACCATCTGGCTGGAGACTAATTGATGTAGAGCACCACGCCCTGGCCCTGCTCCGCCAGGCGGGCCATCAGATCGCGCAGGTCGCGGTACTTGGACACCACGTCACCGGCGCGCATGCCGTTGCGCTGCCAGTGGCCGGGGTAGATCGCTTCGCGATCTAACCTGGCGACGTCGACCCGACGCCCGATTTCCTCAGGTGAGATGGGCGCCAGCGCTTCTGCGATTCGGCGAACCTGCGCGCTGGTCAGCACGCGCGCTGGGCCATAGCCGACGTCCACCTCGCCCACCGGCGTGCCCTCGTCGACGAGGAAGTTGAGCGGCTCGTCGCCACCCAGCCGCGAGCCCGTGAGCACGTAGTGGATGGCGTGCCACGCCTTGTTGAGGACCACGTGCTCACAGCCGTCCGTGCCGGCGCCGTACAGGAAGCGCGTGATCTCCGCGGGATTCGCCAGGAGTCGCTCGATCTCAGAATCCGAGGCGGGGCGCAGGTTACCGATCATCGCCGCGTCGGCAAAGACTGTCTCACAGGCCGACGACCTGTCCAATTAAGCTATCAGCTTTCAACCGTCAGGCCGACCCGGTTGCGCACTATTACGCAGCCCAGTGCTCGACTATCCTGCTCTGCCGTGGCGGTGGTGCGCGCGGCGGCGCTGATCGTCGTCGGGCTGGCGGCGTTGGTGTGGTTGATTCCCGCGGCGCCGATGACCGGGGACGGACAGCACTACATCGAGTTCGTGCGCAACAACCTGCAGCACGGCGCGTCGAGCTGGCACGAGCGACGAATCCTCGGGCCGCTCATCGTGCGCGCGATGCCGCTCGAGGCGCAGGACGGCTTCTTCGTGCTGACCACGGTCTCGCTCGCGCTGACGAGCCTCCTGACCTACCTCGCCGCGCGAGAGGTAGTCGGAGCCGAGCGCGGTCTGGCCGCTATTCCGCTGCTGTTCGGGACGTGGGTCGTGGCGCCGAATCTGCGCGAGTTCGGCCTGATCGACCCGCTGGCGTGGGTCTTTGTCGCCGGGGTATGGCTAGCCACCGTGCGCCGGCAGTGGTGGCTGGCCGCCGGCGTCGCCGCGCTGGGCGTGCTGGCCAAGGAGGTTGTCGCCCTGGCGGCCGTAGCCGCCGCCGCGGCGGCGTTCGATCGCCACCGCCCCTGGAAAGCCGTCGGCATCGTCGCGCCCGCGGCATTGGTAGTGGCGGTGATGACCGTGCTGTTCCCCGGCTCGGGCACGGACGCCAACGGGTACGTCTTGAAGTGGGTCCGCGACGGCCTGTTCTCGAACGGAGCAGGGCGCGCCGCGTTTCTGTTCTTCGCGTCATACGGCGCGCTGTGGCTGCTCGTGCCCCGCGCCTGGGCCGAGCTGCCGCCGCACCTCAAGCGCGCGGCAGTCGTCTACCTGCTGGCAGCGGTGATGCTGCCGTTGGTCGGCTCGCCCGAGCGCATGGAGGAAGCCATCTTTCCCTTGCTCGTCACCTCGGCGGTCCTGGCCACGCGCAGGTGGAGCGCGGTGCTCGTCTGGATTCTGGCGTTGGCCGACGCCGTGTTCGCCGCTCGCGTCGGCGGCGACGCGCGCCTGCCAACCGTACTCGCCTGGTCGGGCCTGGCCGTGGCGTGCGCGCTCGCTCTGTGGGGCTACGTCGTCAGCAGGCCAGCACCGCGGCTGGTTCGAGCTGGCCCTCGAGGTACCACGGCTCCGTCGCCGTAATCTCGACGTCGACCAGCCGGCCGGCCAGCGGCTCGTCACTGGCGAAGTGCACGAGCTTGTTGGTTCTCGTTCGCCCGTACCAGCGGCCTTTGGCGGTACCCTCCACCAGCACGTCGACGCTGCGACCGAGGTAGCCCGCGTTGATTTCGGTGGCGATGCGCTTCTGGAGTGTTTCCACGTCGTGCAGCCGCCGGCGTTTCTCCTCACGGGGTACGTCGTCGTCCATCTGCGTGGCCGACACGGTCCCGGGCCGGGGCGAGTACATCGCCACGTGGACGACGTCGAAGCGGAACTCCGCGAGCATGTCCAGGGTGTGCTGGTGCTCGGACTCGGTCTCACCCGGAAATCCGACGATGATGTCCGTCGAGAGGCCGACGTCTGGCATCCGCGCGCGCAGGCGCTGGATCAGCTGGCGGTAGTTGTCGACGACGTAGCCGCGCTTCATCCGCCGCAGCATGTCGTCGTCGCCCGACTGGATCGGCAGGTTGACGTCCTCGCACACTCTGGGCAGCTCGGCGATGGCGTCGACCAGGTCGCGACCGAAGTCGCCCGGGTAGCTGGTCAGGAAGCGGATGCGTTCGAGCCCTTCGACCTCGTCGAGCAGGGACAGCAGCTCCGACAGCAGCACGCGGGGCCGCAGGTCGCGCCCGTAACGCTCCACGATCTGGCTGAGGAGCACCACCTCTTTCGTGCCGCGCGCGACCAGCCCGCGGACCTCATCCAGGACAACGGCGGGTGGTCGGCTACGTTCGCCGCCGCGCGTCGACGGCACGATGCAGTAGGTGCAGGACCGATTGCAGCCCTGGTGGATCGTGACACCCTCCGAAATGCCGGGCACGCGCACCGCCTGCTCGGGGTCGAACCGATAGCGCTCCGACAGGTCGAGCAGGTCGACCAGACGGTCGCGCACGGTCAGGTCCTGGCCCGGCTCGGCGATCAGGTCCACGAAGGGATAGCGATGGCGCCAGTCGGGTATGTCGCTGACGCAGCCGGCCACCACGACCTTCATGTGCGGCCTGGCGGCCTTCATCTGCTGCAGCGCGTGCAGTTGGCCGTGGACGCGGTCCTCCGCCTGCTGGCGGACGACGCACGAGTAGAGCACGACGACGTCGGCATCATGCGGCCCCTGGGCGGCCTCGAGCCCGTACTTTTCGAGGCTCTCCGCCAGGCGGCGTGAGTCGGCGACGTTCATCTGGCAGCCGATGGTCCAGATGTGAAAAGCGGTCATGAGGCTATGTCGCCCGGGATTATGTGCCGAAACGGCTCGCAGCGCCACAGAAGCGGTTTGGGTGCCCCGCCACGCCAGGCTTGGTGCGTTTGCCTCGTAGCGCTGGACGGGTGGGCTGAATCAGCGCGAGCCGCACTCCGCGGGCGAATGTCTACACAATAGGTTGTGTTGCCTGGATTTGCACGCGAACGGGCTTCGAGGAATCAAAAGGTTGCAGAGGACGTTAGACTCACAGTCTCCGTGGCTGACAACTTTGATCTGATCTCGGACTTCAAGCCCACGGGCGATCAGCCGCTGGCGATCGAGAAGCTCGCGGCAGGGATCAAGCGCGGGCTCAAGCACCAGACCCTGCTCGGGGTCACTGGCTCCGGGAAGACTTTCTCGATGGCCAACGTCGTCCAGCAGATCCAGCGGCCGACGCTCGTCATGGCCCACAACAAAACGCTCGCCGCGCAGCTGGCGTCCGAGTTCAAGGAGTTCTTCCCCAATAACGCCGTCGAATACTTCGTGTCGTACTACGACTACTACCAGCCCGAGGCCTACATCCCACGCACCGATACCTATATCGAGAAGGACACGCTGGTCAACGAAGATATCGAACGGCTGCGCCACTCGGCCATGCAGTCGCTGCTTACCCGCCGCGACGTGCTGGTCGTCGCGAGCGTGAGCTGCATCTACGGTCTGGGCGATCCCGAGGAGTACGGCCAGAACAGCGTCAGCCTGCGTGTCGGAGAGGTCTACAAGCGCGACAAAATCCTGCGTCGGCTAACCGACATCTATTACGAACGCAACGACTACGATCTGTCGGCCGGCAAGTTCCGCGTGCGCGGCGACACGCTCGAGGTCCATCCCTCGTCCCAGGAGATCGTCGTGCGCATCTCGTTCTGGGGTGACGAGCTCGAGCGCATTACCGAGGTTGATCCGCTGACGGGTGAGGTGCTGGCTGACCGTGAGTCGGTCGAGATCTATCCCGCGCGGTACTTCGTGACCAGCCGCGCCAAACTCGACGCAGCGCTGCACGACATCGCCGCCGAGCTCGAAGAGCAGGTCGCGCTGTTCGAGCAGCAGGACAAGCTGCTCGAGGCGCAACGGCTGCGCCAGCGTACCCAGTACGACCTCGAGATGCTGTCCGAGACGGGCTCCTGCGCGGGTGTCGAGAACTACTCGCGGCACCTGTCGCGGCGCGAGGCTGGCAGCACGCCCTGGACGCTGCTCGACTACTTCCCCGACGACTTCGTCTGCTTCGTCGACGAGTCGCACATGACCATTCCGCAGGTGCGCGGTATGTACAACGGCGACCGCGCGCGCAAGGAGGTGCTGGTCGAGTTCGGCTTCCGCCTGCCGTCCGCCATGGATAACCGGCCGCTGATGTTCCACGAGTACGAGGAGCGCCTGGGGCAGGTGCTCTACGTCTCGGCCACGCCGGGGCCGTACGAGTACACCGTCTCGCGCGTCACGGATGCAGAGCCTGAGGCCGCGTCGGTCTTCTCGGTGCCCGATTGGGAGCGCCGACTCGAAGCGCCGTCGACCAACGGCGCCGGTGACGGCACGGTGCGCGTGCACGGCGCGGAGCAACTGATCCGACCGACGGGTCTGCTCGACCCTGAGATCGAGGTCAAGCCGACCCGCGGGCAGATCGACGATCTGATGGAGCAAATCGCGCAACGCACGGCCCGCGGCGAACGCGTGCTGGTGACCACGCTCACCAAGCGCATGGCCGAAGACCTGGCGGACTTCCTCCGCGAGGCCAACGTCAAGGTCCATTACCTGCACTCGGAGGTGGACACGCTGGAGCGTGTCGAGATCCTCAGGGACCTGCGTCTGGGCGTGTACGACGTGGTTGTGGGCATCAACCTGCTGCGCGAGGGCCTCGACCTGCCCGAGGTGTCGCTGGTCGCGATCCTCGACGCCGATAAAGAGGGCTACCTGCGCTCGAACAGCTCGCTCATTCAGACGATCGGCCGCGCTGCGCGGCACGTGGATGGCCACGTGATCATGTACGCCGATCAACTGACCGTGAGCATGCGGCGGGCGATCGACGAGACGTATCGGCGACGTGCCAAGCAGCAGGCCTACAACGAGGCGCACGGCGTGACACCGATCGGCATCCGCAAAGCGATCCGCGACATCACCGAGCGCGTGCGGGCGGTGGCCCGGGCGCACGAGGAGGAGGCGCACGTCACTCGCGCCGCCGACCTGCCCAAGGACGAGCTGTACCGCCTCATCAAGGACATCGAGACGCAGATGAAGGAAGCCGCGCGGGCGCTGGAGTTCGAACGCGCTGCCTTGCTGCGCGATCAGGTGATTGAGCTGCGCCGCACGCTGGCCGTCGAGGAGCCCGATCGCATCGTGCCGCGCGAGTTCGTACGCCCCACAAAGAAGGCCGCTGGCTCTCGGCGTTAGCGCGGGGGTACCGTTGGCTTCCACTGGGGGTCACGCGGGGTTAATGAAGCGCGGATTCAGGGTCATCGATAGCGACCTCCACCTGATGGAGCCGCATGATCTGTGGCAGAGGCACCTGCCTGAGCCGTTTCGGTCGCGGACGCGCTTCACGTCGGCCCCGACGCTTGGCGGCGGATCACGCGTCGAGTACGGCAACGGCGTCGCGTTCGATTCGAACACCAGCGAGATCCGCGGGCTCACGAAGCGCCATACCGAGCGGCGCATGGCCGCCGAGCCGCGGTTGGCCCTGGCGGCCCGCAATTGCGCGCCCGACGCCGATTATCCGCATCACGATTCGCCCTGGCCCAAAGGTGTCGACACCTTCCTCCGGCTCGACGGCCTGGGCGACGAGTCTCGCCGCAAGATCCTCTGGGACAATGGCGCCGCGCTCTACGGCCTCGGCGCCTCCGAGCCAGCCACGGCAAGACGCTAGCACCTCGAAGGGCAGGTTGCTGAGCTTCGTCGCCCGTGGCGCTGGCGGGCTGGCCGAAATCGCGCGAACCGCCATACGCGGGCGGATGTCAACCCCATTGGGCGTTCTCGCTCTTGCATGCAAACGGCATTCAGCGCCGGCTGCTTACGCGGAATCGTCGCCGGCGCCACGGGGTGAGCGGCGATACTATCTGGGAATTTTCTGGCTTGGAACGCATGTTCGAACGCGGTAGGCTTCGGTAGCGAGCAAATGCCTCTGGACAGGATCGAGATCCGCGGTGCGCGGCAGCACAACCTCAAAAACATTGAGCTGACGCTCCCGCGAGACAGGCTGGTGGTGATTACCGGGCTGTCGGGGAGTGGCAAGTCGTCGCTGGCATTCGACACGATCTATGCCGAGGGGCAAAGACGGTACGTCGAGAGTCTGTCGAGCTATGCGCGGCAGTTCCTGGGCCAGATGGACAAGCCGGACGTCGAGTACATCTCGGGCCTGTCGCCGGCCATCTCGATCGACCAGAAGGGCGCCAGTCACAACCCACGTTCGACGGTCGGCACCGTCACCGAGATCTACGACTACCTGCGGCTGCTGTTCGCGCGCATCGGTCACCCGCACTGCCCGAAGTGCCACCGGCCGATCCAGCAGCAGACGTCGGAGCAGATCATCGACGCCGTGCGCGAGATGCCCGAAGGCGCGCGGATCATGGTGCTGGCGCCGCTGGTCGAGGCCCGCAAGGGTGAGTTCCAATCGGCGATTGACGACGTGCGCAAGGCGGGTTTTGTGCGCGTGCGGGTCGACGGCGAGGTCAGGGACCTGTCGGACAAGATCGAGCTGAAGAAGAACGTGAAGCACTCGATCGCGGTGGTGGTCGACCGGCTGGTGGTCTCGCGCGCGGCCGAGGTCAAGTCGCGCATCGCGGACTCGATCGAGCAAGCGCTGAAGCTTGGCCGCGGGCAAGTGATCATCAGCGAGCCGGCCGCGGACGGCTGGCGGGACACGCTGTACTCGGAGAACTTCGCCTGTCCGTACGACGGGACGTCGCTGCCGGCGCTGGAGCCGAGGAGCTTCTCATTCAACACGCCACACGGCGCCTGCCCCACGTGCACCGGCCTCGGCACGCGGCTGGAGGTCGATCCGGACCTGGTGTTGGCCAACAAGGAGCTGAGCCTGGCCCAGGGTGCGATTGCCGCGTGGGGCAAGGCCGGTTGGAACGGGAACTCGTATTACAAATCGCTGCTGGAGTCGGTCGCGAAGTACTACGGGTTTTCGATGAACACGCCGATCCGCGAGCTCAAGCCGGACCAGATTCAGAAGATCCTGTATGGGTCTGGCTCCGAGCGGATCGTGCTGACGTATCACAGCAAGAGCGGCCGGAGTCGCGAGTACCGCGCGCACTACGAGGGCATCATTCCCAACATCGAGCGACGCTTCAATGAAACGGAGAGCGAGTTCGTCCGCGAAGAGCTGGCGAAGTACATGGCGCCGCGACCGTGCCCGACGTGTAAAGGCGCGCGGCTGAAGCCGGAAGCGCTGGCGGTGACGAT
This sequence comes from Chloroflexota bacterium, assembly GCA_005883405.1. Taxonomy (GTDB): domain Bacteria; phylum Chloroflexota; class UBA6077; order UBA6077; family CF-72; genus CF-72. The sequence continues at coordinate 19,363 of VBGG01000251.1, read as the reverse complement.
CGCCGGGCGGAACATCAGCGAGGTGGTGGATTACTCGGTGCTGCGTGCGCGCGAGTTTTTCACGGCACTCGAGGAGCGCGTCGCGTTCGACGAGCGGCGCAATGGGCAGGTGAAGGGCGATCCGTACGCGGCAGAGCGGAACCTGACGCTCACCGATCGCGAATACACCATTGCGCGCCAGATTCTGAAAGAGATCCGCGAGCGGTTGCGGTTCCTGGTGGACGTGGGGTTGGATTATCTGTCGTTGAGTCGCACGGCGGCTACGCTGTCGGGTGGTGAAGCGCAGCGTATCCGGCTGGCGACGCAGATCGGCTCGGGACTGACCGGAGTGCTGTACATTCTGGACGAGCCGAGCATTGGACTCCACCAGCGCGACAACGCGCGGCTGATCCGCACCCTGGAGCGGCTGCGCGATCTTGGCAACACCTTGATCGTGGTGGAGCACGATGAGGAGACCATGCGCGCCGCGGACTGGATCGTCGACATGGGTCCGGGCGCCGGCGAACATGGCGGACGCATCGTCGCCGAAGGACCCATCGACGTCATCATGGCCAGCCCGGAGTCGTTGACCGGTCAGTTCCTGACGGGCGAGCGGACGGTGTCGATTCCCCGTGAACGTCGTCAGGGGAATGGCAAGTGGGTGCGGATAGTGGGCGCGCGTGAGAACAACCTGAAGAGCATCACCGCCGAGTTTCCGCTGGGGCGGCTGGTGGTCATCACCGGTGTGTCTGGCTCCGGCAAGTCATCGCTGGTGACCAACACGCTGTTCCCGGCGCTGTCGCAGCGACTGTTCAAGTCACGCGAAGCGGCTGGCGCGCACGAGCGTATCGAAGGACTGGAGCACCTGGACAAGGTGATCGACATCGACCAGTCGCCGATCGGTCGCACGCCGCGGTCGAACCCGGCCACCTACGTCGGTCTATTCACGCCGATGCGCGACCTGTTCGCCCAGGTGCCGGAGTCGCGCGTGCGGGGCTACCAGCCGGGGCGGTTCTCGTTCAACGTCAAGGGTGGGCGGTGCGAGGCGTGCCAGGGCGACGGGATCTTGAAGATCGAGATGCAATTCCTCCCAGATGTGTATGTCCCGTGCGAGGTGTGTTCTGGAAAACGCTACAACCGCGAGACGCTGGAGATCAAATACAAGGGCTACTCCATCGCGGACGTGCTGGAGATGACGGCGGCGGAGGCGACGGAGGTGTTTCAGAACATCCCGTCGATCGCGATCAAGCTGCGGACGCTGTGCGAGGTGGGACTGGGCTACATCCATCTCGGCCAGCCGGCGACCACGCTGTCGGGCGGTGAGGCGCAGCGCGTGAAGCTTTCATCCGAATTGTCGCGACGAGCGACGGGTCGCACGATGTACCTGCTCGACGAGCCGACGACGGGCCTGCACTTCGCGGATGTCGAGCACCTGCTCGGCGTGCTAGGGCGACTGGTCGACGCGGGCAACACGGTGGTGGTCATCGAGCACAACCTGGACGTCATCAAGACGGCCGACTGGGTGATCGACCTCGGTCCCGAAGGAGGCGACGCCGGCGGCGAGATCGTGGCCACCGGAACCCCCGAGGACATTGCCGCCAATCCCAACAGCTACACCGGCCAGCACCTCCGCCCAGTGCTGAAGCCCGCCGCGCGCCCGCGCGGCGGCAAAGCGCGCGCGCTGACCAGCGCTGCGGCGAGCTGACTTTCGTCGCCAGGGACGTTCGGCGCGGCGGCGCGGGACTATCCGGCCTATGCCGCGGTCTGCGCTCGGGAGATACTGCCGCCGACAGCCGTGACCCGCCCAACGCCAGCCGCGCTCGCCTTCGCCCGCTCGACGCTCCCCGTGCGGCGGGTCGCTTCGAACGGAACCGTCCCGAGCGGCTTCGCGGCGCTGTTGAAGGCCGCGGCCCAGAATCAGCCGAAGCGATCGACGGCTCAGCCGCAGGTCGCGTCGAAGGCCCCCGAGATCTATCACGCGGCGATGCTGCCGGCTGGCGTCGGCCCAGCGCCAATTACCCGCTCCGAGATCATCAACACCGCGCAACAGCTGATGAACGTGCCGTACGTCTGGGGCGGGACATCGGCGACCGGCCTCGACTGCTCGGCGTTCGTGAGCAAGGCCTGGGACGTTGCGCGCCACACGACCGACACGTTCTCCAGCGTTGCTTCCCCGATCTCAAAGGACGAGCTTCAGGCGGGTGACGCGCTGAACCTGACCACTGGCCGCGACCCGGAGGGCGACGGGCACGTGCGGCTCTTCGAGAGCTGGGCGAACCCCGAGCACACGAAGATGTACGTGTACGAAGAGACCCCGCCCAGGTCGGTGCACCACGTGATCAATTGGGATCCGAAGTATCAGCCCATGCGGCGGAACAACGTCGTCGATGGCTGAGCTGCGTCAGTGCGCCTGGTGCTGGCTGGTCATGGACGGCACCGGCACCTACCGGCTGCAGCCTGGCCGCAAGATCAGGTCGGCCACCCACGGCATCTGTCCAGCCTGCAAAGCGGCGATGCTGGCGGAGATCGACGGCACCTCACCGCCCGCCCTCGTCGCCGCCTGACGCGGGCGAACGCGATCCCAGCATTTCTTGCATCGACTGTCATCCTGAGCCTGCGAAGGATCCGTAGCTTCGGGCGTACGACGAGAAGCTGGATAGATCCTTCGCCGCCTGCCCTGCGCGAAGCGAGCCTGCGAGCGGAGCCCACGGGCCTGCCCTGCGCGAAGCGAGCCTGCGAGCGGAGCCCACGGGCCTGCCCTGCGCGAAGCGAGCCCGCGAGCGGAGCCCACGGGTTCCTCCCTCAGGATGACACGCAACACTTGATGCAAGCATTTACTCCGCGGTGAGGACCTCCAAAAAGGCTTTGCCGTAGCGCTGAAGCTTGGCGGGCCCGACGCCGGGGATGGCGAGCAGCTCGACCTCGCTGCGCGGCACGCGACGGGCCATCTCGCGCAGGACGGCGTCGCTGAAGACGATGTACGCCGGGACGTTCTCCTTGTCTGCCAGGCCGCGGCGAAGTGCGCGGAGCTTTTCAAACCGGTCACCGTCACCCTCAGAGGCCGACGGGGCAAGCCATGAAGGCGTCCGCCACGAGGGTGCGGGCGCCGCGCGCGCGGGCCGCCGAGGAGGCGGCGCGATCTCGTCCAGGTTCAGCCCGAGGCACGCGTCGCAGGCGTCGCCGCATGGCCCGATGGCTTCGTCGAAGTAGCCGACCAGCGCCTGGTGCCGGCAGCCGCTACGCTCGAGCAGGCGGAACAAACCAACCGTGCGTGCGCGCGTCTCGTCGCGCAGTTCTGGATCGTCAATCTCGGAAAGAAACGCGTCGTAGCCCACGACGTCGGCCCAGGAATAGAACACGACGCAGTCGCTCGGAAGGCCGTCGCGTCCAGCGCGGCCGATCTCCTGGTACCAGGCCTCGATGCTGCGGGGCATGTCGCGGTGAATGACGAAACGCACGTTGCTCTTGTCGATGCCCATCCCGAACGCGATAGTCGCCACCACCACGTTCACTTCGTCGCGTGCAAACGCTTCCTGGTGCCGCGCTCGGGCGCGATCGTCGAGACCAGCGTGGTACGGCAGTACGCTCACGCCTTCTTTCGCGAGCCACTCGGTCAGGCTGTCCACACCGCGGCGGGTGGCGCAGTACACGATGCCGCTCTCGTTGGCATGGCCGCGGATGACGCTCAGCATGTCGCGACGCGTGTTGCGTCCGCCACCCTTCTTCTGAGCGATGATGCGCAGGTTGGCGCGGTAGAACGCGCCCTTGTAGCCGGCGGGTTTGCGCATGCCCAGCGAACGGATGATGTCGAGGGCGACTCGCCGCGTCGCCGTGGCCGTCAGCGCCAGGACGGGCACGTCGCCAAGCTGCGACTTCAGGTCGCGCAGCTGGCGGTACGCTGGGCGGAAGTCGTGGCCCCAATGGCTGATGCAGTGGGCCTCGTCGACCACCACCAGGCTGATCGGACAGTCGGCGAAGATGTTTCTCAGCGACTGGCGCAATGCCTCGGGTGCGACGTACAGCAGCTCCAGCTCGCGGCGGCGCAGTTGCCTTAGCACCCGCGAGCGCTCGGTCTCGTCGAGACTCGAATTGAAGAGCGCGGCTTTGAATCCCAGGCGCTCGAGGGCATCCACCTGGTCCTTCATCAGCGAGATGAGCGGCGACAGCACCAGCACCGTTCCGCCGAGCAGCTTGGCGGGAATCTGGAACGTGAGCGATTTGCCGGCGCCGGTGGGCATCAGGCCGATGCAGTCGCGACCGGCGAGCACCGCGTCGATGATCTCGCGCTGGCCCGGGCGGAACGTCTGGTAGCCGAAAAGCGTCTCCAGCACCTGCTGGGGATCGGTACCCGCGGGTAGCGCCACCTGCACGACGAGGACTTTACCGGAGCGGCGCGGCGTCGACGGCTAGAATCGACGGCGACGTTCGCCTCTCCCTCTGGGAGTGGATTAAACCGTGCGCAGCGCGGGTGAGGGTGGCGTACGAGATGTAGCGTCCATGCTCATACACCACCCTCACCCCAGCCCTCTCCCAGAGGGAGAGGGAGATAGGACGATCGATGAATCAGTTCCAGCACTACCTGCTCGACGAGTTTGTCGATGACTACCGCGAAGGTCGCATGAGCCGGCGCGACTTTGTGCGCAAGTCGATCGGCGTTGCCGGCGGACTCGCCGCCGCCATGGCACTGTTCAGCTCGGTCGGCCTCTCAGAAGCCGAGGTTGCCGAAGCGCAGGTGGCGCCGCGCGTCGCCCAGGCGGGGCCGAACCCGGTCACCGTCTCGGCCGACGATCCGGATATCATTGCGGCCGACGTCCAGTTCCCGACGGCGGACGGCTCGACGCTGTTGGGCTACATGGCTGTGCCGTCTGCGCTAGGCACCTACTCGGGCATTGTGGTGATCCATGAAAACCGAGGTCTGCTCGGCCACCACAAAGACGTGGTGCGGCGTTACGCCAAGGCCGGTTTTGCAGCGGTCGCGCCCGATCTCGTCTCGCGCGAAGGCGGTACCGATAACGCCAATCCCGACGACGTGCCCGGCTTGCTGGCGCGCGCCGATCCGCAGCGCCACGTGGACGATGCGACAGCCGCGGGGGTGTTCATCCAGCAGCAGGACAGCGTCCGCCCGGATGCGCACGGCATCACCGGCTTCTGCTTCGGGGGCGGCGTGGTGTGGCGAACCATCGGCGAAGACGACTCGGTTGCCGCGGCGGTGCCGTTCTACGGTCCCCAGCCGCCGCTGGACACGCTGGCGCATACGCGTGCGGCGGCGCTCGGCGTCTATGCGGAGTTGGACACCAACATCACTGGCAGCGCTCCGGCGGTGATGGCAGCGCTCGAGACCGCTGGCGTGCCGCACGACTTCGTCGTCGAGCCGGGAGCGAACCACGCCTTCTTCAACGACACCGGCGATCGCTACAACCGAGAGGCGGCGACCGACGCGTGGGCGCGGGCGCTCGCCTGGTTCCACCAGTACCTGCCCCCGACCGCGTAACGCCAGCGCCCACCCCGACGACGCTGGCCATCGTCGGGCCGACTGGGGTAGGCAAGACGGCACTGGCGCTGGCGTTGGCCGCGCATGTGCCGCTGGAGGTCGTCTCAGCCGACTCTCGGGCCGTCTACCGCTGGATGGACGTCGGCACAGCCAAGCCGACGCTCGACGAACAGCTGCTCGTCCCGCACCACCTGATCGACCTGGTCGATCCCGACGAGCCCTACTCGCTGGCGCTGTACCAGCGTCAAGCGCTGGGGGCGATCCGGCGCATCGCGTCGCGCGGACGTTTGCCGCTGCTGGTGGGCGGGGCCGGCCTGTACGTCAGCTCCGTATGCGACTGCCTGGCGCTGCCAGACGTTCCGCCCGACCCTGGTTTTCGCCACAAGCTCGAAGAGCGCGCCCGCGAGCATGGCTGGCAGGCACTGCAACCTGAGCTCGAACGGGTCGATCCCGAAGCCGCGCGGCGCATCGACCTGAAGAACGTGCGCCGCGTGATTCGCGCGCTCGAGGTCTTTCACGCCACCGGCCGGCCGTTCTCGGCGTGGCAAACGCCCCTCGAGCAGCCACCAGTCCACAGCATCCAGGTGGGGCTGCACCTGGAGCGCCACGAGCTCTATGCGCGAATCGACCAGCGCATCGACGCTTGGATCGCCGGCGGCTTCGTCGACGAGGTGCGCGGCCTCCTCGAGCGTGGCTACGAACCCGGCCTGCCATCAATGAGCGGCATTGGCTACCGGGAGATCGCGGCGATGCTGCGTGGCGAGCTCAGCCTGGCCGATGCGGTGGCTCAGCTCAAGCAGGCCACGCACCAGTACGCGAAGCGGCAGATGACCTGGTTCCGCCGCCGCCCGCGTCTCCAGTGGTTGGATGCCTCGACGGCCAGCGCCGAGGAGGTGCTCGGATTGCTTACAGCAGGGCGCGCCGCACGCGCTCGGGCGTAAGCGGCAGTTCCGTGACGCGCGCGCCGACGGCAGCCGCGACGGCGTTCGCGATCACCGCCCCGCCCGGGATGACCGGCGGCTCGCCCACCGGTTTTGCGCCGTACGGTCCGATCGGCGACGGCACTTCCACCAGTACCGCCTCGAGCTCCGGCATCTGCCGCGCCTTGGGCACCGTGTAGTCCATGAAGCTGGCGGTGATCGGCGTGCCGGACTCGTCGTGGACGATCTCCTCGTAGACTGCCCAGCCCACGCCTTGCGCTCCGCCACCATGGATCTGCTCCTCGACGGTGGCTGGATTGATCGCGCGTCCGACGTCCTGGACGACGACGTAGCGCAACGGCTCGACGCGGAAAGTCTCGGGGTCGACCCGCACCCGCGCGATGTGGACCCCGGTGCCGGGGCTACGCTGGGTGATGGCCGATTCGCCCTTGCCCAGCACCGGCTCGTACTTCGCGCCGAAAGACGCGCTCAGCCGATAGATGTCGCGCAGCGTCTTGACCTTGCCGGGCACGCCCTTGACGCGCACCTCGCCGTTGACCATCTCCAGATCTTGAACCGACGTCTCCATCTCGGCGGCGGCGATGTTCAGCACTCGCTCGCGGGCTTCCTGAGCCGCTTTGAGCACGGCTGGACCCATCGTGTAGATCGTTTTGCTGCCACCGGTGGCGCCGGCGTACGGCGCCGCATCCGTATCGACGGTGCTGACGCGCACCTGATCGGCGCTCTCGAAGCCGAAGGCCTCGGCCGCGATGACCTGCAGACCCGAATTGGTGCCCGTCAGGTCGACCGAGCCGACTGCCACCTTGAGCGTGCCATCCGACTCCAGACGACACAGGGCCGACGCCGGCTCCGTGCCGCCGAACCAGCCGCCCAGCGCGACGCCCACACCTTCGTGCGGACCAGCCGCGGCCAGCTCGGCACGGTAGATCGGTTCCGCACGCTCGAGACATTGCAGCAGACCGATCGGCGGCCACGGTGTGCCATCCGGGCGGATGTCGCCACCGCGGGAGGCGTTCTTCTTACGTACCTCGATCTGGTCCATGCCCAGCCTGGCGATGAGCTCGTCGACCAGGCTCTCGCACGCGAAGATGGCCTGAGGCAGGCCCGGCGCGCGGTACGCCCCAGTTGGCGTCTTGTGGGTGACGACCTCTGTGGCGTCGATGTCCAGGTTCTGCCAGCGATAGAACACGCCGAGACACAGCGCCGCGTGCGCCGCCGGCGCGCCTGGTTTCGAGCCGGCGTCGAAGATGACCTCGCCTTTCAGCGCGGTGAACGTGCCGTCCTTACGCGCCCCAGCCGTGACGCGGAAGATCGACGACGGCGCTGGACTGGCGGCGCTGAAGTCCTCGATGCGCGTGAAGCTCAGGCGTACGGGGCGATTCACGGCCACCGCGCAGGCGGCGACCAGCGGCTCGATCAGGCCGAACTTGCCACCGAACCCGCCGCCGACGGGCATGGCATACACCCGCACCTGAGAGGGCGACTTCCCCAGCACCGCCGCCACCGTGTCGCGTGTGCGGAACATCGCCTGGGTGCACGCATACACCACCACGTTGCCCAGCGCATCGATGGTGGCGGCGCAGACTTGCGGCTCCAAGTAGCTCTGGTGAACCCACGGGGTGCGGTACTCCCGCGCGACGACGACGTCCGCCTCCGCCAATGCCTTGTCGGCGTCACCGCGCTGGTAGCGCTGATGACTGGCCACATTCGGCGCCTGGGGCTCTTCCTGCTGACTGCCGCCGGCGGCGGCGCCGTGCATGCCCAGCTCCTCTTCGTCCTCGGCGGTGTGCATGCGCACGACAGGCGCATCTGGCCGCATCGCGTCGAGTGGGTCGATGGCGGGCGGCAGGGGTTCGTATTCGACCTCGACGCCCTCTGCGCCGTCCTCCGCGGCGGCCTCGCTCTCGGCCAGGACCACCGCCACGGGCTGGCCCACGTACGTGGCGCGTTCGAAGGCCATGACGATGCTGCGGTTGTCGACCGCGGCGCGGATGTCGCGCACGGGCAGATCCTCGGCGGTGAGCACGGCCACCACACCGGGCGTGGCCTCGGCCTGGGCCTTATCGACGGAGACGATGCGCGCTGAGGCGTGAGGGCTGCGCACCAGGCGGCCGTGCAGCAGCCCGGGCAGGACCAGGTCGCCCGTATACCGCACCTGACCGGTCAAACGCTCGGGCGAGTCCGCCCTCCTCAGTCGCTTGCCGACGAGGCGAAGCGGCGCCTGTTCTTGCACTGCCATGACTTCGTCATTCTACGTGGGGTCTGGCGCTGGGTCGTCCGCATTCCACCGCCCATGCGAGCTCGCACGCATTTGGGGTTTGTTTGGGCGCTCCCAGAGTGAACGGCTCGCCGACCCGACGCGGGCGAAACCCCAAGGGGAATCTCTTCGGCTCGCACGGTGAGCCGTGTGGACAGCCGACAGCCAGCGAGGCGGGCGCTACAGTTGTGGCGGTGGCCGAAGACTACGACGTGGCGATCGTTGGCGCGGGGCTGGCGGGGCTCACCGCGGCGCTGTATGCGGGACGCTTCGGGCTGCGTACGGTGGTCATCGAACGGTTGGCCGCGGGTGGCCAGGTGCTCAACGTGGAGAAGATCGAAAACTACCCCGGGTTCACCCAGGGCATCGCCGGCTTCGACCTCGGCCCGCTGGTCCAGGAGCAAGCAGAAGCCGCCGGGGCGGAATTTTTGCTCGACACCGCCACCGGCCTCCAGATCGACGCCGATCGGCGGGTGTTGCGCTGCGAGGGCGCCGAGGTAACCGCGCGTGCCGTTGTCATCGCCGCCGGGTCCGCGCTGCGGTCGCTCGGCATCCCTGGCGAGGCGGACTTCCTCGGTAAGGGTGTTTCCCACTGCGCGTCGTGCGACGCACCATTCTTCGTCGGCAAACAGGTGTGTGTCATCGGCGGTGGCGATTCGGCACTGGATGAGGCCGCCGTGCTGGCCCAGCAGGTCGGTCGGATGCTGCTCGTCCACCGCGGCCCAGCCTTCGGCGCCCAGCGCGTCGCGGTCGACCGCCTGGAGCGCCTGTCGAACGTCGAAACGCTGTTCAATACCCAGGTGGTCGAGATCGTTGGCGGCCAGACGGTCTCGTCGGTTGTGCTCCGCGACGGCACCACCACGCGCACGCAAGACGTCGCGGGCGTGTTCATCTTCGTCGGCCTGGAGCCGAACACCGAGTTCCTGCGTGGCGTTCTCGACCTCGACCCGACCGGCCATGTGGTGGTGGACGCGCATCTGCAAACGTCGGTGCCAGGTGTGTTCGCGGCTGGCGACATCCGCCAGAGCTCGTCGCGCCAACTCGTGGCCGCCGCGGGTGATGGCGCCTCAGCCGCGGTGGCCGCCGCGCGCTACCTGGAGCGTCGCTAGCGACCCGACAGGCGCGCCACCACCGGCGCGAACGCATCCATGACGCGGTCGAAGATCATCATGTACGAGATGCCCAGCCGCTGCCGGCGCTCCTGGAGCTGATCAACGACGGCGTCGACGCTGCCCAGCAGGAACGACGGCGAAGCGTCGATCTGGCTTGGCGTCAGCCGCAGTTGATTGGCGAGACGGTCGACCGCCGCGGCGCGGCTGTCGGTCACCTCGGTGCGCGCGGCGAAAACGTTGAGCTCGATCTCGTCGAGCCGCGCGCCGGCAGCCTGGCGGACGATCGCGACCTGTTCGGCGCAGTTGGCGATGGTCGGCGACACGCTCCCCGTGGAGCGCTCGGCGAACTGGTGGTCCTCGAGGCCGACGATATCGGCATGGCGCGCCGCCAGCTGCAGCATGCGGCTGCGCATCCCCGCGATCAACAGCCGGGGCCGCCGTCGCGGCTGCGGCTCGAGTCCGTCGATGCGGTAGAAGCGGCCGTGGAATGTCACTGGCCCGTCGCCGACGAAGCACGCCTCGAGGATCTGCACCGCTTCCGCGAACCTTGCCACTCGAACGCCAGGTGGATCGAACGGCAAGCCCGAGCGCCGATAGTCGGCCTCCATCCAGCCGGCGCCGATCCCCAGCTCGAAGCGGCCGTCGGTCAGCAGATCGATCGTGGCGGCCTCCTTCGCCAGCAGCGCCGGATGGCGGAAGTCGTTGTCGAGCACGATGGTGCCGACACGCAGGCGAGGTGTGGCGGCCGCCGCGGCCAGCAGCGCTGGCAGTGGCGCCAGCTGCTGGCCGAAGTGGTCGGGTAACAGCAACGTCGAGTAGCCGAGGTCGTCGGCCCGACGTGCCAGGTCGAGCCATTCCTGGCGGCTCGCGCGTCCGCCGCTCACCCCGAATCTGAACTGCAGGGTCGACTGGGATGCAGTCACGACCTGAACTACCCGAGGATGTACGAGCCGAAATCGACCTCGAAGAGCGGCGCCAGGGCGTGGTTACACGTGTCCCGCGAGCCGCGGCGGCCGAGCCCATCCCTGAAGACGTGCTGAGCGAGGAAGACCTTCAGGCTCGTGCGGCCAGTCAGGAGCAAGAGCTTCGGCTCACCGAAGGCCGTCCACCTGCGGAAGCAGACGAGCGGCGCGACCGTTAGCCCCGCCGAAGGTCACCCCCCTGGCACGCGGTCTGCGGGCGACCTTGATTGAAGTCTCGAACCAGGAGGAGGAGGAGATTCCATGCAGGCTCCGCGCTATCTCGGCCATCTCGAACCCGGAATGGACGTGTGTGATAAGGACGGCGACAAGTTCGGCAGCGTCAATCGCGTCTTCCGCCACGAATTCGCCTCGGTCGGCACCGAAGGGTCAAGCAGCGTTGGCACGATGCCGCGCGACGAGATCCTCGAGGTCAAAACCGGACTGTTTGGCCTCGGTAAGCACCTGTACATTCCCTTCAGCGCCATTCAAGACGTCACCTCGGGCTGCGTCTTCATCAACGAGCCCAAGGACCGCATCGATGACCAGGGCTGGGATACGCGGCCCGACTATCTCGACGAGCTGAGCTGAGGTTACCGCCTCTCCCTTTGGGAGAGGCCGCGCGCAGCGCGGGTGAGGGGTGCGTACGAGATTTCAACGTTCGCGAAGATACGCACCCCTCACCCCAGCCCTCTCCCAGAGGGAGAGGGAGTTACGTGATCGCGCAAGTTCATCGCCGAGGATGCCGTTTCGGCGGGCCGCTAGCTGCCCGTGGTTGCGAACCAGCGCAACGAATTCCCTGCTGGGATCCCGACGAACACGATCGGTGCGACGCACGGACTTGGCAGGTTGAGCTTTGCTTCGAACGTCGCGTTTCCATTCGACCCGACGCTCTGTGGCGCGGTGAGCAGCGTCACCCCGGTGTCTGGGCTGGTGGTGGTCAAGCAGTTCACGGCGGCGACAAACGTGTCAACGGGGTTGACGCCAGAGCTGGCGATAACCAGCCCGACGACGCTGACCTCCAGACGGCCGTTACTATCGAGCTCGCCCTCCGCGGCCATCAGCGCCCACGGCACGCCCCCGCCACCGATGCCACGAATGGAGTGCGTGGTGCCCGTGAACGGCGTCACGACAGGTGTCATCGTCTCGAATTCCAGGACTTTGCGGCCTTCGGTATCGCGCGCCGCCGCGCCCAGAGCGGGTACCAGTAGAACCGCGATGAGAACCGTGCTGACAAGCACAAGCAGGACGCTCGGCAGACGCCCGCGCCCGTCGACGTGACTGAACATGCGACAGTGCTCCCTTCCCAAGCTGGGGGCCAACAGCTTCCCTTCCATGAATACGTTTCAAGGCACTGCCTTGGATGGGGCGTTGCCGGCGCTCTTCAGCGCAACGGACGGAAGAAGGCGCGAATGTCTTCTACCAGGCGTGACGGTTCTTCGAGCGCGGCGAAGTGGCCGCCGCTGGGCGAGACGGTCCAGCGCTGGATGTTGAAGGCGCGCTCGGCCAACTGGCGGGGTGGGTGCAGGATGTCATTCGGGAAAGCCTGGTACGCCGTGGGCACTTCCACCCGACGATCCGACGGGAGCGGCCATCCCTCGTGCTGGCGGGAGTAGTACGGCCAGAACGAGCTGCCGATCGCACCGGTCGCCCAGTAGAGCATGATGTTGGTGAGCAGGTCGTCCTTGGAAAAGCACGGTTCTAGCCCGCCACCGCAATCACTCCAGGTGCGGAACTTCTCGACGATCCAGCCGGCGAGACCCACTGGTGAATCGGTCAGGGCGTAGGCGAGCGTCTGGGGTTTGGTGCCCTGGATTGCCGAATAGCCCGTCTCCTCGCGGAGCCAGTGGTCGAGCTCGGCACGGTAGGCGACCACCTCCGGATCTTCACTTGACGCCGCGGGGGGAGGCTCGCGGCGGATCGGCAGCAGGTTAATGTGGATGCCCACCACGTGCTGGGGCGCCGTCAGGCCCAGGTACGCGGAGATGAACGAGCCCCAATCGCCGCCCTGGGCCGCGAAGCGCGCATACCCGAGCACGTCGCGCATGAGCTCGACGAAGGCGGCCGCGATGGCAGGTACGCCGAAGCGTTGCTGGCCAGGTCGGAAGGAGAGCGTGTAGCCCGGCAGCGACGGCGCAACGACCGTAAACGCGTCAGCCGGATCGCCGCCGTATCGGGCGGGATCCGTGAGCATCGGGATGACCTTGTGGAACTCCCAGACCGAGCCTGGCCAGCCGTGCGAAAGCAGCAAGGGCAGCGGCTCGGGTCCGACGCCTGGTACGTGCAGGAAGTGCAGCTCGATGCCCTGAACTGGCGCGGTGTACTGGGGAAAGTCGTTCAGGCGGGCTTCCTGAGCACGCCAGTCGAAGCGGTCTTGCCAGTAGGCGACCAGCTCTTGCAGGTACGAGAGGTCGGTACCGAACTCCCACGCTGCGCCGTGGGGCGGCTCATCAGGCCAGCGGACACGCTGAAGCCGCTGCTGCAGGTCATCCAGCGCGCTGTCGGCGACGTGCAGCGTGAATGGTTTGGGACGTGTCGTGGTTACCGCGATGCGGCTTGTGGCTCCTCTACGCCGTACACGTCGAAGACGTGCGTCGAGCGGGTTCCATCGGCGTCGCAGTGCGGCTCCAGTCGTACCGCGCGGCACTGGCTGGTGCGCAGCAAATGCTTGAGATAGCGACCGAGCTCGACCTCCTCGACGAACTTGGGGAACATCGCGCGCAGCGGTCCCCACCTCACGCTACTGAGCTCTCGAACGTCAACTCTCGCGAGGAGCTCGTCCATCAGTTCCTCCTGCCGTCAGGGCCCGGCGGCCTTGATCTTATGCCCGCCGGCGGTCGGCGGTACACCCCCGATGCCAGCGCGGCTTAATAGTGATAGGCTCGATTGCTCTGAGGACCCGTTTGAAGAACGGGGAACGGAGGTCGTGATGGCCACGACGATGGCAACAGGCAAGCTCACCGACGTCGAGCGCCGCCAGCTCAAGGCCTATTTCGAACAGACGCGGCCGCTTCCACAGCTCCTATCGACGTTGCGCAGTCGACGGGTAGCGCGCGGCTACGCCATCGAGTCAGGCGAGGCAGAGGTCCGAAGCGCGACCGGCGGACGCACGCTGGTGCAGGAGAAGGGGCCGCTTGCCTTCAAGTCCGCGCACCCGGTGCTGCCGCTGTCCGAGGTCGAGGAAGCGCTCGTCGCATGGTCTGCGCTCGGCCCTAACGGCATGGCCCACTGGGACATCGCGGTCAACGGCGGCTTTCACGAGCTGACGTTCATCGCCGGACGCACCGCGGCGGCGCCGGGCAACTCGATGGCGCACGATCTGCTCGTCATCAAAGACGACGGCGCCTTCATTTACAACCCGGGCCTCGAGCGCTCGAAGATGGTCGAGATCGAGGGCGAGGCGGACTACGCCAAGGTGCTCGGCTGGTACCGCGAGGGGATGCGCAAGGTGCGTGATGGCCGTCCCGATGTGGACTGGGCTCTGCGCGTACCTGGCGCTCCGAACGCGTCGCTATTCGGGCCCTATCAGTTCAACGTCAATCGCCCGGGCACCACGTGGTTCATCCCCATCACCGACATCGGCTGGCTCTACTTCAGCGTCCTGCTCAACCTGTTCGATGTCTGGCACCTGTACTTCCTCGACGATGCAACCCAGAAGCCGGCCGGCGTCGACAAGTGGGTCGGCGAGGGCAAGCTCGAGTTCCCGGTGACGATCAGCCAGATCGAGCAGTTCCTATTCCAGGTGGAGACCTACCCGCCTGGGTCGTACGTGCAGAACATGCGACTGACCGCGGAAGCCATGGGCCTCGGCAACTGGATCTTCTGCGGCTTCTTCGACGACATCCTGATGGGCGCCTTCCCCGACCTCGCGAAGGGGCTCGGATTCCGCGCCGAGGCGCTCAACGCGAAAGCGCCGGCGGCTAGCGGGGCGCTCAAGATCTTCGGCATCGAGGGCGTGAAAGAGGCCACCTACGTACCATCGCCACGCTTCGCGAACGGCCGCGCGGTGATCAGCCACATGGTCGACGAGAAGTACGGCAAAGGCGGCACGTTGGCGCGTGATGGCGACAACTGGATGCTGAGCCACGGAGGCCCGTTCAAGCCAGAGGTGGTGCGCGAGATCGTCAACCATCCGCGGGTCCAGGTCTCGGATTGGGCGATCGACGCGGCCGTGGCCTACGTCGACTACTGCGTCGCCAGGTACGGCCAGTGTCCGGTGTACTTCAACCCGATGCAATGCAACTTCGGCGCGGTCATCCACCACGTCGATGAAGCCTTCTACGAGCGCTACTACACGGGTGGAGGCAACATCACCAGGCAGATCCGCGAGCACATCTCGCTTCGCGCAGGGCAGGCCCGTGGGCTCCGCTCGCAGGCTCGCTTCGCGCAGGGCAGGCCCGTGGGCTCCGCTCGCAGGCTCGCTTCGCGCAGGGCAGGCCCGTGGGCTCCGCTCGCAGGCTCGCTTCGCGCAGGGCAGGCGACGAAGGATCCGCTTATTGTTGCGAGCGTCGGCGTCGCGGATCCTTCGCAAGCTCAGGATGACAAGCACGCGTCAACGGGGCCCAGAACTCATGGAACGCGGGTCGAGGGGAGATTGAGCGTGGAGTTCAAGCAGCTGATCGGTAGTCGCAGGTCCATCCGCTACTTTCAGCCGTACCGTGCTGTGGAACGGGAGAAGATCCAGACGATCCTGGAGGCGGCGCGGATCGCCTCGCAGGCGGTCAATTCGAACTGGGCCAAGGCGATCGTCGTCAACCGCGACGACCTGTCTGAAGAGGACCGAACGGCGCTGAAGACGCCGACCACCACGGCCCAGCTGGACCTCGCCCCGACCTGGATCTTCTGGTATGGAGATACCACGGCGCCGTCGGTGGGCCAGACCACGCTGAAGCAGTTGGTCGACGTCGGCGCGCTCAATCCCAGCCATGGCTGGAGCCACGCGTACGTCGACAACATCATCTGGACGCAGGTGCTGACGCCGATCATGTCCGACCCGGGCACGCTGGCCGTAGTGACCGCCGTCGAGGCCGGCATCGCCATCTGCCAGGCATTGCTGATGGCCGTCGATCTCGGACTCGGCACCGGCATCAACGCCTTCAACGGCGCCAAGGCGAGCGAGGTCCTCGGCGTGCCTGCGCACCTGATCCCGCTCTGGGTGCAGCTGCTGGGCTACCCCGCCGAGTCACCCGACGCCGGCGGGCAGCGCCCGCGGCAGCCATTCGAGGAGCTGTACTTCGAGGGTCGCTACGGCAAGACCTTCGAACGCGACAAGAACGTGGTGAAGCAGCTCGAGTCTGAAGGGATGCTTCAGCCGCAGGCGCCGCAGCCCTGGCGCAAGGACGAGGTACGCGCGCTCGCCAGGATGTTCGGCCTACCGGAATGACCACCGACGAAGTCGCGAACTTCGCGACTGTCCGCCAGTGGCTGGAGGCGTACTCCAGCCACTGGAACCGCGCGGCCGAGGCGGCCGAGCAGCAGCACAAGCTGGACCTGTTACGAAGGTATTGCGAGTTGGCCGGGCGTGATCCTGACGCGCTCGTCGCCAATCTTTTCCGCCAGACACCAACCGGCACGAAGATCTGGATGAAGCGGCGACGCACGGAGATGGCCCGTATCGACGAGTTCGAGACGTTGATTGCCGAAGGAGATCAGCGAGCCGGCCGCGAGGCGGGAAACGCCGTTCGAAGCTTCTTCATCCACAATGGAGTGGCGCTGACCGCCACGCCACTCCGCTAACGCGCGGAGGCGACGTGAACGAGAACGAGGTCTGGATCAAGGGCGCCGCGATGACGCGGTTCGGCAAGCATCTGGACCGAAGCGCACGCGACCTGGTGGAGGAAGCCGTCGCCGGGGCGCTGTCGGACGCCGAGATCGCGTCGAGCGAGGTGCAGGCCGCCTATGTGGGCAATGCGGTTTCCGGCCTGATGAGCGGCCAGGAATCCATCCGTGGTCAGGTGGTGCTGCGCCACACGGGCTTGATGGGTGTACCGATCGTCAATGTCGAAAACGCGTGCGCGTCTTCGTCGACCGCGCTCCACCTCGGCTGGCAGGCGGTCGCGAGTGGCATGTACGAGTGTGTCGCGGTGGTCGGCTTCGAGAAACTCTACGACGCCGATAAGGCCAAATCGTTCCGTGCCTTCAATGCCTCGATGGACCTGGCCGAGCTCGAGGCGCGCTTCGGCAGCGGTGCTGGCCAGGGTCGAAGCGTATTCATGGACCTGTATGCCTCGTTTTCTGGTGAAGGCGGGAATGGCGCAGCCGAAGCATCATCGGTGGATCCTGAGGACCTGGCGCTGATCTCCGTCAAGAACCACCATCACGGCGCTCTCAACCCCTTTTCCCAGTACCGCGATGAGGTGACGGTCGAGCAGGTGCTGGGCGCTCGGCGTGTGGCGGGTCCGCTCACGGTGCTCATGTGCTCGCCACTCAGCGACGGCGCCGCCTGTCTCGTGCTGACCGGCAAACACGCCGGCCGTGGGCGCGCGGGAGGCGTGCGCATCGCGGCCTCGGTGCTGACTTCGGGGCGGGGCGACGACCTGAGCAAGGCAACCGCCGTCGAGCGGGCCGCTGCGAGAGCGTCTGAGATGGCTGGCGTGGGTCCCGCCGACGTCGATGTCGTCGAGCTGCACGATGCGACGGCCATCGCCGAGCTTCACCTGTACGAGGAGCTTGGCTTGTGCCGCCCTGGCGATGCGCCGCGCATGGTGCGCGATCGCGTCACGTGGCTGGGTGGGCGCTTGCCCGTCAACCCGAGTGGCGGGCTCCTGTCGCGAGGGCATCCCATCGGCGCGACCGGCGCGGCGCAGATTGTCGAGCTGACCTGGCAGCTCGAAGGACGCTGCGGTGAACGCCAGGTCCCTGACGTGTCCGTAGGGCTGGCGCAGAATGCCGGCGGCTGGGTGGGCACTGACGCCGCGGCCTGCGCCGTGCACGTGCTCCAGCGCTAGGAGGCATCGTGCCCGACCTGCTCGACGCCAACGTGCTCAGCCGCCTCGTCGACGGCCGCGCCGAGTCCGAGCCTGACCGGCTGTGCCTGGTGTTCGAAAATGGACAGCTGCCGCCGGAGCGGCTGACGAGCGCCCACCTTGCAGCGCAGTCGAACAAGCTGGCGCACGAGCTTCGCTCAGCCGGACTACGCAAGGGTGACCGCGTGGCGGTCATGCTGCGAAACGATCCGGAGTTCGTCTATGCGCTGGTCGCGTGCTCCAGGTTGGGCCTGGTGGCGGTGCCGATCGATCCGCGCTCCAGGGGCGAAAAGCTGCGCTACTTCATCAGCTTCGCCGAATGCGTGGCGGCGTTGACCGCGGATTACGTGACGGTGGACGAGACCGCCTCGGAGGTCCTGCGTCAGACCGATGTGCGGACCTATGTCCTCAGCACGCCTGAGGGCCGCGGGCAGGGATTGCAGCCACCACGCGACTGGCGGAGCCTGAACGAGGTTCTCGAGGGTCCCGAGCGCGCCGACACCGGGCACCACGTGGAGCAGCTCAGCGACCCATTTGAGCTCTCGTACACCTCCGGAACGACCGGCGATCCCAAGGCGATCATCCTCACCTACGAGCGCATGCCGCTCTATCTGGCGATCCCGAAGGCCTATTTCGGCTATCAGCCCGATGACGTGCCGTACACGGGTCTCTCCCTCACGCATGGCAACGCCCTGGTGGTCACGCTCCTGCCCGCGATCAGCGGGGTGGTGGATCACTCGGTCTTCAGCCGCCGCTTCACCAAGACCCGGTTGTGGGACATCTGCATCGCGCACGGCTGCACGATGTGGTCGAACCTGGGCGGAATCGCGAGCGCCATCTACGGCGAGCCGCCATCGTCGAAGGATCACATGCACGAAGTCCGCGTCGTGGTGAGCGCGGGCATGCCGCGCGAGTTGTGGACCCCATTTGAGGAACGCTTCGGGGTACGCATCCTCGAGTGGTACGGCACGATGGAGGGCAGCGCGTTCGCCTTCAAACCGCCTGGCGTTGGGCCGGTTGGCTCGTTCGGCAAGGCACCCGACATCCTCGAGATGACCATCGTCGATGAGGATGATCAGCCGGTGCCGGCCGGAACCATCGGCGAGCTCGTCGGACGCCCGGCTGGAGGGTCCGCTCGGCTCGAGTACTTCAAGAACAGCGCGGCTTCGGATCGCAAGACGCGCGGTGGCTGGATGCACACCGGCGACATGTGCTGGCGCGACGCCGACGGCTGGTACTTCTTCGCCCATCGCAAGGAGGAGGGCGGGATTCGGCGGATGGGCGAATTCATCCCCGAAGGCTTCGTTCGACGGGTCGTGCTCGATCACCCTGATGTCGCCGATGTGCACGTCTACGGTGTGCCGTCGCGGACCGGGGCTCCGGGCGAGAGTGATCTGGTCGTCGCGGTCGTGGTCGGGCATCCCGAAGCGTTCGACGCGCGTAGCCTGTTCGAGCGCTGTGGTCGTCTGCTGGAGCGCTCGCACGTGCCCGACTACATCCAGGTGGTGGACGAGCTACCCAAGACCGCCTCCGAGAAGGTCCAAACGCGTTTCCTTGCCGCGGCGCTTGACGCTTCCGCGCCGGGAGTCTACGTCCGCCCGTCCGCCGCGGTGTGATCGCGCGCGTGGTGGAGGACGCGATCACGACGAGATCGTGGAG
>VBGG01000243.1 GCA_005883405.1 Chloroflexota bacterium | reverse complement strand
TGGGCTTGAGCGAGGAGGAGCGATGCGTGCTCGCGCTGCTGACGCGAAAGACACAACGGCGCGTGGCCGCCCAGGACCGCGGCCGAAAAGGTAGTGAATGCCTCGGAGTCCCGCTGGCCGCTTACCAGTAGGCGCCCTGGATGAGGTAGTAGACGAACTTGGTCCACTCCTCGATGACGCGGCGGGCGGTGAGCGGATGAGCCCACCAGTGCGCCAGGTCGAGCGCATCGGCGACAGGAACCACGTGGACGACGAGCCCCCTTCGGGCGAAGGCGGCTCTGAACAGCAGCGCCGCACGGCGCGTATGGAACGCGTCGGTGACCAGCAGGGCTGACGTCAATCCATGCGCCTGCATGATGGCGGCATCCCGCGTGGCCTCTTCGATGGTGCTTTCAGGTGGCGGCTCGTCCAGCACGACCAGCGCTGAGTCCGGCAGCTCGGGCGCCGAAACACCCGCCTGGTGTAGCGCCAGCCAGGTGGTCTCGAGACCGTGGGTGTGGACGCGCTCGTTCGACACGATCAGCAGGTCGGCGAAGCCCTGATCGCGCAGCTGCTCGGCCCAGGGCAGCCGATCGGGCGCGTTGCCCGCCAGGACGACGATTGCGTCGGCTCGGTCGGGCGGCTCGGCGTCGATCAGCAGCGTTCCCGCGAACGGAGCGAACAGCGCCAGCGCGAGCAGCGGGAGAGCGATCAAGCGCAGCAACGTGTGCGCTTAGCCTGAGAGCTCGCGCTCCAGCGGCGTACGGAAGCGAGGAGTGATGCGTATCGCGCCGAGCCAGGCCGACAGACTGTGAGCCGCCGACTCTACCCGCCTGGCCGCGTCGCGGCCGACGTCCTCGAGAAGTTTGTAGACCACCGCGCCGGTGGGTCGTTGGGCCCAGCCGCCCACGATCCGCCCATCGCACCAGACACTCGGGCCGATGTTGCCCGATCGGTCGAACAGCGCTGGACCGTGGTCACCGAGGAACCACGAGCGCTCCGCATAGCCCATCGGCGTCGCGTCCAGACCAGGCAGCAGCGCGACCCACGGCTCAGGCGCGGACATCGGGTCAGTGTCATCGGCGAGCACGAGACCCGGCGACTCACCCAGGTCGACCTGGACCACGTCCAGCTGGGCGACGGCGCGCTTGACCTCGCCCATCGTGAGTCCCGTCCACCATTTGAGATCGTCGAACGTCCCTGGACCGAACGATCTCAGCCAGGCTCGGACCAGTGGCACCTGCGCGGCTGAAGTCGGCAGATCTGGCAGGCCGCCGGGCAGCCACGCGTCAACTGTCGACCAGCGGTACTGACCGCTGATCCAGGAGCCCCGCGGACGCCCGCGCATCACCCTAGCGTCCGCTGATAGCTGCGTCAAGACTCGGGTAGAGATGCCCTGCATGGCTTCGTAGTTCTTGCCGGCAGCCAGCAGGATCTGCGTCTTCAGGGCGGGCACGTCCCGAGTCAGCTCCTGGGCGGTGGCTTCGCCGCGCCTCTCGAGGGCAGCAACGGTGGCATTCTCGATCTGGGCCAGCCAGCTCGGGACGTCTTCGGCCAGGCCGGCGGCCTGGAACACCTGGTGATAGGTACGGCGCAGACGTTGGGCGATCGCCCGGGTGCACGCCGCCTGGACAACGGGTGCGAACTCGGTCGGCACGACGAACATGGTGCGTCGCATCCCGAGCATGCGCACCAGAACCCGCTCTTCGTACAACGCGGCCTCGATCGAGGCGACGTCGGGATGCGCAAGGCGCGCCGCGGCCGAAAGAAAGACCGTGGCGGGGTCGGTTGCGTGCAGCGCCACCAGACTGTGTGCAACATCCAGAGGCGAAGTCGCCCGCGCAGACCTGGCCAGGTGCTGACGACGACCGAGCCGCGCTCGGCGTTCGGCGACATCCATGACCAGGCGGGTACCCACGCGTCCCAGTATGCCGGGTACGATCTGGGGTATGAAGGTCGAAGGCGCCTACACCTTCCCAGGCCAGCCGCAGCAGGTCTGGGATCTGCTGCTGGACCCCGAATCGCTGCGGCAGTGCATCCCGGGAGTTGAGACGCTCACCGAGACCAGCCCCGATCACTGGGATGCGGTCATGAAGGTCGGCGTGGCCGCGATCAAGGGCACGTACAAGGGCAAGGTCGCCATCGTCGACAGGCAGCCTCCGCTGAACTACACGCTGCAAGTCGAAGGCAGCGGCGGCCCGGGGTTCGTCAAGGGCACGGCCAAGATCACGCTCGAACCCAGCGGCGACTCGACCAGCGTCAAGGTGGATGGTGACGGCCAGGTCGGCGGCATGCTCGCCGGCGTCGGCCAGCGCATGTTGCCGGGCGTGGCGAAGATGCTCATGAACCAGTTCTTCGAGTGCCTGATCAACAAGTCCAAGGTTCTGGCGGCGTAAATCAGCATGGCGCGTGTCTCGGCGTATCCGATGGTGCAGGTGGGCGAGGCCCTCGAGACGATCCTCGCGTACGCCGAGCCGCTGGACGTTGAAACGGTCGAGCTGACGAAGGCGCGGGCACATATCCTGGCGCGCGACGTCGCTGCCGACGCCGACCTGCCTGGTTTGCCGCGATCGTCGGTGGACGGCTACGCGGTGATCGCCGGCGACGAGTCCGCGGAGCTCGAGGTGCTCGAGGAGGTGACGGCGGGGCGCCTCGGCATCGCCCACGTCCGCCGTGGCTCCGCGGTGCGCATCATGACCGGCGGCACGCTGCCGCCCGGCGCCGATGCGGTGGTGATGGTCGAAGAGGTTGAGGAGACCGATGGTCGCGCGCTGCTGCAGCGCCGCCCGCGACGCGGCGAAAACGTTCACCCCCCGGGCATGGACCTGGCGCGCGGCCAGCTCGTGCTGGCGAGGGGCACCCGCATCGGCGCCGCCGAGGTGGGCTTGCTCGCGACTGTCGGTTGCGCGCGGGTGCCTGTGTACCGACGACCGCGGGTGGCGGTGCTGGCCACAGGCGATGAGCTGGTCGAGCCGCACGAGACGCCTCCGCCGGGATCAGTTCGGGACAGCAATCGCTACGCGCTGATGGCCGCGGTCGAAGACGCCGGCGCGGATATCGCGTGGCACGCGCACGCGCGCGACGACGAAGCCGAGCTCGAACGCGCAATGCGCCAGGGGCTGGCTGTCGCCGACGTGCTGCTGACTTCAGGCGGCGTATCGATGGGCACGCGCGACCTGATCAAGCCGCTGCTGGAGACGATGGCCACCATCCACTTTGGACGGGTCTCGTTCAAGCCCGGCAAGCCGTTGACGTTCGCCACGACGACCGACGGCAAACTGGCGTTCGGTCTGCCCGGCTTCCCCGTCTCGTCGCTCGTGACGTTCGAGGTCTTTATCAGGCCCGCGTTGCTCAAGCTGGCAAGCGCCGAGTGAGTGCTGCGGCCGCGCGTGGAAGTGGCCCTGGGCCACGATGTTCGCCCCGATCCTGTGCGGCTCGAGTACCAGCGCGCGACGGTGAGCTGGGAGGATCACCGATTCGTGGCCCGCACGACCGGCTTGCAGTCGTCCAGTCGTTTGATGTCGATCGTCGGCGCCAATGCGCTGCTCGAGCTCGAGCCAGGCGAGCAGGTGCTGAGCAAAGGCACAATGGTCCAGGCGCTACTTCTTTCAAACTTATAATTTGCGCAATTGATCGGAGACTCTCACTTGCTGCCTCAGATTGCCGAAATCCAGGGCCAGCTCGAAGGCCAACACTACGTCACCGACCGCGCGATCGCGACGACGATCTATCTGGCCATGAAGCTGCGCAAGCCGGTGCTCATCGAAGGTCAAGCCGGCGTTGGCAAGACTGAGATTGCCAAAGTGCTGGCGGCTGCGCTCGGCACCGACCTGATTCGGTTGCAGTGCTACGAGGGTCTGGACGCCAACAGCGCCCTGTACGAGTGGAATTATCCAAAGCAGATGCTGCACATCCGCCTCGAGGAAGCGGTCGGCGAAAAGCACGACATTCGCCAGCAGGAAGCCGAGATCTTCTCCGAGCCGTATCTGCTGAAGCGGCCGTTGCTGAACGCAATGACCCGCGAGGATCAGGCGCCAGTACTGTTGATCGACGAGGTGGATCGGGCAGACGAAGAGTTCCAAGCATTCCTGCTGGAGGTGTTGTCCGATTTTCAGGTCACCATTCCCGAGCTCGGAACCGTGCACGCCAAGCACCGCCCGTATGTGGTGCTCACCTCGAACCGAACGCGTGAGCTTTCCGACGCGCTGAAGCGACGCTGCCTGTACCTGTGGATCGATTATCCCGATTTCGATAAAGAGGTCCGCATCATCGAGACCAAAGTCGAGGGCATCAATCATCTGTTGGCCGAGCAGGTGGCCGGCTTCATGCAGGTGGTGCGGCGCATCCGCCTGTCGAAGACGCCTGGCATGGCAGAATCGCTCGACTGGGCGATGAGCTTGATGGCGCTGCACGCCGATCATCTCGAACCCGAGGCGGTCAGCGAGACGCTGGGGGCGATTCTCAAGGATCGCGACGACGTGAATCGTCTGGCCGGCGCGCGGACCGAGTCCATCGTCGGCGAGCTGACCAGCCTGGACGAAGCCGGCCTCCGAGCCGCCCCGGCGCAGATCGCCCAGCGGATCGACAAGGAGCTCGTCTCGCGCTAGTGCGCTCTTTCCCCAATGGGGTCCCATCCTGGGTTGCGGCATCCAACGATGACGTCTAGAAGACTCAGAGTCGCCCGCTTGCGCGCTCGTTCGCGGCCGAAGGCGACACGGAACCCAGAGGGTCCCCACTGGGAGAAGAATGCCTCGTAAGGCGCGGCACGCGGACCTGCAGCGCAACATCATCGATTTCTGTCGGTTGCTGCGCGACCGCGAGATGCTCGTGACGCCCTCGGAGGTAATCGACGCCATTCGGACCGCGGACGCGGTCGACATCTCCGATCGCCAGGAGTTCAAGACCGCGCTGCGCTCGGTGCTCACGGCCCGTCCAGAAGACATTCCGATCCACGACGCGAGCTTCGACGAGTTCTGGCGAAACCGGATGCCCGAACGATTCGAAGAGCAGGGCGAAGAAGGCGTCGCCAGCCAGGACCCGGAGGCGCAAGGCGAGGAGCTCCCCCAGCCCCAGATCGCCGAGGGCGACGAGTCCGAAGCCGACGAGGACGAGGAAGGGCTCGACATGCCGCTCTACTCGCCGGTCGAAATCCTGGCCGCGCGCGACTTCAGCACCTTCGTGCCGGACGAGATGCAGGAGATCGCGCGAGCCATCATGGTCGTTGCCCGCCGCCTGGCCACTCGTGAGAGCCGCCGCTACCGATCGACCCAGCGTGGGCACGCCATCGACCTGCGGCGGACCATGCGACGCAACATCAAATACGGCGGAACGGTCGTCGAGCTGGCGAAGAAGAGGCGCAAGATTCGCAAGCCGAAGATCGTGCTCATTTGCGATGTCAGTCGCAGCATGGATACCTACAGCAAGTTCTTGCTGCAGTTCATCTACGCACTGCAGAACACCCTCGGTCGGGTCGAGAGCTTCGTGTTTTCAACGCGCCTGACACGCGTGACGGACTACTTCAGGTCCAGCGACATCTACACCGCTCTGGATCGCATCGCTCGCGAGGTCCCTGACTGGTCCGGCGGGACGCGCATCGGCGAAAGCCTCCGGAGCTTCAACGCGGATTGGGCGCTGCGGACGGTCAACAAACACACCATCGTGCTGATCATGAGCGATGGCCTGGACACTGGCGACGCGAGCGTGCTGGAACATGAGATGGAACAGATTCAGAAGCGCGCGGCGCGAGTGATCTGGCTCAACCCGCTGCTGGGCAACGAGGACTACCGACCGCTGGCGCGGGGGATGAGCGCGGCGCTGCCGCACGTCAATCTTTTCGCCAGCGCGCACAATCTGGCGAGCCTGCAGGCGCTCGGAAGATACCTGGCGTTGTAGTCGTGAGTCGTGAAAGTCGTGGGTCGTAACGCTCTGTGGAGTACGCTGGACAAGCGACTCACGACTGAAGACTGACATCTCCTCATGAAAGAGCTCCTCCCAGACATCGAACGCTGGCGCGAGGCCGGCAAGAAGGTCGCGGTGGCGACCGTGGTGCAGGCGTATGGTTCGGCCCCGCGGCGGCCGGGGGCGAAGATGGCCATTGCCGAAGATGGCGAGTTCGTCGGGTCCGTTTCGGGTGGGTGCGTCGAGAACGACGTCGTCGAACATGCCAAACAGGTGCTCGAGGAGAATCACCCTCGGCTGGTGCCGTACGGCATCAGCGATGAGATGGCCTTCAACGTCGGTCTGGCATGTGGCGGTCAGATCGAGGTCTTCATCCAGCCGTTCGGCAAGGCGTTTCCCACCGAGAAACCAGTGGCGTTCGCCTACGTCGTCGAGGGTGAGGGCCAGGGCAACGGCCTGCTCGCGTGGGAGTTCGGCAAGCACCGCGGCAGCCTTGGGCGAGGCGACGCCTTCGACGAGCGCGTAGCGCGGGATGCCATCGCCAGGCTCCGTGAGGGACCGTCGGGCCAGCTCCGCTATGACGATGCGCCGGGCGGCCCGATTCGCGTGTTTGTCGACACGTACCCGTCGCAGCCGACCATCGTGATCTTCGGCGGCGTGCACATCGGCGTTGCCCTCACACACCTGGCCAAAGCCGCTGGCGGCTTTCGCGTGATCGTCGTCGATGCGCGCGGCGCCTGGGCCACGCCCGAGCGGTTCCCCGAAGCGGACGCCATTCACGTCATGCACGCCGACGACTACCTGCGGCAACACCCGCTGGGCAGCAACGCCTACGTGGCGGTCCTGAGCCACGATCCGAAGCTGGACGATCCCGCGCTGTTCGGCGCGCTGCAGAGCGACGCGCGCTTCGTGGGGGCGATCGGCAGTCCCAAGACGCAGCGCGAGCGACGCGAGCGACTCCGCGGGGCAGGCCTGACCGACGATCAGCTGGCACGTCTGCACGGACCGATCGGGATGGACATCGGCGCCCAGTCGCCTGAGGAGATCGGGGTCGCGATCCTGGCGCAGATGATCTCGGCCAAAAACGGGAAGCTCGCGGCGGCGCCTGATCCTGCCCGGGCGGCCGTCGTCGTGTAGCTCGGTCGGTGCTGGCAGCCGTCATCCTCGCCGCCGGCGGCTCCAGCCGAATGGGCCGACCAAAGCAACTGCTCAAATTCCGCGGCACCTCGTTGTTGCGCCGCGCGATCGATACGGCGCAAGCCGTCCCGACCGACCAGGTGATCGTGGTCCTCGGCCACGCCGCTGACCAGCTGCTGCTCGAATGTCAGCCGACGAACGCCACCGTGGTGCTGAACGACCAGTGGATGGAGGGCGTGAGCACGTCGCTGCGCGGCGGCCTGGCGGCGGTCTCGTCGGAAGCCCGCGGCGTCTTCATCTACCCAGCTGATATGCCGCTGGTCACGCCCGAGGCGCTGCGCGAGCTGGCCCACCGTCAGTGGGTCAGCGGCCGACCCGCGGCGATGACCGAGGCTGGCGGCGTACGCGGGGTGCCCGTGTTCATCACCCGCTCACTGTTTCCAGCCCTGATGATTCAGGAAGGCGACGTCGGTGGAGCGCAGTACCTGCGTGCGCACCCCGAATCTGTCGAGGCCGTGCACTTCAACGATCCAGACCTGGTGCGCGACGTGGATCGCCCGGAGGACTACGCGCGCCTGCTCGAGCTCGACCCCGATGCCGAGTTCGCGTGACCAGCGCGGCCTACTGTCTCCAGTGCGGCACGCAGCTCGAAGCGCGCCGCCAGGAGGATCGTGACCGCCCGACGTGCCCGTCGTGTGGCTTCATTCACTATCTCGACCCGAAGGTTGCCGTGGCCGTGGTGCTGGGTGACGACCAGGGCGTGCTGCTTGGCCGACGATGTATCGATCCTGGTAGCGGCCTGTGGAGCTTTCCAGCCGGCTACGTCAACCGAGGCGAGGTGCTCGAGGAAGCCGCCGTTCGCGAAGTCTACGAGGAGCTCGGAGTTGCCGTTCGCCTGACCGGACTGGTCGGCGTGTACTCCGAGCGTGACCAGCCAGTGGTGCTGGTCGTCTACGCCGGCGAGGTGCAGGGTGGCGAACCGCGACCTGACGGTCGTGAGGTCAGCGAGGTGCGGCGTTTCCCGCTCGACGGGCTGCCCCTCGACCTGGCCTTTCCGCACGACCGACGCGTACTGGCTGATTGGAAGCGAGCCGTCAGGGCTGGTAGCCTCATCAGGATTCATGACCCTGTGTGAGGCACGTAGTTGATGGCTCAGACCCAGACGCGCGAGCCCGGTGTGCACAACGTCACGGTGACCGTCAACGGCACGCGGTACACGCGTGAGGTGGAGCCGCGGCAGCTTCTGGTGTACTTCATCCGCGAGCAGGTCGGCCTGACGGGCACGCACGTCGGCTGCGACACGTCTCAGTGTGGCACGTGCACCATCCTGCTCGACGGTATCGCGGTCAAGTCGTGCACGATCCTGGCTGTCCAGGCCGACGGCGCCGACATCAAGACCATCGAGGGCTATGCGGAGCCGAGCGGCAGGCTCCATCCCATCCAGCAGGCGTTCTGGGAAGAGCACGGATTACAGTGCGGCTTCTGCACGCCGGGTATGGTCATCGCCATCGACCAGCTTCTGCGCGACAATGCCAACCCGTCCGAGGCCGAAGTGCGACGGGGACTCGACGGCAATCTCTGCCGCTGCACGGGGTATCAGAACATCGTCAAGTCTGCGCTCTCGGCCGGCCGCAAGCTGCGCGGTGAGGAGCCGTTCGAAAAGCCTGATGTAGCCATGGGCGAGCCGGTTACGGCCGGCGTCCGCTAGAAGTTCGGCCGACAAGCCGGTCGCGTTCCTAAGGAGCCCCGATGTTTCCTGCCAAATTCGCGTATGCCGCGCCGTCCAGCCTGCAAGAGGCGGTCGGGCTGCTGGCGGACCCTGAGGCGAAGGTGCTGGCTGGCGGCCACAGTCTGCTGCCGCTCATGAAGCTGCGGCTGGCGCAGCCCAAGCTACTGGTGGACATCGGACGCATTCCTGGCCTGTCGTACGTGCGCAGCGAGGATGGTCAGCTGGCGATCGGCGCGATGACCACCTACCGCGAGATCGAGCTCTCGGACGTGGTCCACCGCGCCGCGCCAGTGCTCGCCGAAGCAGCTCATGAGGTAGGCGACCCACAAGTGCGGGCGAAGGGCACGCTGGCTGGCGCACTTGCCCACGCCGACCCGGCCGGCGATCTTCCGGCAGTGGTGCTGGCGCTGGGCGGCAGCGTACGCGCGGTCGGTCCCAGCGGCGAGCGCGACATCGACCTGGATGGGTTCTTCGTCGATATGCTCACCACAGCGCTCGATGAGCGCGAGATCATTCGCGAAGTGCGACTGCGGGCGCAGCAGCCCGGCGCGGGGGCGGCCTACCAGAAGTTCGACCAGCCAGCGAGCCATTACGCGCTGACCGGCATTTGCGTGGTCGTCACGCTCAACGGCGGCTCGATCGCGTCAGCGCGAATCGGTGTGACTGGCGTCGGTCCGAAAGCGTACAGGCCGACGGCCGTCGAACAGGCGCTCATCGGCAAGCCGGCCGAAGAAGAGGCGGTCAAGGCCGCGGTTCAGACCGTCGCCGATGGCATCGACGTGCAGGGCGACATTCACGCCAGCCCCGAGTACCGCGCGCACCTGGCACGGGTGCTGACGCGGCGGGCGGTGCTGCAGGCGGCTCAGCGGGCGCGAGGCTAGCTCAAGGCGCGCTGGCCTGCGTCGCCGCCCAGAGTCGCGCGAGTGCGCGGTCGACCGCGTCGCGGTTTTCGTCGTCCTCGAGCTCATCGGAAAGTACGCGAGCCCGGCGGAGCAGCGGTTCAGCATCGGCGAAACGGGCGCCAAGGACATGCGCCTCGCCAAGATTGCGCAGTGTGGTCGCCAGCCCCCGCTGATCGCCGATCTCTTCGTACAGGCGCAACGAGCGCTGCCAGTGCGTCAGCGCCTGGTCCCAGTCGCCTTCGCCGCCGCGCCACGAAAGGTCACCCAGATTGATCGACGCCAGCGCGACGCCGCGCTTGGCGCCAATGCGCTCGTGGAATTCGAGCGACTGCTGGTAGAGCTTGCCCGCATCCTCGATGTGGCCCTGAAGGTGGAGCACGGTGCCCAGATTGAGCGAGATGGTGGCTGACATCAACGCGTCATTGCCGGCGCTGGCGCACTCCAGGGCGCGGCCGAACGCGTCGCGGGCGACAGGCATGTCGCTCTGGCGGGCAGCAGCGATGCCAATTGCTCGATATGCGGCTGCCCGTTCGAGCTCTACTCCCTGTTGCCGATCGAGCAGTGCGATCGCTTCGGCGCCGAGCGACCGCGCCTCGGCATCCGCGCCGCGGGATACGGCCAGCATTGACCTGGCGATACGGATACGGGCGAGCTGCAGCGGGCTCGCGGCCGTGTGCAGGCACCCCTCCGCGCGGGCAAGGCCCTCGTGCGCGGCGGCGTATGTGCCGCGCCTGCGATGAATCTCGGCGATCTGGCGCCACAGGTCGGCTTTGATTTCCTGACGCTGCTCGAGGTCGACGGCAGCGCGCAGGCTGTCCATGGCCGCCTCGTCTTCGTCGAGAACCTCGAGGGCGGCGCCCAGGGACGCCAGTACTTCGGCGCGGCGAATACGGTCGGTGCCTGCATTCCCGAGCCGGCCCAGCGCGTCTTCGTAGTAGTGGATCGCCTCGCGGTTCAGGTACAGAATGCGCGCACGATCGCCAGCGGCGCAGAGATAGTGCACGGCTCGGTCGCGATCGTCGCTACGCCCAAAGTGCAGCGCGAGGAGGGCGAGGCGGTCGGCGACCGCGTCGTCGGTCATCTGCTCCAAGGCGTCGCCCGCTACGCGATGCATGGCGGTGCGCGTGCCTGAGAGCAGGCTGGCATAAACCGTCTCCTGCACCAGCGGGTGACGGAAATGCCAGATCCAGGTCGTGCCGCGTCCATCACCGCGGGCACGGGATTCACGCCGGAGAATCGCGTGTTCTTCGAGTCGCGCGAGCACTGCGCCCCAGTCACCCGGGCCAAGCACTCGACGCAGTAACGTCGCTGGGAACGCGTGTCCCATGACGGCGGCGACGTGTGCCGCCCGCCGCGCCGAGGCGTCCAGCGAGTCGACGCGCGACAGAATCAAGCTGCGGAGTTGATCGGTGAGATGGCTCGGCTGAGCAGCGGTCTCAGCTGTCTGACGGGGCTCAGCCGGCATGCCGGCCTCAGCGACTGCACTGCAGAGCTCGACCAGGTACAGCGGGTTGCCCTCGGCGCGATCGACGACGAATGCCACCGACTCGTCGGAGGCAGACGGCCCCAGGAGCGCATGCGCCAACTCGCCACTCGTGCGAGCGTCGAGCGGCTGCAGCGTGATTCGCGTGTTGACCGGCCAGGACGCCGGCGGGGCCCAACCCGGACGGTGCACGAGCAGCCAGCCCAGGGGCGAATCGGCCAGATCGCCGATGGCTTCTTCGATGATCGCTGCGCTCGCCGCGTCCAGCCAGTGGCAGTCGTCCATCGCCACGATGAGGCTGCGCTGTTGAGCGGCAGCTCGCAGAAGCGCCTTGGTCGTCCAGGCCAGCAAGCCCTTGCGCAACTGGGCTGGCAGCGTAGACGTCCGCTCGTCGAGTGGCTGAGTCGACCGGGCGAGCAGGTCGCGTACTACTGCCGCCGCCAGGCCAACATCCAGGCCTTCGACATCTAATGACGCAGCCAGGATCGACTCAAGCTCGAGACTCCCGAATCGTTCGATGCGCTGTAACAGCCCGCGCAACAGACCGGCCAGCGTCGTGTACGGCAGATCCTGGCCGTATGGTGGGCACGCCACATTCAGCCAGCCCGCACTGCGCGCGGCTGCGCCGCGCCGAAGGGCCTGCACCAGCGCGCTCTTGCCGATGCCCATGCTGCCTTCCAGGTCGATTACGGCGCGTGTTCCGGACCGCAGCGGGGCCAGGCCATCGCTGAGGCTCTGGAGCTCGGCTTCGCGCCCGAGGTGCTGCTCACTGGCAGCACCGCGGCGTACGGCGAGGGACTGTCCGAGCACGACAAAGCTGCGCACCGGCATGTCCTTGCCGCGGATGTGGACGCTACGCCGCATGCGCAGGCGGAACGCGCTGCCCAGGTATGAGCGTGTCGCTTCGCCGATCAGGATGCCGCCGACCGGCGCGGCGTGTTCCAGGCGCGCGGCGACGTTGACGGCGTCGCCCATGACGGTGAAGGCGCGCTTGCGGCGCGAGCCGATCGGACCCGCCAATACGACGCCGGTGTTGATGCCGATGCGCATCTCCAACTCGCAGCCGATCTGTCGGCGTAGCTGAGCGTTGAATCGGCTCATGGCCGACTGCATGTCCAGGGCGGCCAGCACGGCACGGCGTGGGTCGTCGGCGTGGGCGACGGGCGCGCCGAAGGTGGCCATGACAGCATCGCCGATGAACTTGTCGATCTCGCCGCCATAGTGGCTGATCGCTTCGTCGAGGACTTCGAAGCAACCGTTGATGGCCGCGACGAGCTTTTCAGGCGGCAACACCTCGGACAGGCGAGTGAAGCCGCGGATATCGGCGAACAGAATAGTGACAGGACGCAGGTCGCCTTCAACCGCGGCGAGGTTACTCACGGCGCCCGTCTCGCCAGTGACGTTATGCTTCAGAGCTGTCGTCGCCAACGCTGGACTCTAACCGAGGACGGGCTAGTCCCAAATAATGGCGTCCCAGCGAATCTGGTCCCAGCGAACCTGGTCCCAACGGATCTGGTCCCAGCGAATCTGGTCCCAGCGAATCTGGTCCCAACGGATCTGGTCCCAGCGGATCTGGTCCCAACGGATCTGGTCCCAACGGATCTGGTCCCAACGGATCTGATCCCAGCGGATCTGGTCTGAGCGCACCTGATCGGCATCGAGCAGATCGTCGCCGAGCTGATCTGTGAGCAGCGGACGCAGCGCGCGAATCAAGCCGTTGGCAGGCGGCAGGTGCTGCCCTCTTACGTGCGGTCTTGGCGCGGCCAGCGAGCGCCTGACGTCGAGCAACCCGGCACCTTGCGCGGCCGCGTTCGCGCCGACGACTGGCCGAGCGCCCTGCACGAGCAATGCCTTCGTCTCGTCGGGATTCAGGTCCGGCCGTTGCTGCAGGAGCAGGGCTGCCGCGCCGCCCGCAACGGCCGTCGCCTGCGAGGTGCCCGAGAAGCGAATCGTGGTCGGGCCTTCGACGTGCGTCGGGCTCTGCACGTCGAGCGTGCTGCCCTGCACGCGTACGGAGACGATCTTGCGGCCAGGCGCCACCAGATCGGGCTTGGCGAGGCCGTCGGGCGTTGGCCCGACGCTCGACCAGATCGGCAGGACGTCATCGGCTGGTGTCGGAGTGCCGTTGTCGTCGGAGGCGCCTACCGTGAGGACGAGTGGGTCGATGCCCGGCGTCTCGACGGTGCCAGCCCCTGGGCCCTGGTTGCCGGCCGCCGTCACCACCACCAGACCGCTGCGCCAGGCAAGCTCCACCGCGGCCGCCAGCGGGTCCTCGCGGTAGCTGCCAGCCGCCGGAGCACCTAGCGCCAT
>VBGG01000241.1 GCA_005883405.1 Chloroflexota bacterium | reverse complement strand
GATCGCGTCCGATAACCCGCTGCCTTGAGCTCGCCGAGTGTAGTTGCGCGGGCCGCCGGGGCATCGAACGGACCATGCTGCGCCGTGTTCGCCATATAGCGCCAGACTATCAGCCCGCCGGGCGGGATGTGTCAATCTGCCTGAACGGGTGGGTAGCAGGCGCGCACGGTGGTGGTAATGCCGCCGCGCACGTTCCAGACTGAGATCACACTCATCCTGCGTGGGTCGAGTGTGTGTACCAGGTCGTCGAGCACGCGGTTGGTGACGTCCTCGTGGAAGTGGCCCTCCTCGCGGAAGCTCCACAGATAGAGTTTGAGGCTCTTCAGCTCCACGATCTTTGGGCCCAGGACGTAGCTGATCGTGAACGTGGCGAAGTCGGGCTGGCCTGTCATCGGACAGACGCAGGTGAACTCGGGACAGACGCACTCCACCTCGTATTCGCGCCGCGGATACGGATTCGGCATCGCCACCAGGTCCTTCGACGGCGTCGACGGCATCTTGCGACAAGGATAGACAGAACCGCCTCGCCCTCTGGGAGAGGTGCGCGCGGCCTCTCCCAAAGGGAGAGGCGCTACCGCGGCGAATGTGGCGACGGCACGCTAGATGCCACAAGATTGGCAAAGAGATGTTCCGCTATCGGTTTCTGCGCTCGGCGGCGATTGCCCTGGGGCTCTACGGGTTGCTGGGGCTGTTCATCGCAGCGGCGATGCTGGTCGTTGGCATCTCGACCTTTGGCCAGGTGACGCGCCTGCAGCGGACACTCGAGTCCGAGCGCGTCGCCCTGGTGGGATCGATCCGCACCGTCTCAGGGACCCTGCGCGA
This sequence comes from Chloroflexota bacterium, assembly GCA_005883405.1. Taxonomy (GTDB): domain Bacteria; phylum Chloroflexota; class UBA6077; order UBA6077; family CF-72; genus CF-72. The sequence goes on along the minus strand of VBGG01000241.1, from coordinate 13,290 downwards.
CACAGCTGGCGCGACGTCCGATTTCCAGAAAAGCATCGACAACGCCCGCGGCGCGGCCGACCAGGCTTCCAGGCTCGCCAACGACTCGGCCGGAACGTTCCGTCAGATGGGCGCCAGCGTCGCCGTCATCAGTATCCTCGGCTTTCAGCCCCTGGCAGGCATCGCGCCGCAGTTCACCAGCAGCGCGGATCAGCTGCAGCAGATGGCCATCACTCTTGGCACCACGCGTGACGCGCTTGCTCAGAACCGCGCAGACGTAGCGCGAGTGGGCACCGACCTGTCGGATCTTCAGGTGCAGCTCGACGCCGTGGCGGCCTCGCTCAGCCAACCCGGCGTGCTCGGGCTCGAGCCGCAGGGCTTGCTGCCGTTTCAGGTGGCGTTCTATGGGATGTGCCTGCTGGTGATTCTGCAGTCGGCGTTCGCGATCGTGGCTGGCGTCGTGCTGTATCAGCTCCAGCGCGCGCTGGGCGCTGAGCCGCTGTTCCCGCACGTCAGAAGGGCCACCACCATCGACGCGGACGAGCGCGGTCGCGTTCGAGCGTCCTGACCAGCTCGGCGATATTCTGCAGGTGCTCGGTGCGCTCGGGCTCTGGCAGGCTCAACGGGGCCTGGCCGAACGCTTCACCAGTGGTGGCATGTTTGACCACGCGCTCCGCGTCGGAGCCGGCTACGAGGCCGCCGTACCAGGCGCCCTCTGGATAGAACGCCACATTCGGCCCGAAATCGCACTGACCGAAGCAGGCATAGCCAACCAGGCGCGCATCTGGCTTATCCCTCAGCAGCTCGACCAGGCGCTTGCGGAGTGGCAGGGCGCCACGCTCGCGACAATGCGGACCGCGGCACACCACCACATACACGCCCTGAAGCGTAACGAAACCCTTCTCTTGCCATCATGGGGTGGGCAATAATGGCCGCACAATGATGGGAGGCCCGCTGCGCTTACGAAGTGAACGGGCGGTGTATGCGGGGCATCGTTCGCGAGGCTGGCGTTTTCCAGCGACAGGCGCACTGTTTGGCCTGATCGTCGGCGCCGCGTGCTGGGCACCGCTGGCGCCGACGGCTCTGGCGCCAACCACGCCGGATGAGACGGGCGGTGCCGGTCTGCTGGCGGCGATTGCACCAGTGGCGCCCGCGGCTCCTGTGGCGCCCGTGGCCCCGGTTGTAAGTGATATCACCGCTCCGCTTTTGGCGGGCGTGGCGCAGACCCCGACGCCGACTCCTGTCGCCGTGCCGACTCCGTTTGTGGTGCCGACGCTGACCGCCGCAGGCCAGGCAGTGCTGGCCTCGATCAGGTCCGATCGGACGGCGCAGTGGGTCAAAAATCATACCGAGACGCCGCTCCGCTCGGGTCCGAACGCCGCCGCCGTCGTCTTTACGCGCCTGCCGCAGTGGAGCTTGCTCAAGCAAATCGACAGCCGGCCTGATTGGCTGCTCGTGCAGTACGGCGGGGATGGCGACACGCGCCAGCCTGGACCGGGTTGGGTCAAGGCCAGCGATGTGGGCGGGGTCGATCCGCCGACGGTGTGGATCAGCAGCTCGCGGCGCGGCGCGCTCTGGTCGACGGCGGACGCCACGGCTTCACGCGTGCTCGATGTTCCGCCTGCCACGCTCATGGAAGTTTTCGGGCCGCACGAGATCCAGGGCACGCGGGTGCACGTGCGGCTGCCAGGCGATGGACGCTCTGTGCCGCCGTCGCAGGGCTGGGTCGATGGCGACGCCATTGGTCGAACGCGTACGCCCGCGGTCGGTGATCTGCCGCGCGCGTATCCCGAGGATCTGCGCGCCGATGTGCGCATCAGCGTGCCGTACCGCACCCAGCTCGACGGCTCCGAGTACGAGGCTGCCAACTGTGGGCCGACGACGCTCGGCATGGCGCTCGAGTCGTTTGGCCTGAATCTGCCGCCGCCCGACCTCCGTTCGCAGGTGCTCGACGCCGAGAACTTCCTCAACACCGACCCGGACGCGGGCTCGTTCATCTGGGCGCTGGCGAGGGTGGCCGAGGGGTATGGCGTGCGAGCGCACGGTCTGTATGAGGGCGATGGCGGGCTCCATCGCTGGACCACCGACGAGATTCGGACCAGCGTGCAGCAGGGCCAACCGGTGGTCGTCCAGGTGGTCTACCGCGGGCTGCCAGGTCGTCAGGACTCCGCCTACTACGGCGACCACTACGTGGTCATTACCGGCCTGTTGGGCGACAGCTTCCTCTACAACGACCCCATCGGCGGCGCCGTGGCCCACGAGGCGCCCGGCTACGACCGCGTCATGACCCGCGCCCAGCTCCAGCGCGCCATGCGCGCCAGCGACACCAGCTACGCCTACACCGCCTTCTCGCTAGCCCGGAATTAAAAAACTCCCTCTCCCTCTGGGAGAGGGCGGGGTGAGGGGTGCGTATGACCCACTACCGCGCAACCGATCTCAGGGTCCGCTCGCGGAAACGTGTTGGTGAACTTCGCCGCGAAGCGACTGATGCCGAAGGCAGGTTGTGGAAGCTGTTACGCGGTCGCCAGCTCGCGGGCCACAAGTTTCGGCGGCAGCATGAGTTCGGCGGGTTCGTGCTCGACTTCTACTGCGCGGACGCGCGGCTAGCGATCGAAGTTGATGGCGGGCACCTGACGGGCCTGCTCGGCGATAACTTCCTGTACAACGACCCCATCGGCGGCACCGAGGCGCACGAGTCCCCCGGCTACGACCGGATGATGACCTCCGCGCAGTTAGAGCGCGCCATGCGCGCCACTGACACCGCCTACGCCTACTCCGCGTTCTCGCTCAGTCGCTAGAGCGGGATGTTGCCGTGTTTTTTGGGCGGGTTGGTGTCGCGTTTGTTCTGGAGCATCTGGAGGGCGTTGATCAGGCGGGGGCGGGTTTCGCGGGGTTCGATGACGTCGTCGACATAGCCTCGGGCGGCGGCGACGTAGGGGTTGGCGAGGTTTTCGCGGTACTCGCGCTCCAGCTCGGCGCGCAGGGCATCGGGATGCTCAGAAGACGAGAGCTGATCGCGGAAGACGATGTTGACCGCGCCTTCGATACCCATCACGGCGATCTCGGCCGTCGGCCAGGCCAGGCTGACGTCGCCGCGAATGTGTTTGCTCGACATAACATCATACGCACCACCGTACGCCTTGCGCGTGATCACCGTCACCTTCGGCGCCGTCGCCTCGCAGTACGCGTACAGCAGTTTCGCCCCCTGGCGAATGATCCCGCCGTGCTCCTGACCCACCCCCGGTAGAAAGCCCGGCACATCCACGAACGTCACCAGTGGGATATTGAACGCGTCGCAGAAGCGCACAAACCGCGCCGCTTTCACCGACGCGTTGATGTCGAGCACGCCGGCCAGCACCGTCGGCTGCTGCGCCACGATGCCCACGCTGCGGCCGCCCAGGTGGGCAAACCCGACGATGATGTTCTGCGCGTAGGCCGCGTGTACTTCCAGAAAATCCGCGTCGTCCACTATCAGGCGAATCACGCTGTGCATGTCGTAGCTGCGGGTCGGCTGGTCGGGGACGATCGCGTTCAGCGCGTCCGCCATACGGTCGGCAGGATCGGCAGTAGGCCGCCGCGGCGCGTCATCCAGGTTGTTGGAGGGCAGAAAGCCCATCAAACGGCGCACATCGCTCAGGCACTGGGCTTCGTCCTCCGCGGCGAAGTGCGCCACACCACTGGTGGTGCTGTGCACCGAGGCGCCACCCAGACCCTCGAAGTCCACCACTTCGTGTGTCACGGTCTTCACCACGTCTGGGCCTGTGACGAACATGAACGAGGTGCCCTGGACCATGAACGTGAAGTCGGTCATCGCCGGCGAGTACACCGCGCCACCCGCGCACGGACCCAGCACCGCTGAGATCTGAGGGATCACGCCTGACGCGAGCACATTGCGGAGGAAGATCTCGGCGTACGCGCCCAGCGATACGACGCCCTCCTGAATGCGCGCGCCGCCCGAGTCGTTCAGGCCGATGATGGGCGCGCCGTTCTTGAGCGCCAGGTCCATGACCTTGCAGATCTTCTCGCCGTGGGTCTCGGACAGCGAGCCACCGAACACGGTGAAGTCCTGCGAGAACACGAACACCAATCGACCGTCGATGCGGCCGTAGCCGGTTACCACGCCGTCCCCGTAATAGCGCTCGTTGTCCAGGCCAAAAGCCGTCGAGCGGTGGGTGACGAACTGGTCGATCTCGACGAAGCTGCCAGGATCGAGCAACAGGTCGAGCCGCTCGCGCGCGGTCAGCTTACCTTTGGCATGCTGAGCCTCGATACGCCGCTGGCCGCCGCCCAGGCGCGCCTGCTCGCGCAATGCGCGTAGATGCTCGATCTTCTCGGTGGTGGTGCTGGCGTGGCTACCAGCCCCGGTCTCACGCGGCGATCGACGCGAAGCGCTGCTCCCACTCCGCGCCGGCCGTCAGCCGCTCGAGTCGGCGCTGGACGCGGTCTTCGACGATGGCTCGCACCTGGCGACGCGCGCTGTCCGCCCGCCGCTGCCGCGAGCTTCCACTGCCCTCCAGAAACGCGCGGTGCTCAGCGACGGCGTCGATCAGCTCGGCGACGCCGGTGCCCTCGGTCGCCACCGTGCGCAGGATCGGCGTGCGCCACACACGCTCCTCGGCCAGCTGCAGCATGCCCCGCAGATCGGCGACCAGGCGATCGGCGCCCGCGAGATCAGCCTTGTTGACGACCAGTACGTCGGCGATCTCCAGAATGCCAGCCTTGATGGCCTGGATGTCGTCACCCAGGTTGGGTACGCCGACGACGACGGTGGTATCGGCTGCACGGGCGATCTCGACTTCATCCTGGCCAACGCCGACGGTCTCGACGATGACGACCTCCTTGCCGAAGGCATCCAGCAGCAGCACCACGTCCAGCGTGCTGCGCGCCAGTCCGCCCATGACGCCGCGGGTGGCCATGCTGCGCATGAAGACGCCCGAGTCACTGTGCAGCTCCATCATCCGCACCCGGTCGCCAAGAATGGCGCCGCCCGTGAACGGACTGGTGGGATCCACGGCCACGATGCCGACGGACTTGCCGCGGGCGCGATACTCCGCGGCCAGCCGCGTGGTCAGGGTCGACTTGCCCGAGCCGGGGGGCCCGGTGACGCCAAGCACGTGGGCGCGGCCAGTCTTCGGATACAGGCAGCGCAGTGCGCGCCGCGCGTCCTCACGCCCCGCCTCGACCGCCGAGATCAGGCGCGACAGTGCGAGTCGGTCGCCGGCCGTGAGGCGCTCGGCGAGCTCGTCGGCCGAGGCGGTGCGCGCCAGCGGGCTGGTCACTGCGCGACGGCCGTCTTCAAGGTACGCAGGAACTCGACGGTTTCAGAAGTGGGAGAGCCTGGTCCGAAGATCGCGCGGATGCCCATCTCCTTCAGTGTGGGCACATCCGCCTCGGGAATAATGCCGCCAGCCCACACCACGACGTCGTCCAGCCCACGTTTGCGGAGCTCCTCGATGATGCGCGGAAACAGCGTCATGTGCGCCCCGGACAGGATGCTCAGGCCGATGGCGTCGACATCTTCCTGCAGTGCAGCCTCGGCGATCATCTCGGGCGTCTGGCGAATGCCCGTGTAGATGACCTCGTAGCCTGCATCGCGAAGCGCGCGGGCGATGACCTTCGCGCCGCGGTCGTGTCCGTCGAGGCCGGGCTTGGCGATGAGCACGCGCAGTGGCTGGGACTCTGTCGACACGGCTAGCTCGCGGGTTGCAGGAGCTCGACCAGCACGCCCAGCGCGGCGGCGGGCTGCAGGAAGGCGACTTCGCCCTGGGCGCCCGGGCGAGGCGCCTCGTCGATCAACTCCACGCCTTTGTCCTTCAGGTCGCGCAGGTGCTCGCGGATGTCCGGGGTGCCGAAGCACAGGTGGTGCAAGCCCGGGCCGCGGCGCTCGATGAAGCGGGCCACGGTCGTATCAGGGTCGGTCGGCTCGAGCAGCTCGATCAGGATGTTGGAGGCTTTGACGAACGCTACTCTCAGCTGTCGCTCAGGTAGCTCCAGGCTTTCGACCAGGCTCAAACCGAGCTTTTCGCCATAGAAGTGCATCGCGTCGTCGATACTCGGCACGGCGACGCCGATGTGGTGCACCGCAAGCGGCGACTGGTCCATCCACGCAAGTATCTCAGGTCAGCACGGCGCCAAGCATTTCAACCGCGGCCTCCACATTGGGCACAAACCGAAGGAGCTGGAGGTCGGTCTCGATCGTGTGCAGCTCGGCGATCATCGTGCGCAAGACGCGCTCCCAACCGTTGCCGACCACGACCAGGGGCTTGTCCTGCAGTGCGCCGAGCAGCGCCAGGTTCCACACGATGCCCAGCTCGGCCAGTGTGCCTGCGCCGCCCGGCAGAATGACGTACGCGGCGCCCAGCTCGACCAGCTTGTCGATGCGTTCGAGCAGGGCGGCGGTCCGCACCTCCTGGTCCACGTACGAGTTCGGAACGCGCTGGAAGTTGGTGGCGATCACGTCGACGGTGACCCCGACGACGTGGCCGCCGGCTTCCTTGGCACCGCGCGAGACGGCCTCCATGACGCCGTTGTAGCCGCCGGTCACCACGTCGAAACCCCGCTCGGCCAGGGCCCGACCCAGGGACTGCGCCTGCAGGTACTCGTCTGAGTCCGGCTCGACGCGCGAGCCGCCAAACACGGTTACCGCGGGCATCGCTCTAATCTATGCCCCAAGGGGGACCCTGATGGGGAGTGCTTCGCGCCACTGGCGTTGCGACTGCAATGACCATGCGACGGGTTTACAAGGGAAGCCTTCGCTTGGACCCGCGAGTGGTGAACCGTTATCCAACGCGACCGGCATTGCCGGGCGAGATCAACAGCCGCTGGATGTCTGTGGCGTAGCGGACTTCGGAATCATCTTCGGGCGCGTAGCCGATGACACGCCGGGCATTGGCGATGCTCCAGAAGGCGCGCGTGTTGTTCGAAATCCCGTAGAAGATCTGGAACGGTACATCCCACTCGTCTTCGATGCGCTCGGCTTCGATCGAACGGACGAACAGCTGCTGCAGATCCCGCTGGCTGATGTACGCGCCCAGGTCGCGCTTGTAGGCGGCGGGTTTGCCTTCAAACTGGGCCGCCTCGATCTCACGCGGCGCGCCAATACGCACCTGAACCACCCCGAGCTTGCGTCCGAACGCGCCGCTGGCGTACGTAAAGCCAAGCGCTTCGTAGGCGATCTTGGCCCAGCCGTAATAGTTGTCGGACTTCGGCAGGTGCTCGGGCCCGATGATTTCCACCTGCCGCGGGTGAACGATCCGCTCGTACCAGTCGGCCGCATGATTCGAGCTGGCCACCACGACGCGACCCACGCCGGCGTCGAGCGCATGGCGGTAGACGCGCTCGGCCATGTCAACGTTGGGCCGCTCATCCACGTAGCGCTTGCCTTCGCCGGTGACGCCCAGATTGGGTGGCCGGTAGTAACCCAGATGGACCACCGCATCGATGGTTTGGAAAAGCGCGCGTAGCCTGGCGTCTTCTGCGTCTACGAGGTCTGCAATCTCGACGCCTTCGACCCGCTCGCCTCGGGCGTTCTCGCCTCGCACGTCGACCAGCCTCAGCTCGTAACGTTCACGGAAGACGGGCAATAGCTGCGAGGCGATGTAGCCCGTCGCTCCTGTAAGGAGCACGTGGAGCCGCCGCGATGGTGGCGTCGGTAGCCGACTCGAAATCGGCTGCGTCACACGAGCGCTGGCTCGCGATATTCGCCATACACTCCGCGCAGCAGATTACACATCTCGCCGAGGGTTGCATACGCCCTCACGGCGTCGACGATGTACGGCATCAGGTTGTCGCGCCCCTCCCGCGCGGCATTCTCGAGCCGCTGCAAGGCAGTAGCAACCGCGCTCTGGTCGCGCTCACTTCGCACGCGATGCAATCGGTCCAGGTGGCGTTGCTCGCTCTCGAGTGTGATGGTGTGGATGGGAATCTCTATCGGCTCTTCGTTGCCCTGCAGAAAATCGTTCACGCCGACGAGGATTCGCTGGCGAGCATCGACCTCCTGCTGGTATCGATACGACGAATCGGCGATCTCACGCTGTGGGAAGCCGCGCTCGATGGCCGCGAGCATGCCCCCCATCTCGTCGATCTGTTGGAAGTAGTCAAAGCAGCCTTGCTCCATGCGGTTGGTGAGCGCTTCGATCGCGTAACTGCCACCCAATGGGTCAACCGTGTTGGGAACGCCACTCTCGTACGCGATAATTTGCTGCGTCCGAAGCGCGATGCGTACCGCTTTTTCAGACGGCAGAGCCATCGCTTCATCCATGCTGTTGGTGTGTAGTGACTGCGTTCCGCCAAGCACCGCCGCGAGCGCCTGAATCGTCGTCCTGACGATGTTGTTCTCGGGCTGCTCGACGAACAAGCTCACGCCCGCCGTCTGGCAGTGAAAGCGACACCACAACGATCGTTCGTTGCGCGCTCCGAAACGTTCGCGCATGACCCTGGCCCAGATACGCCGCGCGGCGCGGAGCTTGGCGATCTCTTCGAGAAAGTCGTTGTGAACGTCGAAGAAGAAGGACAGCCGCGGCGCAAACGAATCCACATCCAGACCAGCATCGACGGCGGCCTGCACGTACTGGATACCATCAGCCAGCGTGAAGGCGAGCTCTTGCAGCGCGGTCGCGCCTGCTTCGCGGATGTGGTAGCCACTGATCGAGATGGTGTTCCAGCGCGGCACATGGCGGGCGCCGTACTCGAAGGTGTCGACCACCAGCCCGACAGCTTGTCCCAGGGGATGCCGCGTTTTTCGGCGTTGACCAGATACATCGCCCAGATCATCGCAGCGGGGCTATTGATGGTCATCGACGTGGTGACTTCGTCGAGCGGAATACCTTCGAACAGGATCTCCATGTCGGCCAGCGATGACACGGCGACGCCGCAGGTGCCGAACTCGCCTTCGGCTTTGGGATCGTCGGTGTCGTAGCCGTAGAGCGTCGGCATGTCGTAGGCGACGGACAGACCGGCGTTGCCGTGGGCTAAGAGATACTTGAAGCGCGCGTTGGTCTCTTCCGCATTGCCGAAGCCGGCGAACATACGCATCGTCCACAGCTTGCCGCGATGCCCCGTCGCGTGAACGGCACGCGTGTATGGCCACATGCCCGGGAATCCGAGTTTTTCCAGGTACTCGGCTTCACGGAAATTCTCGGGTGTGTACAGCCGCTCGATGGGCTCCGACGACGTGGTCATGAACCGCATCGGTCGCTCAGGCTGGCGCTTCGCCGCTTCGTTGTACGCCTGACGCGCGTCGTCGAACAGGGGCAGCTGGACCGCACCGTCGACCATGACGATTAGTCTAGTGCCTCGGAAGGCCAGGTCTGCCCGGTTTGCGGGCTGTCGCGCTGGTTAGGATCGGCCGAAACCGCGCGAGCCGCACTTCGCGGGCGGATGTCAATCAAATCGGTCGTGACAATCAATCGGTCGTGACAATCAATCGGTCGTGACAATCAATCGGTCGTGACAATCAATCGGTCGTGATGATGGCGCGCGCCAGCGTCGGTCCTCAGTAGTCCAGGCCCTTACGCGCCTGGTGGCCCTCGTCGAAGGGGTGCTTGACCTTGCGCATCTCGGTCGCGAGATCGACCACGGCCACGAGCTGGTCGATGAACTTCTTGTCGTCATCGTGGCCGGTGATCAACAGATTCAGCTCACGCGGCTTCTGGCGAATGATGTCGAGCAGCTGCTCGAGATCCCACTGGCCCTGCGAGACCGCGCCGATGGCTTCGTCGAGGATGATGAGGTTGTATTGGCCAGACGCGGCCCGTTCCTTGTAGAGCTCGAGTCCCCTCTGGGCCGCGGCGCGGTGCTCGTCGAGTGTGTACGTGTCGCCAAAGATGTTGACGAAGCCGATTCCGGTCGAGACCACTTCGAAGTCGGGCGCGAGGCGTTTGGCGCCGTTGATCTCGCCCATCGGCTCGCCCTTGGGCCACTCGCCCATCTTGGTGTACTGGATCATCAGCACCTTCCACCCGCGGCCGACAGCGCGCAGGGCCACACCAAAGGCGGCTGACGTCTTGCCCTTGCCATCCCCATAGAAGACGAGGGTTTGACCAGCGATGGCCATCGGCTAGCGAAGGACGTGCCGCGAAATGACCAGGCGCTGGACCTCGCTGGTGCCTTCGTAGATCTCGGTGATCTTGGCGTCGCGGAACAGCTTCTCGACGGCATACTCGCGCACGTAGCCGTAGCCGCCGAACATCTGGACGGCGGCGTGCGCACAGAACATCGCCGTTTCCGACGCGAACAGCTTGGCCATGCTGGCTTCCTTCGAAAACGACTGACCCGCGTCCTTCATCCGCGCCGCGCGATAGACGAGCAGCCGCGCGCATTCGACGCGGGTGGCCATATCCGCCATGCGCCACTGCAGACCCTGAAAATCGGCGATTGGATGGCCGAAGGCCTCGCGCTCCTTCGAATAGCGCACGGACTCGTCCAACGCGCGCTGCGCAATGCCAAGCGCCTGCGCGCCGATCCCGATGCGGCCGCCATCCAGCGTCGCCATCGCGATCTTGAAGCCCTCGTCGACGGTTCCGATCACCGCGTCGGCGGGCACGCGGCAGTCCTCGAAGAAGATCTGGGTGGTGCTCGAGGCGCGGATGCCGAGCTTCTTCTCCTTCTTGCCGGCGCGCAAGCCTGGGGTGTTGGCAGGTACCAGGAACGCGGTGATGCCGCGCGACTTCGGCACGTTCGGATTGCTCAAGGCGTAGACCAGATACACGCCGGCCTCGCCGCCATTGGTGATCCACGACTTGGTGCCGTTCAGAACCCAGCCGTCCCCATCGCGCCGCGCCTGCGTGCTCATGTTGGACGCGTCCGACCCTGACGTCGGCTCACTCAAGCAGTACGCGCCGACGTACTCGCCGCCCGCGAGCGGAACCAGGAAGCGACGCTTCTGCTCTTCGGCGCCGAAGCGCAGGATCGGCTCGCACACCAGCGAGTTGTTGACCGACATGACGACAGAGTGAGAGGCGTCTGCCCAGGAGATCTCCTCCATGCCCAGCACGTAGTCGAGCGTGCTCGCGCCCGCACCGCCGTACTCCTCGGGCACCAGTAGCCCGAGCAGCCCAAGCTGGCCCATCTTTGCGACCGTGGCCCGCGGGTATTCCACTTTCTCGTCGAGCTCATGCGCCACGGGCACGATCTCGCGCTCGGCGAACTCGTGGACGGTGCGTTTGAAGATCTCCTGCTCCTCGCTCAAGCCGTACGGACCGGGGTAATCGTTCCGAGTTCCGGGTTCCGCGTTCCGCGTTTCGCTTGGCACAGATGCTGTCATCAGACGTCCTCCAGTGCGCGCCACGAGGGAACCCGGAACTCGGAACCCGGAACGCGGAACTCGGAACGCATCAGACGAGCTCGAAGGCCATCGCCACGGCTCCGCCGCCGCCGTGGCACAGCCCGGCGATGCCGCGTGACAGGCCACGCTGTTTGAGCGCGTGCAGCAGGGTGACGACCAGGCGCGCGCCCGTAGCGCCGAGTGGGTGACCCAGCGCGATCGCACCGCCGTTGACATTGACCCGCTCCCAATCCCAGCCGAGCGCTTTGCCGTTGGCCACGATCTGGGCCGCGAACGCCTCGTTGATCTCGAGTAGGTCCCAGTCGGCCACCGACGTACGCGTCTTGTCGAACAGCTTCTTCAGCGCGAGCTCCGGGGCCTCGAACAACCACAGCGGATCGGTCGCGGCGCTCGCATAGCCGACGATCCGCGCGAGCGGCTTGCTGCCATCGAGACGGTCTGCGCCAGCTACGACCACGGCGGCCGCGCCGTCGGTGAAGCCTGGCGCGTTGCCCGCGGTGACGGTGCCACTGGGGGTGAACGCGGGCTGTAGCCGCGCCAGTGCCTCGCCAGTCGTCTCTGGACGTGGTCCCTCGTCCTTCTCGACACGCGTCGTTGCGCCTCTACCGCCGGGGACCTCGACTGGCACGATCTCGGTCTTGAAGCGGCCCTCATTCGTCGCCGCCACGGCGCGCTGGTGACTCCGCAACGAGCACTCGTCCTGCTCCTCACGGGTGATGCCGCGGCGTTCGGCGATCGCCTCGGCGCTCATGCCCATGTGGTGGTCGTCCCAGGGCGACCACAGACCGTCGTACACGACGGAGTCCTGTAGCGTGGTCGGCCCCATGCGATAGCCAAAGCGGGCTTTGGGCAGCAGGTGCGGACCCTGACTCATGCTCTCCATGCCACCGGCGATGACCATGCTCGAATCGCCCGCGCGGATCGAATGGGCGGCCTGGTTGATGGCTTCCAGACCCGAGGCGCACACCTTGTTCAGCGTGGTCGCGTTGGCCGATGTCGGGATGCCCGCGGCGATCGACGCCTGGCGCGCGGGCGCCTGGCCAGCGCCGGCCTGGATCACCTGGCCCATGATCACCTCGTCGATGCCCTGTGGATCGACGGCGGCGCGTTCGATCGCCGCCTTGATGGCGACCGCGCCGAGCTGCGTGGCCGGAATGGTGGCCATGCTGCCCATCATCTTGCCAATGGGTGTGCGGGCCGCGCCCAGGATGTAAATGCCGTTGTCAGTCATACTGAGAGCCCCATCTGGCGGGCGATGACGAGCTTCAGAATCTCGCTCGTACCCTCGCCGATCGTCAGGATCTTCGCGTCGCGGTAGAAGCGCGGGATCGCCGACTCCTCCATAAACCCGTAGCCGCCGTGGACCTGCATCGCCACGTCGGCGGCGTGCACGGCGAGCTCGCTGCCCATCAACTTCGCCTGCGCGGCCGCCTCGGTGTACGGGCGGCCAGCATCCTTGAGCGCCGCGGCGCGGTAAACCAGGGCGCGCGCTGCATCGATGCGCGTCTTGAGGTCGGCCAGCTCGAACGACACCGCCTGATAGCGCGCGATGGGCTGGCCGAAGGCACAGCGCTGGTTTGCCCAGCGCACCGAATGGTCGAGGCAGCCCTGGGCGAGGCCAACGCCCATGGCGCCCACTCCGATGCGTCCGCCATCGAGCGTCGAGAGGAAGATACGCGCGCCGGCGCCCCGCTCGCCGAGCATGGCATCCGCAGGCACACGGCAGTCCTGGTACGCCAGCTCGCGCGTATCGGAGGCGTGCCAGCCCATCTTCTCGTACGGCCGCTGCGGTGCGAAGCCGGGCGCATCGACGGGCACGACGAAGGAGCCGACTTCCTTTTTGCCCGGGCTGCGTTCGCCGGTGATGGCGGTGGTGGTCACGAACGAGCTCAGCTCGGTACCGGCATTTGTGATGTACGCCTTGGTGCCATTGATGACCCACCCGCCGTCCTCCGATCGGGCGGTCGTCTCGAGTCCTTGCACGTCGGAGCCCATGCCGGGCTCGGTGCTGGCGAACGCGCCGATCG
>VBGG01000240.1 GCA_005883405.1 Chloroflexota bacterium | reverse complement strand
CGCACCCGTCTGGAGGGTGTAGGTGGGATTGGGCGAGATGTGAGCCTCCCAGCTGGCGGTCGAGCCCGATTGCTTGGCCCAGATGTCGAAGATGTACGTGCCGGTGGCCTGGCCCGCGGTGTTCCATGTCGCCGTCGAGCTCGCGCCGTACGCCTGGAGGATCGTCCAGGCGCCTCCCGGTGGCTGGACCCAGAACTGGTAGACGGCGTGGGGGCAGCCGGTCGCCGTCCCGCTGAAGGTGATCTGCGTGCCGGGGGCCTGCGGCGAAGCGGGGCTGGGTGCGTTCCAGGTCACGCCGGTGCAGGGAATCGGCGGCGGGGGCGGCGTGCCGCTGGTGGTGACCGCGAAGTTTTGGGTGACCCACTGCGGGAAACCAAAGAACGACTGGCCGTCGAGCTGGGTGGTCCCCCAAACGACGCCGGCGTTGATCGGGTCCGGGCTCGCCCCCGAATAGTCGCCCCACCGGCAAGGTGGCCCGTAAGGCGAGCTGCAGCTGAAGTCGACGTCGACATCGCTGCTCGTGGCGAGGACAAGCTCACCGGCGTTCAAGGTTGAGACCGGTGTCGCCGACGTGCGGGACTGCGCCGCCGCAGCCACCAACTGCGTCGCCGATCCGCGGTTGTAGAAGACGGCCGCGTCGTTGCCGGCGATCGACGGCGAGATCGATGCGTTCCACAAGAAGTCTGCGGCGCTCTGCACGGTCCCCTGCTGGCGTACAGCGCCAGTCGCACCAAGGATTTCGTACCAGCGCACCACCGACCGACCGCCCGGGCCGTCGATCGCGTGCTGCGTCCAGATGGCTTCGGATCCCGCTGCGTCCGGGTCGGCGTGACCGACGGCCTGCGTCAGCCGTGCGTCAAGCGTGTCGATGGGCGGACCGCCGCCAGGCTGGGGAGCGGACAACGGAACGTCGAACGAACCGACCGTCAGGTCGCCGTCGGCAAACAGGTGGGGCTGTCCTCCCTGCAGCGTCGTGTGCCAGAGCATGACGTTCGTCTGCGGGCCCGTCGGGTCGGAGGGCAGCGGCGCGACTGGGCTGTGCCCGGCCACGATGTAACCCACCGGCGATGCATCCGCGATGTTCACCGGGATGGGGGTGAAGGCAGACGTGCCGTCGGCGTTGAGCAGGCGGTGCTGCGGGTCGGCGAATGCGGTCAAGCCGTTGGCGACACAGGTGGTCAGGTTTCCGGCCGGAGGCTTGGGCTGCGCCCAGATCGCGGCGGTCGTGAAGACGTAGTCCCCGGTCGTGTCGTCGTACAGGTTGGCGGCGAGGAGGACGAAGTTGTCATCGTGGCCGAGCTTCGGGTAGTCGGCGAGCTGGTTGCCGGTGAAGGCGGCGAAGTGGCACCAACCGGAGCTCAGGTTGTTCGGGTCGGCGGTCTTCGACCATCCATAGACGAGGTAGTTCTTGTGGCTCGCGAAAGCGATCCCTGCGTAAAACCAACGGCCCGCGCGCGGATCCCACTGCACCTGAGGATCGCTGACGTTGGTCCCTGAGGGCGCGGCCACGAAGGTCGCCATGTCCTGCGAGCTGAGCTGCGTCAGCGAGCGATTGAACACAGCGATCGTGGTGTTGATGAACTCCACGTAGTTGTTCGGTCCGATCGCACCCGTGGGATCGGGCGGAGTGCAGCAGAAGCCCTCGTCGGCGGCCGTCACGCCCGGCTGGTTCGTCCCGTTGAAGATCCCGGCGAGCGGTCCGCGCGTGGAGGAAGGCGCGCTCTCGTCCGCCTTCTTGGCATGTCCCTTGGCCTTGGCCAGACCCTTCGCATTGGCGCCCAGGAACGGCTTGCCGGGAGTCTTGGCGTTGCGGTCGGGCTTGGTCGTGGTCGGAGGGAGGTTGACGACCTGCAGCTGGCCGACTGATGGGATCTCGCTGCCACTCTTTTTGGCCGATGCGGCTTGCGCGGGCGGCGCCCAGACGGCTGCGGCGCACACGGCCGCGACCAGCCCGACCAGGGCTCGTCGGCGGACGGGCGACCACATCTGCCCCAAGTGACCCCATACCTCCAGGCGCGTTCCGATGGACCGGTTGCCGGTTGGTGTGCAGAAGTAAACGCCGAATGCACGGGGATTGGTTGCTTTCGATGCGACCCATTTCCCGGGTGTACGATCCCGGCCCGATATGAGCGCCCTGCGGGTTGCGGTCGTCGGACTCGGCTGGGTCGGCACGCACCGCCATCTCCCGTGGCTGAAGCGGCGATCGGACGTGGACGTGGTCGGTGTGATCGACCACACCCCGGCCAGGGTCGAGAGGGCGAAATCGTTGTTCCGCATCACCGAGGGTGCCGTTGCCGAGGGACCTCACGCGGTGCACTGGCTCGACCGGGTCGATGCGGTGACGATCGCCACTCCGCCCGCGACCCACTTCTCGCTGGCGGCGGCATACCTCCAGGCGGGCAAGGACGTGCTGGTCGAAAAGCCGATGGCGCTCGAGGTCGACCAGGCCCGCGAGCTGGGCGACATCGCGCGGCGCGAGGGAAGGATCCTTGCCGTGGTGCACAACTTTCAGTTCGCGCGCTCGACCCTGCGCCTGCGCAAGTTGATCGCGGACGGCCGGCTGGGCGAGGTCCAGGCTCTGTGGGGCTCTCAGCTCTCGAATCCTCGCCGTCGCCTTCCAGAGTGGTATGAGTCGCTGCCGTTGGGGCTCTTCTACGACGAGTCGCCGCACTTCTTCTATCTGGTTCGCGCTCTTCTCGGCGCCAATCCAGAGATCGAGGTGGTCCATGTGGTCGGCGGTAAGGACGGCCGCAACACGCCGGCGGCGATCACGCTGCTGATGCGCGCGGGCTCGATCCCTGCCCAGATCTCGATGAACTTCGTCGCGCCAGTGAGCGAATGGCACCTCACCGTGATCGGGTCACGGGCTCTGGCCGTGCTGGACGTCTTTCGCGATGTGTTGGTGGTCACACGAAACGATCGCGAGCATCTGGGCCGCCACATCCTCAGGACGACGGCCGACGTGATGACCAGTCATCTGGGCGGGGTTGCTCGCTCGGGAGCGCTCAACTTCATGGGTAGGCTGGCGTATGGAAATGACGTCGTGATCGCACGTTTTGTCGAAGCGTGCCGCACGCGGGTTCCACCGCATGACATGTCAGCCGTTGATGGCCTGGAGGTGGTGCGGCTGCAGCATGACGTGATCGACCACGCGCGGGTCGCGGCACGCTGACAGGCGTGCGGATCCTCCTCGCCAGCAACTATTACCCCGAGCACGTCGGCGGAATCGAGACCGTGGCCGCCAGCCTGGCGAGCGGCTATCGCGAGCGCGGTCATGAGGTGCGCTGGATCGCGGGAGACATCGGTTCACGTCCGCACGCGCGTCGCCGGGATGACGATCCCGTCCGCGTCTGGAACGGGATTGAGAGGCTGGG
>VBGG01000244.1 GCA_005883405.1 Chloroflexota bacterium | reverse complement strand
GGTGTAGCGCGGATTGGGCACAAGCGTGATGTGGTCCCGCGGCTGCCATTCGGCGATCGCGAAGGGGCCGTTGCCGAGGTACGTCGACGGATCCTGCGCCCAGCCGTCGGGGTCGGCGGCGACCAGCTCTGGCCGTATGGGCGAGGCTACCCACAGAGCGGCAAGGTCGGACAGCGCGCCGAACGGCTGGGCGAGCCGGATTTCGAGCGTGTAGTCGTCGATCGCGCGTACGCCGACCTTGTCGGCGCTGGCCGTACGGCGCGCGTTGTAGTCGTCGGCGCCGACGATGCCCGCGTCCACGAACAGCGGCGCGTACTCGGCCTTCAGGCGCGGATCCAGGATGCGCTTCCACGAGTACTCGAATTGCTGCGCGGTGACGGGCTGTCCGTCGCTCCACTGGCCGTCCTGGCGCAGGTGGAACGTATAGACCGTGCCGTCGAGTGAGACGTCGTAGCTCTCGGCGGCGGCGGGCTGGGGCACGAGGTTCTCGTCGAAACGCAGCAGCGGCTCGAAGACCTGACGGACGACCGCCGCTTCGCTGGCGAACTTGAAGCTCGCACGATTGGGATCGAGGCTGTCAGGCTCGCCCTGGTTCAGGAAGTTGACTCTGACTTCCTGGGGCGTTGTTTGGGCCGCGACGGGTTTCGTCGCGGGAAGGAGCAGCGCGGTCAGGACGAACGTAAAGATCAGCCAGCGCATGGAGCGCCCGCCCGCCGCTTCGCGGCTACCATGCGGAAGCAACAGAAGAAGTAGTAAGTACTACGAGCCTCCCCTGAGATATCGCCCGCAACGACGAGGTGGCATGCAACTCGAAAGCCGCCCACATGGGCGAGCGGTTAGCGGTTTCGCAGCCAGGGATCGAGCGCGTCCCGCAGTCCGTCGCCGACGAAGTTGATGGCCATCACGGTGATGAAGATGGCGCCACCTGGCAGGAGCACCGCTACCGCCGAATACCGCAGGTACGACTGGAAGTCGGCCAACATACTGCCCCAGCTCGCGGTCGGCGGCGAGATGCCCACGCCCAGGAACGAAATCGCCGACTCGGCGATGATGAAGCCGCCGACGTTCAACGACGCGGCGACAATGATGGGCGCCATCGAGTTCGGGATGAGGTGCACGAGCATGATCCGCCGCCCGTCGGCACCGAGCGCTCTCGCGGCGAGGACGAAGTCACGGTTCAACAGCGACAGGAACTGGCCGCGCACCAGACGTGCCGTATCCATCCACCCCAGCAAAGCCAGCACGCCCACGATGGTGCCTACCTGAACCAGCGTCGCGTCGGCGGCGAAGCGGTACTGGTGCATCATCGCCGAAATCAGAATCAGCGTCGGCAGGAACGGAAACGACAGAAACAGGTCGGTAATTCGCATCAGCACGGTGTCGACCCAGCCGCCGTAAAAACCCGCCAGAGCGCCGATGAAGATGCCGATCGTGGCGCCGATGCCGACCGTCAAGAAGCCCACGGCGAGCGAGATTCGGCCAGCCCACAGGAGGCGCGAGAACATGTCGCGATTCAGCTCGTCGGTACCCAGCCAGTGTGTCGCCGAGGGTGGCGCGAAACCGTGCGACACATACTGCGGGTCGCTGATCGAGCGATCGATCTCGTTGGGACCGAACGGTGCGACCGGCGCGATGGTCGCGACGAAGACCATGAAGAGCAGCGCACCCAGGCCGACCAGCGCAAATTGGTGACGTCGGAAACGACTCCAGACGATCGCAAACTCGCCCCGCGCCTTGACCCGCTCCTCCACAACGGGGGTGGCTGGCGCTGGGACCGACAGGACGTTGGACGGCTCGGAAACGGTGGTAGCCACGCTCAGTACCTGATGCGAGGATCGACGACGACGTAGGCCACGTCGGCGACGAAGTTAGCCACGATGGTAAGCCCGGCGGTGATGATGACGACGCCCATCGCCACGGGCCAGTCCTGCGCGCCGACCGCGCCGACCAGTAACTGGCCCATACCGGGCCAGTTGAAGATCGTTTCGGTGAAGATCGCGCCACCGAACAGGGTCGGAATGGCCAGAGCCATGACGGTAACGAGCGGGATCATGGCATTGCGGAATGCGTGGCGGAACAACACCAGGCGTTCAACCTGCCCTTTTGCGCGAGCGGTGCGAATGTAGTCCTGACGCAATGTTTCGAGCAGACTCGACCGCAAAAAGCGACTCCACTGCGCGACCTGCAGCAGCGACAGCACGATCATCGGCAGGATCAGATGCCACATGCGATCGATGAGATCATCCTGATGCCCGACGCTGTACAGGCCGCCGACCGGGAAGATCTTCAGGTCGAGCCCAAAGAACTTGAGCATGATCAAGCCGAACCAGAACGCCGGGATCGAGATGCCAAAGAACGCAAACGCCGTGAACAGGTTGTCCAGAAGCGAATACTGCCGAACGGCCGAGATGGTCCCGATGACGATGGCGATCAGCAGCGAAAATACCAGGCCCGTCGTCATCAGCATGACGGTATTGGGTAGCCGCGTGCCAATGATGACGTTGACTTGCTGGCCGCGGGCGATGTTCCACGACTCACCCAAACTGCCGTGCAGTACGTTGCCGACCCAGTTCAGGTAGCGCTCGTGCATCGGCTTATCGAGGCCGATCATCTTGTTCAAGCGCTCGAGATAGGTGGTGTCCTGGATGTGTGACGCCGCGATGCGCGCGTCGAACGGTCCGCCGGGCGCCAGGTTGAGGATGCCAAAAAGCAGCACCGAGGCGAGCACCAGCGTAACGCCCATCTCGATGCTGCGGCGAACAAGAAAGCGTGTCATAGGTTACGCGTGGGGGATCGTGCGACCCCCCACGTATACCGTTATCGCAGATCCCACTCCCACACGTTCCAGGTGTAGCCGTTGGATGCGAACTCAGGTTTGAAGTTGGCGATGCGGTTCGACGCGGCAGACACGTTCGGGCGGAAGAAGAGGGGGATGGTCGGCAGCTCGTCAGCCATCAGCAGCTGCAGCTGGGCCATCGCCGACTGGCGCGCACTCGGAACCAGCGAGGTGGACTCCTGGTTGATGACGGCGTCGGCCGTGGGGTTCTTCCAGCGCGTGTAGTTGCCGCCAGCGAAGCTGTTCGCGGCGGTGGGGATGAAGCGGCTGGCGTACTTCTGCACGGCATCGGTACCAGCGTCCTGGCTGCCAACGTCGGCGTACTCGGCCATCTCCAGCGAGCCGGCGCGCAGCGGGCCATTGATCCCGAAGTAGGCCTGCGCGGGCAGCTGGTCGATGTTGACCTCGATGCCGACTGCCGCCAACTGATCCTTGACCAACGGCATGACCTTCTTGCGCAGTGCGGAGCCGGTGCTCTGGTACTTGAGGCTCAGCCGCTGGCCGTTCTTGACGCGGATGCCATCTGAGCCGGGGGTCCAGCCGTCAGAGTCCAGGATCGACTTCGCCTGATCGGGATTGAAGCCGTACTTCGGCGTGTCGGGGTTGAACAACGGCGAGATCGGCGGGACCAGGCTGTCGGCCACTGCCGATTGCCCCGACAGAGTGCGGTTGACCAGATCATTACGATCAAGCGCGAAGGCGATCGCCTTTCGCACCTGCTTATCGCCCAGGATCGCATTCTCCTGGTTCAGGTCGATGTGCTCGATGGTCGTGCCAGCGCGGACGTACGCCTTGGCGCCTGGAATCGCGTTGATGGCGTCGACGTCAGACACGTCGAGCGTCTCGGTACCGATCGTCTGGATGTCGCCTGCCTGCAGCTGCGAGATCAGCGTCTCCTTGGCAGCCTCAAAGCCACGCACGATGATGGTGTCGATCGCAGGCTTGCCGCGGAAGTAGTCATTGCGCGCGTGGAACGTCATCTGGACGCCCGCATCCCACCCGTCGAGCGTGTAGGGTCCAGTGCCGATGGGCTGGCGGCTGTAGACGCCGGACAACAGGTCCTTGAGCTTGGCCGAGTTCTGTGGATCGAAGTCGACAAGCGGATTCATCCGCTTCGATGGATAGATGAACACGTCCGGCAGGCCATAGAGGTAGAAGGGGTGAACCACTGGTCCCTTCTGGTCGGATTGACCGGCCGCCTTGGCCTGGCTTTCGCTCATCATCTTGAAGACGACCGTGTGCGGGTCCTTGGCGACCACATCCGAGTACTTCGACTCGAGATCGTTGCCTGCCGAGGCGCTCCACAACGGGTTCAGCGTCAGCTTCCAGCTGAACACGACGTCCTCAGCGGTAAACGGCGTGCCATCGCTGAACTTGGCGTCCTGCCTGAGATGGAACGTCGTTTCCAGGTGCTGGTCCGCGCCATCGCCGACCATAACCGCGTCGCCGTTGTCCAGGGTCGGTACATCGACCGCCAGATCGGCGATCGGCCGCATCTGGTCATCGATGACCACCAGCTGGCTGTACACCAGGTTGTCTACGACCTGCGTGACGTATTCATTGCCTTCGCCCGCGACGAACGTGTCTGGCTCCTGCGTGAAGCCAAGGACCAGCGTCTTGCCCGATGTCTGGGCGTGGGCAATCGGTACCAGCGTACCGACGGCCAGCGCGAGCGCTACTCCTAGAGATGCAAAACGTCTCACAACCGCACTTCTCCTCATTGCCGGATCGGCCTCCCAGGGATGTGAACACAGCAAACCGCCCGCGCCAGCAAACGCGGGCGGCCTATCGGAACCGGCGACTTTGCCGGTATGGGCGTCCCCCTCTCAGAAAGGAGCTGTGATCCTGCCCCTTTTGGCAGTGGCGGCGGAATAATCGCACCCGCCAGTTCGGGCGTCAAGTTCGTTCCGGGTTCCGGGTTCCGGGTTTAGCTTCGGCGCAACTCCCAACTCGGAACTCGGAACGCGGAACTCGGAACGCGGAACCCGTCAGGTGGCAAGGACCGTATTCGGGCCGCCCTTAGGGCGGTTGCCGATGATGGTGCCGCCGCTGCCCGCGGGGTCGCTGACGAGCAGCGACACGCTTGCGTTTGGCCATGCCGTGCCCGCCGCGGTCAGGATGCCATCGCCGAGCGTCTGTTTCGCCGCCGCGTTGAGGCCCTTCAGCAGCCCGCCACTATCCTGAGCGACTACCGAAACCGTCGCCACGTCGGGCCCCGTCGCGCCGGGCGGGCTGGAATTGGCCGACAGCTTCAGTTGGCTCACCTGCGGCACGGCGGCGAAGATTCGTGCCAGCTCATCCGCTGAGATGACATTGGACCCGGCAGCGCCGCCGCCGACTGCCTCGGTCGGGTTGAAGCGTCCTTCAGCGCTCGCCGCGGGTCTGGCGGCTTCGATGGCAGGCGCCGCCGTGACGCTGGTGTCGACCACTGGCGCGGCCCCCTGTGAACAGGCCGCCAACGCCATCAACACCACGAGTGCGGCCAGAAATGCGCGCCCACCACTAGCGAGAGCCACGGGACGATGGTAGCCGTAGCACCAGACGACTCGTGGACCGGGGTCTGTCAGCAGACGTTGGGCCGCACCGCGGAGCCTCTTGGCTGAGTTTCGAGCGCCGCCTGGTAGGCGCGAACGGTGTGCTCGGCGATCCGCTCGTGTGTGTAACAAGCGAGCACCCGCGCGCGGCCCCGCCGAGCCAGGTCTTCGCGCAAGTCGCGATCGGCCAACAGGCGCGCCATCGCTTCGCGCAACGCCAGCGGATCGCCTTCAGGCACGACCAGCCCCGCATCGCCGATCACGTTGGGTATCTCTGCCGAGGCCGATCCAACCACGGGCACGCCGCACGCCATGGCTTCCACGACGGCCCGACCGAACTGCTCCTTCCAGTGGCGCCGCGTCAGAGACGGCTGCACGAGCAGGGTGAACGTGCGCAGACGTTCGGGTACCAGCGTGGATGGCACACCACGCTCCCAGGTGATGCGCTCACTCAAGCCGAGGCGCGTGGCCCGACGCCGCGCTTTCGCCTCCAGTGGACCGCTTCCAATGACGTGCAGGCGCCAATAGCCCGGAAGGTCCGCGAGCGCCTGGAGCAAAACCAGGAGGCCTTTCTCCTCGACCAACCGGGCGATGAAGCCTACCACGGGCGGCTCGTCGGGCTTCGATGGACCAGGTGAGAACAGGTCCGGATCGACGCCGAACTGGGGGATCACGCTGCCTGGCCCTGTGTAGCCTTTGGAGCGCAGCACCTTGAGCGCTTCAGTGCTACCAGCGATGGCGTACGCGCTGTGGCCGAACACGCTGCGCTCGAACCAGCTGAATGGGGGTGGGTAGCGGCGCAGCAGGTTCTGCCAGGTGAAGAAGAGCGAACGGGCGCCGCTTCGTTCGGCCAGCCAGGTGCCATGGGCGGTCGCCAGGTTGTAGGGCTCCTCGTCGATGTGGACCAGGTCGGGCCGAAACTCGCGCATAAGACGGCCCAGACGCGGCCACAAGAAAAGGTGGTACGAGCCGTTGAACCAGATCGGCTCGACGCGCAGGTCGTAAGCGGGCGCCCCGCCTGAAGGCTCCAGACCCACGGTGCGGCCGCGCGGCTCCTGCCACGCGGGTGGGGTGACCACCAGCAGGCGCTCGACTTCGGGTCGCGCGGCGATCTCGTCAAGCTTGCGGCGGTACGCCGCGACGACCAGGATCTTCGAGACGATGAGGACCCTCACGCGTTCTCGCGTTCTCGCGTTCGCGCGTTCCTGCATTCCTGCCGCGCGAACGCGCGAACGCGCGAACGCGCGAACGCGAGAATGCGCGAACGCGCGAACGCGCGAACGATCATGGTCCGCAAAGGATCTGCTTGTAGACGCGGACGGTCTGCTCGGCTACCTGCGGCCAGGTGAAGCGACGCGCGCGCTCGAGTCCGCGGCGGGCGAGCTCGTCGCGCCGCGCGGCGCTTTCGAGCAGCTCGGAAAGTGCCGCGCAGATCGCTTCGGACGAGTACGGATCCACGAGTGAGCCAGCATCACCCGCCACCTCAGGCAGCGCCGAGACGTCCGAGGTCACCACGGGCGTGCCACACGCCATCGCCTCCAGGACCGGCATGCCGAAGCCTTCGTACAGCGAAGGAAACGCAAAAACGGTGGCCGCGCTGTAGAGCGGCGCCTTGTCCTGCTCACGAATCTGGCCGGTGAAGATGACGTTGCCTTGCAGGCCAAGACGTCGGACCGTCTCCCGCGGATCGGGGTACAGCGGGTGGCCGAGATACTGGTAGCGGCCGGCAATCACCAGCTGGTACTCACGTCTGAGTCGCTCGGGTAGCTGTCCGTACGCTTCGATGAGGCGCGGCACGTTCTTGCGCATGTCGAAGCCGCCGAAATACAGCACGAAGCGCGGGGCGATGCCGTAGCGCTCGCGGACCTTGGCCAACAGCCAGGCGTCGCGCACCGGGAACAGGCTTGCGTCGACGGCGTTACCGATGACGTGAATGCGCTCGGGTCCCAGCCCGAGGATCTTCATGATGTCCTGCTTCGAGCACTGCGACACGGTGATCACCGCGTCCGCCCGCCGCGCGCCAGCCGAAACCAGGCCGAAATACAGCCGACTGATCTTGCGCCACGCGTATTCAGGCAGGACGAACTGGATGACGTCGTGGACCGTGACGACCGTTGGCCAGGGCGACCAGACCGGGTTCGACCAGTAGGGACAGTGCAGCAGGTCGATCTTCTCGCGCATGCCGGCCAGCACGATGCCGACCTGCTCCCACCACACCTGCTCGACGTTTTCGCCCAGCCGCGCCAGGGCGCTGACCACCTCGACCTCCCGAAAGCGGTCCGACAACTGGGGCGCGCGAACGGTGTAGGCGCGCCTGAAGCGCGGGGCCAGCAGCATGTACTGCTGGTCCTTTTCGTCGAGCGAGTCCAGCCCTTCGAGGAGGTGGAGCAGGTGCTGGCCCATGCCGGTGGCCGGCTTCTGCAGGAACAGCGCGTTGATGCCGATCCTCACGCGAGCGCGACCCTGCGGTAGACGTCCAGCAGCGCCGTGGCGGCGCGTCGCCACGAGTACTCGGCCGCGCGCTGGCGGCCCTGTTCGATCAACTGGGCGCGAAGCTCGGGATCGGTGATGGCGAGCTCGAGTGCGTCCGTCAGCGCATCGACATTCGTTGGATCGATCAGCAGCGCGGCGCCTTCGGCCAACTCGGGCAGGCACGAGGCTCGCGAGGCGACCACCGGCGTGCCACACGCCATCGCCTCGAGCACGGGCAAGCCAAAGCCTTCGTATAGCGACGGAAATGCCAGCACCTCGGCCGCCGAGTAGATCGCGGGCAGCAGCTGGTCCGGCACGAACCCCGGCAGGAGGATGTCCTCGCGGATCGGCGATGCGGCATGGTGCTCGAAAATGCCGTCGTAGAGCCAGCCGTTGCCGCCCGCGAGCACAAGCTTCAGGTCAGCCGGCACACTCGCGCGCTGCTTCAGATCGTGAAATGCGTCCATCAGCCGATTCAGGTTCTTGCGCGGCTCGATCACGCCGATGGCCAGCACAAACGGCGCGTCCCCTACGCCGAGCTTGTGCCGCGCGCGACTCAGCTCATCGGCGTCGGTGACGTGCGCGAAGCGCGCTTCGACGCCCCCCGGCACCACGGCCACCGAGGCCGGCTGCACGCCGAGCAGCACCACCAGGTCGTTCCGCGTGTTCTCAGAGTCGGCGATGACGAAGTCGGCACGTCTGACCGAGCGTGGCACGACTTCTTCCAGGTACGCGCGCAGGCGGTCATCGGCGCAGTCGGGCCGCATCAGAAAGGCCAGGTCGTGCACGGTCAGGATGCCTCGCGCGTGGCGCAGTGGCGGAAGGACGAAGTCGGGGCAGTGGTACACGTCGACCGGTCCGCTGAACCAGTCCGCGGGCAGCGGCACCCTGGCGCGGTGCCACAGGATGGTCAGCCAGCGCTCGCGCAAACCGACCTCGCGGCGCTCGAAATTACGGGCGCGCGGGAATTGCGGCACGCTGCCCCGGTTGGGGCGGGCGTACACCAGTCTGTAGTCGTTGACGTGGTCGAGATCTGCCAGCGCGAGCACCTGATTGCGCACCAGGCGTCCGATCCCGGCCCGCTGGTTGACCGCGGCCGAGTAGTCAATAGCAATGCGCATGCGCGCCTCGGGCTGAGTGTAACGAGCCGTCAGCTATCAGCCGTCAGCCGACAGCTATTTGCGACGGGACAGGGGGTATACGACCAGGCCGACCGCGATCAGGCTCCAGTAGCTGATGCCGCGGTCCAATAACGCGATGCTGGCCGCGGCGTGGTCGGTGACGCCCGGCGCGAGACCAGCCCCTTGCGCGAGCAGCAGAATGCCGACGATCTCGCCTTCGGCAAAACCCAGCCCGGCGGGGGTGAGCGGCAAGCTGGTCATGAGCGCGGATGCGAGGGCCACAAAGACGACGACGCTGGGAGCGATGCTGCCCAGTCCCAGTGACAGGGTCACCAGGAATAGCCGGGCCACCTCGCCCGACCAGGCCACACCCGTCAGGACCACCAGACCTGGGATCCCGCGGAACGAGTTGAGCGTACCGTGCTCGAAGCGCGCGTACTGGCTATGAAAGCGCACAGGCAGCAAACGTTCGATCAGTGGCCGCAGGCGGCGCATGCTGACCAGGCCGATCACCACCAGTACGACCAATCCCAGGCCGACCTGCATCAGCACCAGCACCTCGGTCGGCACGGCACGCCCGAACGACAGGCCGGTGGCTGCGAGCATCAGCAGGAAGAGCACCACGACGTCGATGATGCGTTCGGCGAAGATGGTGCCAATCGTGGTCGAGAACGACACCGAGGCGTTGAGCTTGAGCAGATAGGCGCGATACGCGTCGCCGAGCTTGGCCGGCACGATGCAGTTGGCAAACCAGCCGAGGAAGATGATCTCCGCCAGCGCGGGAATGCCCTGACGTCGGCCGCCCTCTTCGTGCGTGTACAGCTCGACGTTGTCGAGCAGCCGTCGCCAGCGCAGCGCTCGAATCGGAAACGTCGCGTAGAACGCGATGAACGCGAGCAGCAGCAGGGCCGGATTGGCCTGACGCGCCCAGTCCAGGATGGCGCCCACGTCGATCTGCACCCGGGTGAACAGGAACGCCAGGATGGCGAAGCCCAGCGCGAACGACAGCAGCGTGCGCAGATTGAGGAAGCGCCGTCCAAGTGACGGCGGCGGCGCCTCTTCGACTTCGACCGTGGCGCCCTGTGGCTCCGCTTCTTCGAGCGTGCCGCGCAGGGTCATTCCGCCACCGCGCTGAGCATCCGTGTGCCGACGCGGTCGGCCGCCACCAGGCCGAGCCCGAGCAGCACCCCGAGCTGGACGTTCACGCTGTGCACGAACAGGCTGTCGAACAGGTTGTGGACACAGAACACCACCAATCCGCCAAAGACGCCTGCCAGCAGCGCGCGCCAGAAGTCGTTACGCGCGGCCTCCGAGCGCACCAGAGCGCCACCGAGTTGGACGAAGCTCAGCCCGAGCAGCCAGACCAGTACCGCGCCGCCGACGACGCCCAGCTCGGCCACGATGTTGAGGTAGTAGTTGTGCGCGTGGCCCAGCGCCTCGCGCCAGGTGGCGACGAAGTAGTCGGGATACGCGGCGGCGTAGTTGCCGGCGCCCACCCCGAGCCACGGGTGATCGAGGAACATGTACCAGCCGGCCTGCCAGTGAGCCATCCGCTCCACGACGGCCCAGTTCTCGCTTGTCAATTGGACGGTTCGCACGTCGAAGACGCCGAAGTATTCGACCGTTTGCGCCAGCCGGTCGAGAATTGCCGCCGGCAGCAGTCCTGTCAGAGCGAGCGCCAGCGTGAGCGCGCCGCCGAGCACGACCGGGATCAGCAAGCGCCGCGTGAACGGGCTCCATGCCAGCAACAGCGACACGCCCGCGACCGCCGCGCCGAGCCACGCGCCGCGCGACTGGCTCAGGCCAATGCCGATCGCCATGAGCGCGGTCGCGCAAAGCGCCAGCCAGCGAAACGGGCCCGGATTCGCTCGGCACAGTGCCATACACACCGCTAACGGGAGAATGGTCGTCAGGTACCCGGCGAACGGGTTGGGTTGATCGAAATGGCCGAATGCGCGCAGCGCGCCCTGCAGCTCGAAGGCGCCTGGGCCGCTGCCGGTCAGAAATTGCACGGCGCCGTAAGTCGCCTCGGCTGCGGCGGCCACGAACATCGCCCCGATCACCCAGCGCGCGGCGCCCGGCTCCCTCGACAGATCGACCACGATCGCCAGCGCGAGCAGGAGTTCCAGCCACTTCAGTGATTCCTTGATGGCCAGCGCTCGATCCTGCGCGTAGGCGATCGAGAACGCCGCCAGGCAGACCATCGCCAGCGCCGCCACGACAATGGCGCCCGGGCGGAGGTTGATCGCGTGGCGGCGCACGCCTCGAGCCAGCCACGCCGCCGTCAACAACGCGACCATCAGCTCGGCTGCGCCAAACGACAGATCGCTCGACGTATCGCCGCTGGATCCGCGCGTCAGACCACCGAACGGCACGGCGAACAGGAGCAAAGGCAGTGCAACCAGCGGCTGGATGAACGCCGCGACGGTTGCGCCGGCGCCAACGACAACCAGCAGCGCATCCTGCGACTGCTCGGGGAGGGCGACCAGCAAGCCCAGGGCAACGATGGCCAGTGCGGTCAGCACGTTCCGGGTTCCGCGTTCAGCGTTCCGCGCGTGAGCCAAAACCCGGAACCCGGAACCCGGAACCCGGAACCCTGAAACGGCCGCCATCAGCGAGGGGTCGTGACCTCTCGGAAGTAGTCGATGGTCCTCGCCAGCCCCTCGCGCAGCGGCATGCGCGGCTCCCACTCGAGCTCCGATCTGGCGCGACTGATATCCGGCTGCCGTCGGCTCGGGTCGTCCGGAACGGGCGGCAGGTACGAGATCGTGGAGGAGCTTGATGGAATCAACTCCAGGACCATCTTCGCGTACTCCAGAATCGTGTGCTCTTCGGGATTCCCCAGGTTGTAGACGCGCCCGCCGGCGTCCGGGCGCTCCGACTCCATCACCGCCAGCATCCCCTCGAGCAAGTCCTGAACGTAGCAGAGCGAACGCGTGTAGTGCCCATCGCCGTAGATCGTGAGCGGCCTGTTCGAGAGCGCCTGGGTGATGAAATTGGGCAACATCCGGCCGTCCTCCGGATCCATATTTGGCCCGTAGGTGTTGAAGATGCGAATCAGCCGCACGTCGACCGCATATTTCCGCAGATAGATCATGGACAGCGCTTCGCCGAAGCGTTTGGCTTCGTCGTAGCAGCTACGGGGACCGGTCGACGACACGTTGCCCCAGTACTCTTCGCGCTGCGGATGCTCGAGCGGGTCGCCATAGATCTCTGACGTCGAAGCGAACAGCGCACGGCCGCCGTGGCGATGGGCCAGGTCGAGCACATGGCGCAGGCCGATCGAGTTGACCATCGCCGTCTCGAGTGGCTGAGCCATGTAGCTACGCGGCGTGTACGGGTTCGGGCTGGCCGGGCTGGCGAGGTGGAAGTAGCGATCGGCCCTGAAGTCGTCAGACAGCGGGCCCGCGGACACGTCGCGCTCGACAAGACGGAAATCGGGGTGCTCGAGCAGCCGGGCAACGCTCCGGTGCATTCCCGAGGCAAAGTTGTCCAGACAAATGACAGACCACCCGCTGACAAGCAACTGGTGGCACAGGTGCGAGCCGATAAAGCCGGCCCCACCTGTGACGAGGGCTCTCACGTGGTGTCGATTCTACCTTTGGTTTTTATGATGGCGTTTTCGCCGGCCTGAGGCATGCCGACGAGCGCCAGACACAGCCAGAACACAAACGCCAGATCGACCAGGAAGTAGCTGTTGTCGATCGCGCCGTGGACGAGCAGATCGGCCATCGCGCCTGCGGCGCCAGCAGCTAGCCAACTTCTGCTCGATGCACGAAGGTGGCGCCAGAACCTGACCAGTAGCCAGAGGAACGCGAGCAGCCCGAGCAGCCCCAGCTCGAGCCACATGTGGAGCAGCCAGTTGTGCGGGTGGGAGAGGTTCGGCTCGGCCGCTGCGCCCACCCGCAGGTAGACGAGCGACGAGAGCCACAGGTCGAGACGAAAGCCGCCTGTCTGGCGCAACGGGTTCAGCCGCTCCGGGAGAAGCCCGCCGATGGCCAGAGCGCTAACGGCCACCAGCACCACGGCCGCGGCTGCGCCGAAACTCACCGCCGTCCGCCGACGGTAGAGCGCGGCGACCACCACCAACGTTCCAGCCAGCGCTCCGAGCCAGCCACCGGTCGAAAATGTCAGGACGATCGCCAGGCCGACGAGCCCGGCCGGCAGCCAGGCGAGCGGCCAGCGGGCGACGGCGGCGGCCGCCAGGAACGGCCAGGCGCGGCCGAGCATCAGCGCCAGGTGATTGGCCGACGGATACCACGCCTGGGCGCGCAGCACGCCTTCAGCGGGCGTTCCACCGAGGCCCAGCGGCCCCTGCGCCACGGCCGCCAGCGCGGTGATGCTCGCGCCGGCCAGAAAACCGCCCAGCGCCCAGGGTGAGCTGCCTCGCAGCGTATGAAGTAGCCAGAAGAACAGCACCGGCTCGAAGATCAATGCGCGCATCTCGCGCACGCTGAGCAGCGGGTATTCGCTGACCAGCAGCGACAAC
>VBGG01000242.1 GCA_005883405.1 Chloroflexota bacterium | reverse complement strand
ATGGCGCCCGAACGGGCGCACCAATGGCTAGGACCGACAGCCCCCAAGCAGGGGCTGAAGCAAACTATGCGAACGGCTCGACCTGGCCATTAGCCTGGAGTATACACGCCGCAGACGACGGCCATCGCTGGTGGGCCGGCTGCCGCATGGCACACCCCCGCCGTCTCGTCGGTGCATATATACGTGAGGTGATGAAATGGCCGCGGTCCGTGTGCTGTCTGTACGCGCTGCCGAATCTGCACCCTTGAGCGACGGCGCTCACCCCTGCGCACGTCCGAGGGCAACGCCGCGGCGATGCATGCATGAAAAGCAGGAGTCGCTATGGACGATGCCCTCGGCCACCGCGCCTGAGAAAATCCCGCTCGGCGTCCGTCGGCGCCAGCGCGGCGGCGCGTGCGTACGCGGCGGCGGCTTCGCTCTCACGGCCCAGCCGCCGCAGCAGATCGGCTCGTGTGGCGTGGAATGGGTAGTAATTCTCTAAGTCCAACTCATGTACCAATGCCAACGCCGCCTCGGGACCGCGCGCCTCGCCGATTGCGACCGCGCGGTTGAGCGCCACCACAGGCGTGGGGGCGACGGCAAGCAACTGGTCGTACAGGGCGACGATTTGCGACCAATCCGTGTCCTCGACAGTCGCGGCGTCCGCGTGCACGGCGTTGATCGCGGCTTGCAGCTGATATGGTCCTGGTTGGTTGCGCCGCAGGCACCAACGGACGATCCGTTGTCCCTCCTCGATGGCCGTCCGATCCCAGCGTGAGCGGTCCTGCTCGCCGAGCACCACGAGCGAGCCGTCAGCCCGAATTCGCGATGCGCGTCGAGCCTCAGTCAGGACCAACAGCGCCAGGAGACCCGCAACCTCAGGTTCGTCTGGCATCAGCGTGCTCAGCAGGCGTCCGAGACGGATTGCTTCTGCGCACAGGCCACGTTCCGTTGGACTGTTCAGCCCGGCGTTGTAAATCAGGTAGACGACGGACAGGACCGCGCGCAGGCGGTCGGGTAGTTCGTGGTCCGCCGGCACCCGATAGGGAATTCGGGCAGCCTTGATCTTGTGCTTGGCCCGCACGAGCCGCTGGGCCATTGTCGGTTCGGCGAGCAGGAAAGAGCGCGCGACCTCCTCGGTCGACAGCCCACCGAGCAGGCGAAGCGTGAGCGCCACCTGCGCCTCGGTCGACAGTGCCGGGTGGCAGCAGGTAAAGATGAGGCGCAGCCGGTCATCCTGCACAGGTCCCGTCTCCTCGGGTATGTCGTGATCGTCGTTTCCGAGTGAGCTCACCGCCATTCGACCCAGGAGCTCGCGTTCACGGGACTCGCGACGCAAACGATCGATCGCGCGCTTGCGGGCGGTGGTCGTGATCCAGCCGCCGGGGTTGGGCGGCGGGCCGTCCCGCGCCCACTTGCTCAGTGCCACGGCGTACGCCTCCTGCACCGCATCTTCGGCCACGTCGATATCACCGAAGACGCGGATCAGGGTAGCTACCGATCGGCCCGAATTGTCGCGAAAAATTCGGCCCATCGCGGCTTCGTCAATACCTGCCATCGTCAACCCTTGGGTTCATCCGCAAAATCTGCGAACGGACGCACCTCGATGGGTGCGCCGATGACTCGGGTGACCTTCGACGCCAATGCAAGCGCGGCGTCGAGGTCCTCGGCGTTGATGATGTAGAAGCCGCCCAGGTGTTCCCTCGCCTCGGCGAACGGGCCGTCGGTGGTCAGTATCTCGCCGTTGGCCACGCGTACGACCGTGGCGGTCTCGGGTTCGTGCAGCCGGCCGGAGAAGAGCCACGCGCCAGTCGACTTCATCTCTGCCTCGAGGATGCCGATTTGCTGCCAGGAGTGTTGCATGTCCTCGGGACTCATCGGTTCCCGCACCTCGCCCTCGACACTGTGAACGGACAACATGTACCGCGTCATCGTTGGACTCCTCCTATGGTTGGCCGTGGGTCGGTTCCACCGCGCACCTTATTACGAACGGCACACGTCGAGATCGACATCGGCGTGCCCTCACCCTGGAGGATGTCGCTGTCAGCGCCATCGAGGCACGTATCAGCGGAGCGACGGCCGCATCGGTCTCGGATAACACGTTCCAACAGATCCCAGCGGGTACTCGTTGACGTCCCTGCTCTTGCCGCCGACCACGCCGGCGGGCAACTCGGCCATGGGGACCATCACCGCCACGTGGTTCAGCGTTACCAGGACGGCAACGGTCACCCTCACCCCAGGCGCGCCGGCGCCGGCACATCGGGTTGCGATCAGGAATGCCACATGGGACGCGGGGCTGCTCACGATCCAGGCGACGAGCACCAACCCAAAGGTCATCACCGTGCGCAGCAACCTCGGGGGCTCGGCCACCGCGACGTTGACTAACGACTAGGGTCAACAACGCGCGGATCCAAGCCGCGCAGTGGGGTTGCCAGACGCCGATACGGCAGGATTCATGTTCTCAGGTTCCACGAGACTGGCGGTGCACTGGGTCCCACGCAAGCGTGGGTCCGATCGCGCACAGGCTGCAGACCAGTTCGTTCTGCACCGAACCGTCGAGCCGTTTACCAGGTGGGGAATTGCATCAGGTTCTGTCGGAGCACCGCTCGACCAGCAAGCGGTCCGTCCAGGCGGATGGTGGGCATCAGGTGCCGCCCACCGAGCAGGCAGACGATGAGCGAGGACACGCCCAACCCGCTGCCCACGTACGGTAGTATTGTGACGCTCCTACACCCGATCTGAGGTACCCGATGACCAGGTTCGTCGTCGACGCCAGCGCCGTCCTCCACCTGGCGAGCGCGGGGGTCGAGGTCCCAGGCGCGCACGAGCTCCTCGCCCCGACGCTGCTTCGTTCACAAACGCTGTCGGCTCTGCATGAGGCCGTCCAGCGGGGCGAGATCCCGGCCGCCGTCGCGCACGACCGCCTCACCCGCATCGGGCGCATGCCGATCAGGCTCCTCGGCGACGCCGTGCTCCGGCGTCGCGCCTGGGACCTGGCGGATCAGTTGGGATGGGCCTCGACCTACAACGCCGAGTACGTTGCCCTCACTCAGCTGCAGGCAGACGCGTTCGTAACCCTGGACGCGGAACTGGCGCGCAGCGTGGGAGGGATTGTCGCGACCGGGTCGATTGACGCGCTGCGCTAAATGCTTCCCAGCATTTCATGCACGATTTGTCATCCTGAGCTTGCGAAGGATGACACCTCCTCTAATTGGAAGCATTTGGAAGGCAGGTCCGGCCGTCGACGCGCTGTCAGAATCGACCGAGAGGGCACGGGACTTTGACGTGTGCCGCGCTCAGCAGCCAAGCTGTTGTACGCGTTGCTGCTTGTCGATGAATCTCTACTCCGCGGCCACCGAGACGTGACGACAAGTCTGGAGAAGGCATTCACCGCCATTGCTGAGGGTCGTCCCGGCGGCGGCATTTCGATCACGCTTCCGTTCGATCCGGCCGCCGCGTGGGGTGAGAGAGAACGTTATGATCTGACAGGCACGATCAACGGGCACAAGGTTCGCGGCAAGCTGACGTCGCGGGCGGGTGGACATTCGCTTGACCTCGGGCCGGCGTGGTGTCGCGATGCAACCGTCGTCGTCGGCGCACAGATTGTGGTCGTGCTTGCTCCCGAAGGTCCGCAGCTGGGCGCCATGGCCGCGGACATCGCTGCTGCCCTGGACGCCGAGCCGGCCGCACGCCGCTTCTTCGAGTCCCTGCCCACCTTTTATCGCAAGAACTTCATTCGCTGGATCGAAGGCGCAAAACGGCCCGAGACGCGTGCGAAACGGATCGCCGAGACTGTCGCCACCCTGAAGTCAGGTAAAAGGGAACGCTAGCCGTCGATCGACGCTCCACGCACGATGCGTTCACGTGCGTGTCGCGCAAGCGCTCCCAGGCTTGCCTCGGTGCCAACACGGATCCCGACCGCGCCGCATGCCAGGCCCGCAATCGCGCGTCAGTGCACCATCGAAGGGTCAAGTACGCTGGGCGAAGGCCGCTGCTTTTCAATACGAATGCCAGTCTGCATCTGACCCGGACTGTCCGCGGCACGCACGTTGATCACGATCTTTCCTTTCGCGTGTCCTTCTGCCATGTAGCGGAAAGCCGCCGGGACTTCGCTTAGCTCGTACTGCCTGTCAACCACCGGCACCACCCTTCCTGTCTCGAGAAGTTCCTGTACTACCAGCAGATCCGCCTGATTCAGCTTCGTAATAAAGAAGGCTGCTTTCCGGCTCCCACCCAGTGAAGCGAGACGTATGCCGGCGAGATGCTTCAGAGTCCTCCCACCACCAGATACGGTGTTTGCCGAACCGCCGACCGCGACCAGCGTGGCGTGGGGCGCCAGTACGCGCGTGCACTCTGACCACGAGCGGCTCCCGGCTATGTCCAGCATCAGGTCGTAGCGCTCTCCGCTCCGGGTGAAATCCTCCTGGGTGTAGTCGATAACCCTGTCCGCGCCAATCGACCGGATGGCGTCTCGATTCCTCGGGCCGCAGACGGCTGTGATGTGTGCTCCGAATGCTCGGGCAATCTGCACCGCAAACGTGCCGACGCCGCCCGACGCACCATTGATCAAGACATTCTGCCCAGGTTGCATCCGTCCGTGGTCGCGAATGGCCTGGAGCGCGGTGAGGGCGGCCACGGGCACGGCCGCGGCTGTCTCAAAGGTCACGTTGAGGGGTTTGCGCACGACCGGTCCGTTCTCAGGGAGACACACGTACTCGGCGAAGGCTCCCGGTCTGCCACCGAATACCTCGTCGCCGGGCCGCAGCTGCGTAACGCTTTTGCCAACCGCCTCAACGGTCCCGGCGAAGTCAATGCCCAGCACTTCGAGTTTCGGTTTCAAGCCGCCGGCCAGCATGCGCGCGGCATACTTCACTCCCGACAACGAGAAGAAATCAACCGGATTTACCGAAGAGGCGTGAACGCGTACCAGTACGCCGTCATCCGGGACGCTCGGCTGGTCGATTTCCGCCACCCTGAGGACATCCGGTGAGCCGTATCGGTCGCAGACGACCGCTTTCATCCGTTCCATCATTGACCTCCATCACCCGGTGATGATGTTGTTCCATCGAGCGGCGATGTTGACGTGAGGCCGATGACCTCGTGTCCGCGCAACGCCTCGAGAAATGGCTGAAAGCTGCCCCAGACGAGGCAGCGAAGGACTGGACCGTCAATTTCCACTTCACTTACTCCCGACGCGCGTTCGATCTGTCGGGCCGGCGGGGCGCCGACAAAGCTGACTTCTACTCGCCGAACTGGTAGCTCGTGAGGCTCCCGAAGTGAGCCGCCAGGCTCGCGAAGTCGGTCGTCAGCCATGCGCATCAGCCTAAAGGAGAACGCGGACCGCCGAGATCCGTGGAATTCCTGATTGAGTACTTACCCACCCTCATCGGCAGGCCGTTATACATTCGTAT
This sequence comes from Chloroflexota bacterium, assembly GCA_005883405.1. Lineage (GTDB taxonomy): Bacteria > Chloroflexota > UBA6077 > UBA6077 > CF-72 > CF-72. The sequence goes on along the minus strand of VBGG01000242.1, from coordinate 5,213 downwards.
CCATCATGGGCCGGCTCACTCGCCGCGCTGGCAACCTGCCGGCCGAAGCGACCAGCTTCATCGGGCGCCGCCGCGAGCTCGCCGAACTGCGAAAGAAGCTTACCTCTGCGCGCCTGGTAAGCCTGGTTGGGCCAGGTGGTGTCGGCAAGACCCGCCTTGCCATCCGCATTGCGACCGATCTCGGGCGGAGCTTCGCGGGCGGGCCATGGTTGATCGAGCTTGCCGAGGTTCGGGATTCCACGCTGGTCACCAACGCCGTCCTCGCGGCCCTGGATCTGCGCGACCAGGCCGCGACCGAGCCCCAGGCCCTGCTGCTCGGTTACCTGCATGACAAGGAGCTGCTGCTGGTCGTAGATAATTGTGAGCACCTGCTCGGAGCAGCCGCACAACTCGTGGCCGACGTCATCAGGGCCGCGCCCGGTGTGCGCGTGATTGCGACCAGTCGGGAGCCGCTTTCGATCTCAGGTGAGCACGTGATGCCCGTTGCTCCGCTGGAACTCCCATCGGCTGATGCAAGCGAGCAGCTCGCCCACCTGCAACAGAACGAGGCAGTCATGCTGTTTACAGACAGGGCGACGGCGGCGTCCGGCACATTCGAGCTGACCGCATCGAATCAGGCGGCCGTGGTCGATCTGTGCCGCCGGCTGGATGGACTGCCATTGGCGATCGAGCTCGCCGCCGTCAGAACGCGAGTCCTCAACGTCGAGCAGATCAGCATGCGTTTGAGCGACCGCTTTGGTCTGCTCACACACGGAGCGAGGGCTGCACTCCCGCGCCATCAGACGCTGCGGACCACCATTGACTGGAGCCACGACCTGCTGGAGCCAGGCGAGCGGACGCTGCTGAGGCGCTTGTGCGTGTTCGCCGGCAGCTTCACCCTGGAAGACGTCGAGTCGGTGTGTACCGGCGAGGGCGCGCCCGCGGCAGATGTACTGGACCTGGTGTCCTCGCTGGTCGACAAATCACTGCTGACGAAGGAGGACGTCTACCCCGCGTCAGCGTGGGCACGCGGCACCGCCTGCTACCGCCTGCACGAGACGATGCGCGAATATGCCGGACTCAAACTACGAGAGGCTCGCGAGGAGGAAGTCGTCGAGCTGCGTTGCGCGGAATACTACACGTTGAGGTGTCAGCGATCTGCGGCCGACGCTCGGTATCGGCTTGTTGAGTGGCTCGGATGGATGGACCTCGAGATCGACAACATCCGGTCGGTCCTTCGACGATCCGTTGTTCAAGGCGACTTCGCGCGTGCAGCCGATCTCGTCAGCGCGTTGGGTTGGTACTGGATCACGCGTGCGACCACGGAAGGCGTGCGGTGGTTCGACGAGGTGCTCGAGTCCGGGCATGTCACTCCGCGGGCGCATCCCTGGGCGTACTTCCTGCGTGGATTTCTGGCGGTGTTGCAGTCCAATCCGACCGCGGCCAGACCGCCGCTTGAACGCGTAGTCGCCGCTGCTCGAGAGGCGGACTATCCCAGTCTGCTGTCGCACTCGCTGTGCATGGCGTCGATCGCCGAAGCCATGGCGGGTAATCGCGCAGCTGCCAGGCGCTTGCTCGATGAGGCGCGGGTCGTCACAACGGGTACTGCTGACGTCTCCGCGACGATCGCGGTACTCCAGGCTCGAGCGATCAACGGGTTCTTCGAGGGCGATCTCGACGCCATCAGATCCTCGGCAACGGAAGGTGTGCGTCTCAGCCGAGAAGTCGGTGACCTCTATAGCCTTGAAATGATGCTGTTGAATCTGGGCTCCGCGGCGTTCGCCAGCGGGGACATGGCCGAGTCAAAGCCTCGGTTCACGGAAGCGTTGCGGATCGCTCACCAGATCGACGACCGTGTGGCGCAGTATGCCCTGCTCGACCTCCTGGGCTGCCACGCCGCCGGCTCAGGCCAGACGCGGCTCGCCGCACAGCTGCTCGGTGCCGCCGAAACAGTGCGAACCGGGGCTGGCGCAAGCGTCATCGCCACCCTTGTGCCACACCTGGCCCAGCTCGAAAAGTCGGCGGTCGCGGCGCTTGGGGCAGCGCGATTCGCGGCCGAAGTCACTGCGGGAAAGCGCATGAGCCGAGAGGCGGCCATCTCGCTGGCGCTTGGGGAATCCGCTCAGGTTGCCGTCGCGGTGTCGAGCAACGCGGGCGCCGGGCCGCTTGGTAAGCGCGAGGCCGATGTCGCGCGCCTGGTCGCCGACGGGCTGAGCAACAAGCAGATTGGTGCCCGTCTGCTCATCTCGGAACGCACGGTCGAGACCCACGTCCGTAGCATCCTGAACAAGCTCGGGTTAAACTCCCGTGCCCAGGTGGCCGTTTGGGTCACCCAACACGACCTGCTCAAAGCGAGTCGAAGTTCGCACTGAGGACGTCAAACTCAGCAGTGTTGGGCCTGGCGCGGATCACGCGAACGGGTCATAGCCCAACTGCACGGCGACTGTGATGGCGATCTGTGCTTGACACTGCAGGCCGTGCACAAGACAGCCTTCGCGTGGATCCAGCACGTGATCGACGGGCGCCAGCGAGACAGTCCATGGGTGGTGTTCCACGATTGTCGTTGTTGCTGAGCGTCGGCGCAGCGCTAAGAACTCGTAGACCGACCGCGGCGGATAGATGATCCAGCTCTCGGAGGCGGGCTCATCGAACAGGATCAGCTCGTTGTCCGTTCGCCGAGCAATCGTGAATATCGGCTGCCGTGTCTGGTCGGGCCGCTGGCTCGCAGGCGCCTGCGCCCCCGCGCGAGAGGACCGCAGAATGCTGGGCGGCAGATGGACGGGCTGCTCGGACACCGGCGGGCGCCTACCCCATTGGCGAGCATCGTATAGACCAGCTGCGCCAGCCCAGTACGTCGGCGCGAACAGCGCCACGCTGCACCGACGCCAGGCTTGAGCGGAGCCTGTCAGCGGAATCCCGTACGGCCATTGCGACACACGGTACAGGAAATTGCGGGCCCTTACGGATTCTTCGCAGTCAGCGAGAGCGTATGGTGCACGCGAGACAAGGAGTTCGCAATGCACCGATCGCTTCCTGTCCGCAAAGTACTGATTCTGACGACGTTCGGCCGGCCGGGGTATCTGCGGCGGGCAATGGAGAGTGGCGTCGTAGGTTTCTGGTCAGAGATGCCCCGGCCAGCGTGTGCTGCAAAGACGCCTCGCCTTCCCCGTTCAGCACCAGCTCCGCCGCGCAAACATATGCTCTGGCCTGGTATCTTCCCACCGCTACGCCGTGCCGTACCCGATTGCGCTGGTCGTCGGCGGGCTGCTCCGCGAGTATCGATTCCGGCGTTGTGGCTGCCGTGGTACGACCTGGCGCGCGGCCCGCTCGACAATACTGCCAGCGTGAATGAATCACACGAGTTCGATAACAGGAGGGAGTAATCCGATGAGCGAACCAGCAACTCAAATCGACTCACGCTTCAGTGATCCGGATGCGGTAGCCACGCGATGGGACGACACTCGTCGGGTCATCGAAACGGCAGAGTTGTTCTGGATCACCACGGTTCGGGCCAACGGTCGACCGCACGTGACGCCACTCGTTGCCGTGTGGCTCGACGGGTCTTTGTACTTTTGTGCGGGCGGCGCGGAACAGAAGACCGTCAATCTGAACTCCAACCCACATGTGATCCTGACAACCGGCTGCAACGACTGGGATGAAGGGCTGGACGTAGTAGTCGAGGGCGAAGCCGTGCGGATAACCGATGACCGGCTGCTCCAACGTCTGGCCGCCGAGTGGGCCAAGAAGTGGGACGGCCGATGGCACTACGAGGCTCGTGACGGCGCCTTTCGCCACCAGACCGATGGCGCTGCGCTTGTGTTCGCGGTTTCCCCGAAGAAGGTCCTCGCGTTTGGCAAGGGCACATTCAGCCACACGCGTCACCGGTTTTGAGCCCACAGCCCTCCGGCGCGGAGTCCAGCGCACGTGAGATACCTCCTCTACCGTTTCTCGGACCGCCGCTTCCACTTCCCTGCCCTTGTCTTCCGCTTGCTCCAGACGTCGTGTCCTTTGGCAACTACCCCTCGATCTCTAGCGTCAGCGAGCGCCCCATCCACCTTCCGCGGTAGGTCCCAGGCTGCACGCCTGGCACGCTCAGTGCAGCCTCTCGGGCCGCGTCAACGTCCTCGGGTTCCACTCCGTCCAGCAGATGGTGAAGGATCTCGCGGGTGACCTCCCAAAAGACGTGCAGGATGATCGAGAACGCCGTCAAGATCGCGCGTGCCGCCACCCGACGGCCGTACGTGGTCGCGCTCACCAACGGCTTCCACTGCCGAACCTTGTTGGCGATGGCGCAGGGTCTGGTCGCACGTGCTGAGGAGCTTGGCGCGCGCGCGGCGAAGAGCCGGGGCTGATCATGATCCGCGCAGGGCTCCATGACAACGTGGTTCGTTGGCTACGACCTCTGGTGACCACCAACCAACAGCTCGACGATGGCCTGGACGTCCTCACCGACGTTCTTGCCGACGTCAACAGACGGAGCGCATAGGTGCCATCGCCCGAAGCTCACGGGGGAGTGGGCGGCACGCTGGATTTCTCGGCCAAAGAAGTCCTGACATTCGATTGCTACGGAACGCTCATCGACTGGGAGAGCGGCATTCTGAACGCGGTGCGACCAATCCTCCGACAGCACGATCTGGAGGCCCCCGATGAACGCGTGCTGGAGCTGTTCGCGGAGTTGGAATCGTCGGCCGAAGCCGACACCTATCGCCCATACACGGAGATACTGGCGAGCGTCATGCGCGGGCTTGGCAGTCGACTCGGCTTCACCGCCACGTCGGCGGACGCGGCAGATTTGGCCGAGTCCGTCGGAGAATGGCCTGCCTTCCCCGATTCCCCGCAAGCGCTGATAGCGCTCAAGCGCAAGTTCAAGTTGGCGATCATCTCGAACATCGACGACGAATTGTTTGCCGCATCCAATCGGCACCTGGGCGTCGAATTTGACTGGATTGTCACCGCTCAGCAAGCCCGAAGTTACAAGCCCGCCACCAACAACTTTCGTGTCGCCTTCGAACGGATCGGATTACCCACCGAGCGACTGCTCCATGTGGCCCAGAGTCTCTTTCACGACCACGTACCGGCCAGGTCGCTCGGTCTGGACACGGTATGGGTCAACCGTCGCCACGGAAGGCCAGGATCGGGGGCGACCCCGCCTGCGAGTGCCCAACCAACCCTCGAAGTGCCCGACATGCGAACGCTCGCCGAGTTGCTCAGCCCCCCTTCGGGCGCTTGAGCTA
>VBGG01000047.1 GCA_005883405.1 Chloroflexota bacterium | reverse complement strand
TGCCGAACTTCGAGCAACAGATTGGCCTAGAGGGGCGGTCAATGCCAGAAGACCTTTTCGGCTGCCCTCTAGGCCGAGACTCTCCGGTAGCACTTCGCGTTGCCGCCTCGGCCGCGCCGTACGCCCGTACGCTGGCGAAGCGAGAAATTACTTCTTGAGTTGACATCCGCCCGCAGAGTGCGGCGCCGGCGGTTACGGCCGAGACCGCGAACGCTCAGACGGCGAACCCCAGCAACCATGGCGTGAGGACGCACTAGACTCTCAGTCATGGCCACCACCGAGCAGGCCGAGTTCGTCCCGAAGACGGACGAGCTGCTCTACGAGCGGCAGGGTCCGATCGCCTTCCTTACCTTCAACCGCCCGCAAGCGCGCAACGCATTGACCTGGCCGATGTACGAGGGTCTGTACGACTGCTGTGAGCACGTCGAGGCCGACGATCGGGTCAAAGTCCTCGTGCTGCGTGGCGCGGGCGACAAGGCGTTCGTCGCGGGAACCGACATCTCTCAGTTCAAAAGCTTCTCCACACCCGAAGACGCGCTGAGCTACGAGAGCAACAACAACCGCTACGCCGGGCGTCTGGAGAGCCTGACCAAGCCGACGATCGCCATGATCCGCGGCGCGTGTACCGGCGGTGGCGCCGCCTTCGCGCTGTGCTGTGACCTGCGGCTGGCCAGCCCCGACGTGCGCTTCGGCGTGCCCATCGCGCGAACGCTCGGCAACATCCTGTCGATGCAGAACTTCGTGCGCCTGGTGTCGCTGATCGGGCCGGCGCGAACGAAGGATCTGATCTTCACGGCCCGTCTGATCGGCGCGGAAGAGGGTCGCGCCATCGGCGTGTTCAACGAAATCGTCGAGCCCGAGCGCCTGGAAGCCCGCACGCTGGAGCTCGCTCAGCTGATCGCCAGCAATGCGCCGCTCACCATCAAGGCCGCCAAGATGGCCGTGCAGCGCATCGTCAACAAGTTGCGGCTCGAGGAGACCGAAGACCTGGTGCTGATGTGCTACATGTCCGAAGACTTCCGCGAAGGCGTTTCGGCGTTCCTGGAAAAGCGGCAGCCCCAGTTGCAGGGCCGCTGATGACGGAGATCGCCAGCGACGCGTATGTCGCGCCCGGCGCACGCCTGATCGGCGACGTGCGCATGGCCAGCGAGTCCAGCGTCTATCACGGCTCGGTCCTGAGCGGCGAGGCGGCGCCGGTCGAGGTGGGTCCCCAGGCCAACATCCAGGACAACTGTGTCGTCGAAGCGCGACCCGGTTATCCGGTGCGCATCGGTGCGCGGGTGTCGCTCGGCCACAACGCGCGGGTGTTGGGCGCGACGATCGACGAGCGCAGTCTGATCGCCATCAGCGCCACGGTGCTGCCCGGTGCGCGCGTTGGAACCCAAAGTATCGTCGCCGCCAGGGCCACCGTGCCTGAGGGCATGCATGTCCCGCCGCGCACGCTGGTGATCGGCCACGGCCGCATCCTGCGCGCCGTCACCGAGGCCGAGATCGAGCGCATCGAGCACGGCGCCACCGACTACGTGCGCCTCGGCCGCGAATACCGAGAAGAAACTCCCTCTCCCTCTGGGAGAGGGTAGGGGTGAGGGTGGCGTACGAGCCTGTAGTGCCCTAGCCGCCTAGCGCGCGCTCAACCATCAGCCGCGTCGCTTCGCGCTCCTCGGCCGTCGTATCGCGCAGCCGCTTCCCCGGTGTTCCGCTGATGTACGAGTTCTCCGGGAATTGGGCGCCTTCGGGCACCAGCGAATTAGCCGCGACGATGCTCCCGCCACCCACCTTCGACGTGCTCAGTACCAATCCGCCATCCTCGACCCGCGTCCCGTCACCCAGCTCGCACGCGTGGACCACCACACCGTCGCCGAGCCAAACGTCCGCCCCGATCTGCGTCTCCGATGCAAGCTCGACGTGGACTGTCGAGCCGCGCCCGATGCGGAACCGTGGACCGACCATGATGCGGTTCTGGTCGCCGCGGAGCACCGCGCTCGATTCCAGCATGGCCGGGCCGGCCACGCTCACCTTGCCAACCACAAAGGCATCATCCGCCAGAGCGACGTCCGCGCCCACCTCAGGCAGGTGCTGCAAGTACGCGAGAAGCGGCATCAGCCAGTGTTACCATCCGCCAGCGGAGGTGCAAAATCAGGAAATGGCAACCACCCAGCCAGCCAGCGATCAGTCCAGGATTGATGGCGCGATCGACGCCCTCCTGCAGGAGGATCGCCGCTACCCACCATCGGAAGAATTCAAGGCCCGGGCGAATTGGAACGATCCGAGGATCTACGAACGCGCTGAGGGGGATCCCGAAGGCTTCTGGGAAGACCAGGCAACACGTCTGATCGACTGGTTCAAGCCATGGGACAGCGTGCTGGAGTGGAACGCTCCTGAGGCCAAGTGGTTCGTCGGCGCACAGGTGAACGCCAGCTACAACTGCGTCGACCGCCACCTGAAGAGCTGGCGACGCAACAAAGCCGCGATCATCTTCGAAGGCGAGCTGGGCGATGCACGCGTCCTGACGTATCGCGATCTGTACCGCGAGGTCAACCGCTGCGCGGCGGCGCTCAAGCGCCTGGGAGTGAATAAGGGCGACCGGGTGGCGATCTATCTCGGAATGATCCCCGAGCTGCCCATCGCCATGCTCGCCTGCGCCCGAATCGGGGCACCGCACACCGTCATCTTCGCGGGCTTCAGCGCAGACAGCATCGCCGATCGCGTGAACGATTGCGCCGCGACGTTGGCCATCACCGCCGACGGTGGTTGGCGGCGGGGCAACAAGATCCCGCTCAAAGACACCATGTACAAGGCGCTCGAGACCTGTCCGACGGTCAAGCACGTCCTGGTGGTCAACCGCACCGACGACGCGAAGCAGGTGCCGATGCAAGAGGGCCGCGACATCTGGTGGCACCGCGCGCTGGACGAGTCTGGCAATCAGGTCGTCGAGCCCGAAGCGCTCGACGCCGAGCACCCGCTCTACATCCTCTATACGTCGGGCACCACGGGCAAGCCGAAGGGCATGCTGCACACAACGGGCGGCTACCTGGTCGGCACTGCCTCGACCCACAAGTACATCTTCGATCTCAAGGAAGAAGACGTCTTCTGGTGTACGGCCGATGTCGGCTGGGTGACCGGCCATTCGTACATCGTGTACGGCCCGCTGGCCAACGGTGCGTCGTGCGTCATGTACGAAGGATCGCCAGACTATCCCGACAAGGACCGCTTCTGGGCGCTGGTCGAGAAGTACGCGATCAGCATCCTGTACACCGCTCCGACCGCCATCCGCACCTTCATGCGCTGGGGCAAGGAGTATCCCGCCAGGCACGATCTGTCGAGCCTGCGCGTGCTGGGGACGGTCGGTGAGCCGATCAACCCCGAGGCGTGGGTCTGGTACCGCGAGGTGATCGGCATGGACCGCTGTCCGGTGGTGGACACGTGGTGGATGACCGAGACCGGCCAGATCCTGATCACGCCGCTGCCTGGCATCACGGTGCTCAAGCCTGGCTCGGCAACGTTCCCGTACCCGGGCATCAAGGCCGACGTGCTCGACGAGGCGGGCAACAGCGTGCCGCTGGGTAGGGGCGGCTACCTGGTGCTGCAGCGACCCTGGCCGGCCATGGCGCGCACGATCTGGGGTGACCCGGAGCGCTTCAAGACCCAGTACTGGACCCGCTTCCCGGGCAGTTATTTCGCCGGCGACGGCGCCAAGCGCGACGAAGAGGGCTACTACTGGCTGCTGGGTCGCGTCGACGACGTGCTGAACGTGGCCGGCCATCGCATCGGAACGATGGAGGTCGAGTCAGCCCTCGTATCGCATCCGGCCGTGGCCGAGGCAGCCGTCATCGGCATCACGCACGAGATCAAGGGCCAGGGCATCGCCGCGTTCTGCACACTGCGTGGTGGCTTCGAGGGTGATCAGCAGATGGTGAACACCTTGCGCGATCACGTCGGCGAGAAGATCGGCGCCATCGCCAAGCCGGACAAAGTCTTCTTCACCGCCGAGCTGCCCAAGACGCGCAGCGCCAAGATCATGCGCCGTCTGCTGCGCGATATCGCCGAAGGCAAGGTCCTCGGCGACACCACCACCCTGGCCGATCCGGCCGTGCTCTCGTCCATCAAACAGCAGTACGACGAGAACGAATAGCCCTCCCCAGTGGGGACCCTCTTGGTGCATACATCGCTTGTCTTTCGGTCTGCGACACGCACTATCCGGCCGAAGGTGCGACTCTAGAAGGGGTCCCTCCCGGGGGGTGAGCCGCGTCGCTAGCGCCGGGTCTCCTCCACAGACGGGGTCCCCTCTGGGGAAGAAGAAGATGATCGCGCTTCCGCCGCGGCCGGTCCGCCGATCGAAGTGGCCGTCTCGGGTGGGGCAATTGCCTTCGTTTCCTGTGAAGGGCTCTCCTCTGGGGAAGTCTGCGTCAACCGCGCCTGGCGCAGCTGCTGGCTCAGACTGCGCTGCCGCCAGCGCCACTGCACTTCGCGCGCGATGCCCAGCAGCAGGATGGCCGCTGCGCCGAGGGCGGCCGAGATCAGCACCAGCACCGAAACCGCCACCCCTTCGACGCGGAAACCCAGAAACTGGACGGCCACTGGCGTGGTGTTCTGAACCGCGAAGATCGCGATGACGATCGAGAACGCCAGCGCCAGGAAAACGACGAGCTGCGACACGCTTTCCAGTCAGTGACGGCGATCAGCCGACAGGCTCAGGCGCCGGCGGACCTGGCACGCGTCGCGCCGCGGCGCGGTCGCGCGGGAGCTCCTGTGTCTGCCGCTCATGTGGCGGACGCGGATCGTGGATGCCGCACAGGATGCGGCCATTCACCAGATGTCGAGATGGTTGTTCAACTTTTCGATTGCATTCCTCGCAACGAGCCATGAGGTGTTAGTCTAACGTAGCACTCAGTACGCAAATGACGTAACCAGACGCATGCGGCTAGTCCACAAAACCGCGTCACCGTCGGCGACCCGCACCAGTTCCCGGCCGCGGGTGGCGCTCGCAGTCGTGGTGGGTGTGGTTACGGCGTTGCTGCTCACCTTCGTGCTCAGCGTGGATCTGTTGCCACGCGTGTACGACGTCAAAGAGGGCGACGTCGCGCCGGTCGCCATCAAAGCCCCCCGCAAGATCTCCTTCGTCAGTCAGATTCGCACGCGCCAGGCGCGCGACGCGGCCGCCGCTCAGGTCCCGCCGGTCATCGAGCTCAGTCGCGACGTCATCTCCCAGCAAACGCGCGGCCTGGCTGACCTGATCCAGGCGATCAACGTGGTCCGTGGCGATCGCACTCGCCCTGCCCTGGACGACCGCACGCGCGCCATTGCCGGGTTGATCACGCCGTCGCTCAGCGACACGACCGCCCGTCAGCTCGCCATTCTGGACGATTACCGCTGGTCGACCATCGCCAACGAGTCGCAGCGCGCGCTCCAGGACATCATGAAGGACCGCATCCCCGACGACCGCGTCGACGAGCTCCGCAACGAGGTCCCGCTGCACGTCAGCCCGATGTTTGCCGAGGCGGATCGGTCGGTCGTCGTGGAGCTGGTGCAGCGCTTCGTGCGCTCGAACCAGGTGCTGAACAAGGACGCCACGTCGCGAGCGCAGCAGGATGCGCGCGAGGCGGTGGCGCCCGTGGAGCAGACGTACGAGCGGGGTCAGACCGTCGTACGCGATGGACAGGTGGTCGGGCCGCAGGAGATCGAGGCGCTCGAGGCGCTGGGTCTGCGCAATCCTGAGCTCGACTGGCAGGCGGTGGCCGCGGCCGGGCTGCTGTCGTTCACCATCATCGGCGTGCTGGCTGCCTTCATCTGGCACTTCGATCGGGCACTGCTCTACCGCGACCGACGCATGATCCTGCTTGCCGGGCTCGTCCTGGTCGCCGCGGTCGCGGCGCGCATGGTCATTCCGGGCAGGCCCTTGTGGGCGTACGTCTTCCCGCTGCCCGCGATCAGCATGCTGCTGGCGATCCTGATCGACGCTCAGCTGGCGGTGGCGGTCGGAGTGATGCTGTCGATCCTGCTGGCGTGGATCGCCGGTGCCAGCCTCGAGGTGGGCGTCATCGGGCTGGTCGGCACCATGGTTGGCAGCCTGGCGGTCTGGCGCAAAGAACGCATGATCGCCTACTTCGTCGCCGGCGCTGAGGTCGCGTCCGCCATGGTCGCGGCCTACGTGGCGTTCTTCCTCGCCAGCCGCTCTGACGATCTGGCATTGCTGTCGATCGTCAGCTTTGAGCTGCTGGTCAACGGACTGCTCTCGTCGCTGCTAGCGGTTGGCAGCTTTGCGCTGCTCGGTCGCCTGTTCGGGATTCTCACCACCATGCAGCTGCTCGAGCTGGCCAATCCCACCCAGCCGTTGCTGCGCCGCCTGTTGATGGAAGCGCCCGGCACGTATCACCACAGCATCATGGTCGGCAATCTCGCCGAGCGCGCGGCTGAGGTGATCGGCGCCGATTCGTTGCTGGTTCGCGTCGCCGCCTACTACCACGACGTCGGCAAACTCGAGCGGCCGTGGGCCTTCATCGAGAACCAGGCGGACACCGTCGCCAACGTCCACGACACGCTCGATCCGGTCGCCTCGGCACAGGTGATCGCGGCTCACGTCACCGATGGCGTCAAGCTCGCGGAGAGGTATCGGTTGCCAGCGCGGATCCGCGAGATGATTCCGCAGCACCACGGCACGCGCACGATCAGCTTCTTCTACCAGCAGGCCGCCGAACGGACCACGGAGACGGTCGACGCGGCGCTGTTCACCTACCCGGGCCCGCGGCCACAGTCGCGCGAAGCAGCCATCCTGATGCTGTCCGACAGCACCGAGGCCGCCGCCCGCGCCTCACGCGACCACTCGCGCGAGGCCATCGAGCAGCTCGTCGAGCGGATCATCCGTCAGCGCCTCGAGGAGGGCCAGTTCGACGACTGCAACCTCACCCTGCGGGATCTCACCCGCATCAAGCAGTCGTTCGTCACCCTGCTCACCGGCATCTACCATCCGCGGATCCCCTATCCGCCCTCCGGCGGGGAGGCCCGCCCCGCGCTCGGCGAGGCACGCTCGAGTGCAGGCTCAGATGTCGCCGCCTCCGCGTGAGGCCGTTCAAATCGACTTCTCTATAGAGAACGGATTGGCCGCCCAGTGGGACGAGCCACGTATCGGCGCCCTGGTACGTGAGATCGTCGGACGCGAATTGCCCGCTGGCAACCAGTACCGCATCAGCCTGCACCTGGTCAGCGACGAAACCATCCGCGCCCTGAACGCCGAGCATCGCGGCAAAGACGTGCACACCGACGTGCTGTCCTTTCCATTGCACGATCCGAGCGGGATGCGCTTCGTTCTGCCGCCCGATCGGCCAGCCCACCTGGGCGACGTGGTGGTTTCTCACCCGAGGGCCGCCGAGCAGGCGAGCGAGTTCGGACATTCGCTGGATCGCGAGATCGGCTACCTGGTTGCGCACGGGGTGCTGCACGTGCTCGGCTACGACCACGAAGCCGACGCCGACCGCCGCCGCATGCGCGCGAAAGAGGAAGAGGCGCTCAGACCGCTTGGCTTCACCCGTTAAGGATCCGCCCACACCTTCCGCCGCCGACCAGGCCTCGTCCCTGGCCCATCCGCCGCCTGTCCGGCGCATCCTGCGCTCCTTCGGCTTCGCCCTCGAGGGCCTGGCGACGCTGCTGCGCACGCAGCCCAACTTCGTGGTGCACGTCGCGGCCGCGTGCGTCGCGCTTGGCCTCGGAATCGCGCTGCGCCTCGGCCCGCTGGAGTTGGCGCTGATCATCCTGACCATCGCCCTGGTACTGGTCGTCGAGAGCATCAATACCGCCCTCGAAACGCTGTGCGACCTGGTCTCGCCCGGCGTTCATCCGCTGATCA
>VBGG01000239.1 GCA_005883405.1 Chloroflexota bacterium | reverse complement strand
CCGTACGAGAGCTGGCCGCGCTGGCAAGGGCGGGCGTCGTCGATTTTGGCGCCGGTGAGTCCGCCTCGATCGAGCCGCGCCCGGCTCCAGCCGTAGCGACGCCAGCACCGCCACGGGCCCTCGATCGCCTGGCCGGGTTATTCCTCAAGCCGCCGAAAACAGCGGACTCGGACAGGCGGAAAGCGTCTGTGTCTCGCGTTTAGGTACGCAGAACCAGCAGAGCCCGCGGGACTCGAGCAAGAAAGGAACAAGCGGAAAGCGTATGGAGCGCATTCGGTGGGGCAACGTCATACTTGCTGCCCTGGGGTTGTTGGCACTTAGCCTTGCCAGCCTGATCATCGTGGGTGTTAATCCGCCCAGGCTCTCTGAGGCGGTCGGCGCGATCGTGAGCCAGGTCCACCCGCTGCCCGTGCGGACGGAACTCGATTCCGTCCCGCCGGTGCCGGTGCCATCGCCCACGCCACCATCCCGGCCGATGCTGACAGAGACGGTGGCGTCAGCGCCGCACCTGGCACTGGCGGGACCTCCTCGAGCGGTGCCAACGCTTGCGCCAACACCGGTGCTTGATGACGGCGGATTTCAGTCCGAGGTGGCGGTACCCCAATCCACGGGCCAGTTCCCGCTGGGCACGATCACCGTCGCCTTCGACAAGGAATTCCCGCCGTACTCGCCCGTGGTCCTGCTGTACCAGCAACAACTGGCGGAGAAGCGTGGTCTGGGAGTGCACTTTGTGCCGTTCGACATCGAGGACAGGAACCGCATCTCTGAGACGCGCCGTGGCGAGCTTCTGAGGAGCGGTGGCTTCGATGTGCTCTTGACGACGATGAACAGCTATGCCCTGTGGGGCGGCCCGGAAGTCGGGCGTGTCACCGCGATCATTGGCGAATCCGCCGGGGCCGACAAAGCTGTCGTCCAGGAGAGCGTGATCAAGACGTTCAACGATTTTTACGGCAAGGCCGTCGCGTACTCCGACAGCAGCGTCAGCGAATACCTCCTGTACTACATGCTGCGGGCCGGCGGCGTGCCGGCAGAGGCCGTGATTCGCTTCGGGCACGAGAACCTGAACCAGGCGGTACGGCGCTATGGTGACCGCGAGGCCCACGCTGTGGTGGGCTGGACGAGCTTCGACCTTGACACGGCGATCAAGCGTCCCGGCAGCAAGGTGCTGATGACCTCAGACCAGTTCCGTGTGACCATGGACGCGATCGTCACGGGCACCGGCGCCTTGCAAACCAAGCCCGCGGCCGTGCAGGCGTTCCACGACGCCTGGTTCGAAGCTAACAAGGTGGTGTTCGAGCACCCTGACCAGGCCGCGTTCGCAATGAAAAGCTGGAATGGCAACTGGACCGGCGTGGAGACGACCCAGGACCTGACCGATGCGCTGAGTGAATTCGCCCAGGCGACGCTCGCCGACAATCGCATCATGTTTAGCCAGGAGAACCTGCCGCTGCTGGAGGAACGCTACAAGGACGCGGAAGCGGTGTGGGCCTGGGGCGGCCGCAACGTCAAGCAACTGGTACGCGACCAGGATCTGCCGACGGTGTTCGATCCAACATTCGTGCGCAAGTCGGCGCAGGACGCCTCGCTTACTTCGACCCGCCCGCCCGTGAACCCCACGTTTCATCTCACCGCGAAACCGGAGGTGAAAGGCCTCAGCCCTGACGAGCAGAGTCGTCTGCAGACGGTGGCGGTACTGGACATCAAGCAGGTGGAGTTCGAGCAGGGCAGCGCGCAATTGTCGGCGAGCGCACGGCAGCACATCGAAGCCTCAGTCATCCCTGTCCTGCAGAACACCGTCGGTACATATCTCAAGGTCGAGGGCTCGGCCGGCTGGCCCGAGAAGGCCGGCCTGAGCGAGGCAACTGTCAACGGCCTCGCATTCGAACGCGCCCGCGCCGTCCAGGATTACATCATCAAGTTCGGCGTGCCAGTCGAGCGCCTGGTCCTTGGCACCACACTGCCAGTTTGCCGTGAGTGCAAGGACGCCGGCCAGATCCAGCGCAGCAACACGGTGGTCTTCAGTCTGACCAACTAACAGGGTTCCGGGTTCCGGGTTCCGGGTTGGCGCGTTCGCGCGTTCGCGCGTTCGCGCGTTCGCGCGTTCGGGGTTCCCGGTTCCGCGTGCCGCGTTCCGGGTTCCGCCAAGCCGGAACCCGGAACGCGGCACGTGGAACCGGAAACCCCGAACGCGCGAACGCGCCAACGCGCGAACGCGCCAACCCGGAACCCGGAACGCGGAACCCGGAACTCCGTACTTACGGCCGATGTTGCGCCACTCGGGCTGTGAAGATCTCCTGGATTCCGGTCCGAGTGTCGGTCCAGAACGGGAAGAAGCCGAGCGAGCTTGCGGCCAGCCCAAAGTAGTCGCCAATAAAGGTGACGCTGGGATCACCATGTGACAGCGGTGCATCCACCGTGGGGTCCCAGGGGTGGTCAGTTACGGTTGCACGCCGGCTGAATGGCGTACCCGCACCAGTTGTGCAGCCAACCGATCCATCCGGCATAGCCACCAGCTGCGGGTCAAAATCATGCTGGTCTGGTGGCGAAGCCACCGCGGCGCTCGAGACCGGTTCGCCCGACGCTGGTCCAGACCACGTCGCACCACCGTTGGCAGAGCGACGTTGATAGACGCGCGAGACTCCCTCGCGGTAGTCAGCCCACACAACGACGACCTCATTGGCTGCGCCGACACACACCATCGGAAACGTAGCCACGCGAAAGCGTCCACCCGGCAGCTGCGCCCACCCGTGCGATGCCGGCAACGGTGGCGCGTCCAGAGGCGTCAACCCATTCACGATAACCTTCGGCGCAGAGAATGTTGCGCCGCCGTCAGTGGACTTGACGAGCTTTACCTCCTTGCCGGCGCTCCAGACGATGTACACCGCGCCATCGTCCCCGATCGCGATCTCGGGCGCGAACGAGTCGCGGACCGCGCGGTCGAGTCCGGAACCCGCCGGGCGCGCTCCGACACCGCGCCACGTCGCGCCGTGGTCGGTGCTTCGAGCGAATGACAGCCGCTGGCCAGTGTCCCAGGCGGCGTAGACGTTGCCGACATGGGGGCTGGCCGGGGTTCCGTCTCCGGCCACGGCCTGCTTGTCGTCCGCGTCATTCGACCCGGCCGCGTGCGGGTGGATGAAGTTGGGTGGGCTCCAGGTCGCACCACCGTCGCTAGATCGATAGACCGCGATCCCAAGCGTAAAGTACGGTCCACCGTCCTTGGGAAACGGCAGCGCGACCAGGTAGACGTTGCCCATATCATCCCACGCCACCACCGGATCCGATGTACCTGCCCAGGTCTTGTTTGGGTCCGGATCGGAGAGCAACTGGAGCGGCGGGGCCTCTTGCCAGGTCTGGCCACCATCCGTACTGAAATACGCAGCGAGCGTGAAGCCATAGTGCGTCGGGTCGGTGAACCGTTTGGATGCACCCACCATGGCTAGCGGATTGCGCGGGTTTGCGGCTACCGAGGACTCACTTCGGGCGTTCAACGGACTGGCGCTGTGCGTGACCTGGACGTTTGAGCCTATCGGCCCGAACACCCATGCCGGTAACGGCGCTGGTGCTGCCGCCTGCTCCGGACAGCCCTGCTGTTGGAGCAAGCCGCGGATCCTTGTCAGGTGCTCATGAGCCAGCTGGATACCACGCTCGAGGTCGTGTCGGTGGGATGGATCGGCGGTATGTGGCAGGTTCGCCAACAGTAGGCGGTGCGTGCGTTCAACCGCGGCTTCGTCGCGACGCAGCTGATCGCAGCCAGTTGCTGGACGGTTGCCACCTGATGCGGGCGAGGGTTGGACGCTCTGGACCTGTCGCGTACGTCGTGGTGGCATGGAGAGGGTACTCCTTTCAAAGAAGATCACTCTGAGGACTCGAGCACCCGCGGCCGCACCCACGCGTGGCAGCCGCAGGCGGACCTGACATGTGCATGAATGCTACCGCTTGTCCATGGCTCGGTCCGCATGTGGCGAAACGCACTCCCGAGGCGGTTGAGTGTCGCAACAACGCGGTGGCGTTGTCGTTGAAACGGGCGCAGCATCGGCCAACTGACCCATGTTTTCCGCCTTCCTACCGTTGCGCGCCGGCTGAGTCATGGGGATACTGCGCCCCGGAGCGAGACGGCGGTGGTCCGTCCATGCAACTACCACCATCAAGAAAGAGGACGAACGACCAGTGAAAATACAGCGTCGGTACACCAAACGGATCCTGTGGTCGGGAGCCGTCCATGAACAACTTGAACAGGAGGGTACCCGTGGGCTGGTCTAGTCTACTTCGACGACCTGGGCGTAGAAAATCGCGCCCTTCGAACAACTGGTTGGCTGGCGGCTCCTTGGGGCTGCTCACGCTCCTGCTGGGAGTCGCGCTGTTTCAGTTGACAACAAGTGCGGCTCCTCAGACGGCACTGATCACGGGAGAGATCGAACGGATCACGGTGACCAATCCGGCCGACGTCTGGTCGGCAGGGACGATCGTGGTCGGCGGCCAGAACGTGATCATCCCTCGCAATCTGCTGATTGACTTCCCAGCGAATCGACTGACGGTTGCGCAGACCTTTGCCGCGGCACCACCGTCATGTGTCGAGGCAGGCGAGAGCGGCCTGGCGATTGCCGACACGTGCAATCTTGGCCGTCAAGGTGGCATTGCCACCATCGCAGCCAACCGCGTCGACAACGGCGACCTGATCGCCGGCGACGTGTTCCTGCAGAAGGGGGCTGAACTGATCAGCGGCCAGGTGACGTACATCGACTACGCCATGGGTTTCTTCCGACTGGATGGCGTCGCGAATGATCCCAATCTCGGTGTCATGGTGCGCCTGAACGATCCGACTGGGGCCCACACTGCCCAGCAGGGACTCGGCTGTGGATTCGGCCCGAATTGCAGCCCCGACCCGCGCTTCACGGAGGACCCGGTCAACTACACGCAGATGTTCTCGACGGGCTACCCGCTGTGCATCCCCAGTGTGCTGTCGCGTTCGTTTACTGACGCGCTCGACTTCAACAACGATGGCAACACCACTGAGACGCTGCTCGCTCAGGCCAACCCGGGCGGCACCGGTGACATTCTGTGCCCCGATACCAACCGGCCTGCCACCGACGTCTCCCCTGATTCGCGGCGTTTTGCCCCGATCAAACTCGGCGACCACCTGACGGTCAAGGGCAACTTCGAGACAGTCAGCGGCGCCCGCTACCTGTCGGCCTGGAACACCAGAGTCTCGGTCGCGCTCACCACCGATCCCAACCGGCCCGACCAGCCTGACTACGCCTATATCGACGAAATGTTCATCGATGGCCCAGCCTTCCAGCGCAACCGCATCAGGGACCAGTTCATCGGCTTCGTGTCGGCACCGAATGCGGACGTGCTCATCTTTACCACGCATCACGACCCAACCACGAACGCGATGCACGAATTCCCACTGGCCACCTCGGTCGGCTGCGAGATCGCCGGCGGAGTAAACACGTGCCTCAATGTTCTGGGGCCGCACAGCTATCGCATCCGCCACGACGCGATCTTCACCGCGGCTGCCAAGAACCCCAAGTTGGACCCATGCCTCCACCTGCGGGCCGACTCGCGCTTCGCCGCCCAGAACCCCTGTCCAAACGGCGGAACTCTGGCCGAGGAGTTCTCGCTGATGAGCCCAATCACGCATGAGTCCCATTTGCTCACTGGGCGGAAGTTTGCCGACCAGAGCAAGCCGGGCGGTCCGACCCTGCGAACGCTGGACTTCCAGGGCAATGAAGCCGCCAATGGGCAGTACCTGTTCCCAATGGGTCTCGGCCTGGGCGGCATCGAGACGCCGGTGTTCCTGGAGATCAACATCGCGGCGCTCCAGACGCCGTTCAGCTTTGACGGTATCCCGTGGAACCTCGACCGGCGGCTCAGCCCGGGTGGCTGCATCGGCCCGTGCGAGACCACGCCGCAACCGCTCGACCCGTTCCCAGTTTCGGGCTTCGATCCACGCCTCCAGGCGCCCAACCCGCCGACGGGTGTGGTCAGCGACCCCAACTTCACCGCGCGCCCACTCTCGGTGGCGAATAACCGCGTTCTGTCGTTTGTCGACGCGACCGTCAACAATTTCAATGGCGACGCCACCGTGCTCGCCTGGCCTCCGGCTCCACCAGCCGCGCAGCCAATCACGGCCACGCCGTGTCTTCCGGATCCGGCGGCGACCACACCGACGTGTCTGCAGAACACGACGAGGCCCTCGGCCACCACAGCAGCTCCTGCACCGCCGACCAACCTGACCGCCACGGCAGTCACCAGCAGCCAGATCAACCTGACCTGGACCGCCTCGACCACCGCTGGCGTGACGACCTATAAGGTCTTCCGAGACGGTGCGGGGGTGGCACGCTCAATCGTATCCGGCACGTCCTTCTCGGACACCGGCTTGGCAGCCGCCTCGACCCATAGCTACACGCTGGCCGCCGTCGACGGGGCCGGCAACCAGTCGGCGCAAACACCACCGGCCACAGCAACCACCAACGGCGTCGCTCCACCACCACCAACCGGCGCGGATCTGGTACTGAGTGGAACGGCCAGCCCAGAGCCGGTGGCATCCGGATCGCAGCTGACCTACGCCCTGAAGGTTGTCAACCAGGGCCCGCAAGCGGCGACGGCCACCACGCTCACCGATACCCTGCCCACCGGCGTGACCTTCGGCTCGGCCGCGGCCAGCGTCGGAACGTGCACACCGCCAGCGGCGGGCAGCCAGGTCGTGAACTGCTCGCTGGGCACGCTCAATGCCGGTGCGACGGCGACGGTCACCATTGTGGTGACGCCGACGGCGGCCGGGACATTGACCAACACGTCGAGCGCCAGTTCGAGCGTGACGGATCCGAACCTCGCAAACAACTCGGGCACGCTGACCAGCACGGTCACCGGCGGCGCCGGTACGGGTACTTCGGCGGACCTGGCGGTAACTCACGCTCCGCCAGGCCGGGCGCGACCAAACTCGGCGTTTACGTACGGCATCACGGTCACCAACGGCGGCCCGGCGGTTGCCCACAGCGTGGTGCTCACCGACCAGCTGTCCTCCAATGAAACCTTCACCGGAGCGACCGCTAGCCAGGGGACGTGCGCGGCACCAGCCGTAGGGACCAATCGAGTCACCTGTACCCTCGGGACGGTCAACCCCAACGCCACTGTGACCATCAACATCACGGTGACGACGGGCGCAGCCGGCAACATCATCGACACGGCTGGGGTGAGCGCCGCAGAGGCGGATCCGAACACCGCCAACAACACAAACACGCAAACCGTTCGGGTCCACTGACCGCCGACTCCTCCTTTTCGCCCCTGGGGGGCGAGAGGAGGCACTCAGAGACGCCGGTCCGCTTGTGTGGGCGGACCGGCGTCTCACTCGTTCACCACGCCGACCCGGAGTGCGCCGGTCCGCTCAGTCGAACGTGATCAGCGGCTTGACGACACCGTCGAGCTTCTTGTCCATGATCTCGAAGGCCCGGACGAGCTCGGCGAAGCGGAAGGTGTGCGAAGTCAGCGGGGTAGGGTCCAGCCGGCCAGTCTGGATCAGCGTGAGCAGGCGCTGCAGGCGCAAGCGACCGCCGGGGCACAGCCCGGTGCGGATGGTCTTCTCGGCCATCCCCACACCCCAGTCCAGGCGCGGGATGCGCACGTAGTCGCCGTGCCCATGGTAACCCACGTTGGAGATGGTGCCGCCGGCCTTGGTCGCCCGCACGGCGTTCTGGAAGACCTCGTCCGCCCCGATGGCCTCGACGGCCGAGTCGACTCCCTGGCCAACCGTCAACTCGCGAATACGTGCGACCACGTCCTCCTTGCTGTAGTCGACGACTTCGTCGGCGCCGAAAAGACGAGCCAGTTCCTGTCGCTTGGGGACGGCTTCGACCGCGATGATCAGCCCGGCGCCGCGCAGCCGCGCACCGGCCGTGGCCATCAGGCCCACGGGACCCTGGCCGAAAACGGCAACGGTGCCGCCGATTGGGATGTCGGCGTTCTCGGCGCCCATCAGGCCTGTGGTAATCATGTCGGCGCAGTACACGGCCGCCTCATCCGGCACCGAGGATGGGATGTGGGCCAGGTTGGCGTCGGCCGCGTTGACGTGGAAGTATTCGGCGAAGACGCCGTCTTTGGTGTTCGAGAACTTCCAGCCGCCGAGCGGTTGGCCGGACTGCGATGAGTGGCCAGCCTGCGAGGCCACGTCGCCCCAGTCGGGCGTGATGGCGGCGACGACGACCCGATCGCCGGGCCGGAAGTCCCGCACTTCGCTGCCGACCTCCTGGACGATCCCGACGGCCTCGTGCCCGAGCGTAAGGTTCTCGCGCGGCCCGATCGCACCATGGACCGTGTGGGCGTCGGAGGTGCAGATGAGGGCGCGGGTCGTGCGAACGATCGCGTCGAGCGGCCCCGGCCGGGGGATCGGCTTCTGCATGAAGCCCACCTGCTCGAGTCCGCCCATTACGAACGCATGCATCACGCCCTCCGCGGCGCGGCCGCTGGGCGCCTGGGCGAGTTCGGTGGCGATGGTCATGGTTCACCCCTCCTATCACCGTGCACGTATGTGGGCCGTGCGGGCACCCCACGAGCGAGTATCGGCTCCCCGCAGTCGGCCCGCGTCTGCCGAATGGCCAGCCATGCATTGGCCAGGTGGCAGATGGCGGCCGTGCCGGCAACGGTCGACGGGCTGCCGCCTCGCCGTCTTCGGCTGGGAACATCGGCGGCATTCTGAGCGTAAGCTTCGAGCGTGACCTTCATTTCGCGTGCCTTCCGCGGCCGGCCGAGGGACCAGGGACAGGCAGGTCGCCTTCCGCCGGGCCAGTATCTGGTGAGGGACTTCCCGGTCCTCTCAGCGGGCCCTACACCTCGGACGCCGCTCACCGATTGGACGTTTTCGATTACGGGCGAAGTGGACAAGCTGAAGAACTGGACCTGGGACGAGTTCCGCAAACTGCCTACCCAGACGATCACCAGGGACATTCACTGTGTGACAAAGTGGAGTAAGCAGGACACTGTATGGGAAGGCGTCTCGGTGGACACGCTGCTGGAGGGTGTCGATACCTCCGCCGAGTATGTGATGGCCTTCTCTGACGGCGGGTACACCACAAACCTGCCGCTCGAGGACGTTACCGGCGGCAAGGCGTGGGTGGCATTCAATTTCGATGGTGCACCACTCGAGGCCGAACACGGCGGCCCAGCGCGGCTGCTGGTGCCCCACCTGTACTTCTGGAAGAGCGCGAAGTGGGTGCGCGGACTGCAGCTCATGGCGAAAGACGAGCCAGGCTTCTGGGAAACCTACGGCTACCACATGTATGGCGACCCATGGCGCGAGCAGCGGTACAGCGGCGACTGACCTGGCGCCTGGGCCGAGTGACCAGGCGGATTGACGAGACCGCGCGAGCAAAGTCGCTGGTCCTCAACGTGCCTGATTGGCCGGGCCACCGCGCCGGGCAACACGTCGACGTGCGCCTGACCGCGCCAGACGGCTACCAGGCAGAACGCAGCTACTCGATCGCTTCGGCACCCGAAGACGGCGATCAGGTGGCGCTCACCGTCGAGCGGATCGAGGATGGGGAGGTCTCGCCCTATCTCGACGACGAGCTTGCGGAGGGCGACCAGTTGGAGCTCCGGGGTCCGATCGGAGGCTATTTCGTCTGGTCGACTGATATGGGCGGTCCGTTGCTGCTGGTCGCGGGGGGCTCGGGGATCTGCCCGCTGATGGCCATGCTCAGGCACCGCGCAGCGCGGCAAAGCCACGTGCCCACGCGCCTGCTGTACTCCTCACGCTCGCTCGACGATGTGATTTACCGTAAAGAGCTCGACTCACTGGCTGGCCGCGCAGATGGCCTGGAGGTGTTTCACACACTGACCCGGAGCCAGCCAGCCGGCTGGAGCGGCTACTCGAGGCGCATCGACCGCGACATGCTCGCCGAGGTCGCTTTTGCGCCCGCGCAGGACCCGCTGTGCATGGTGTGTGGACCCACTCCATTGGTGGAGGCGGTGGCCACGACGTTGGTCGAGTTGGGCCATGCGCCGGAACGCGTCAAAACGGAGAGGTTCGGACCCACCGGAGGTTAGTGATGGACGAGACTCAGCTGAGGCTGGACGGCAACGCCGCGGCGGGTATGCTGCGCGAGGTCTTCGTGCACGAGATGAGCGACGCGCGTGGCGCGTGCGCCTCCTGCGGGGCGATCGCGCAGATGGGCAGCCAGCACCTGTACATGTATCCGCTCTCGCCTGGTGCAGTGCTTCGATGTCAATACTGCGAGAACATTCTGATGGTGTTCGTCCACGCGGGCGAGCGCTACCGCCTTGGCCTGCAGGGACTCACGTGGCTCGAGATCCGCGACGGTGCTGAAGCAGGAACCAACGTTTGACGGTGTCACCACGGCTAAGTGCTGACCGTATCGCCGGCCGACGCGTGCTCCAGCGCGCCGAGAAAGCTGAGTACGCGATGTTTCAGTACCGTCGCGGCGCGTTGGTCGTAGTCGGGCAGGCTGTTGTCAGCGAACAGGTGTCGGTCGCCGGGGTAGAGGAACAGCTCCGCGTCTTCGCTTGTCTCGGCGAGCTGGCGAGCGGCGTCGAGATCGCCCTCCCGGCGGACCAACTCGTCGGCGTCCATCATGTGGATCTGGACCGGGACACCCCGCGGCCAGGCGCCGCCGAACTCGGAAGTAGGAACACAGGCGTGAAACAGCAAGGCTCCTTTCGCGCCCGGACGCGTCTGGGCCAGCATCTGAGCGGGTAGCACGCCGAGCGAGAAGCCGGCATAGACGAGCTCGTTCGGCAAGCCGTCGGCGGCGAGGCGTCGGCGCTCGAGGATGGTGTCGAAGCCGACCTGGTCGGCATAGCCAACGCCATCGGTGAGTTCGGTGAAGGTTTTGCCGTCGTAGAGATCCGGGGCGTGAACGACGTGGCCGGCCGCGCGGAGGTCCTCGGCGAACGGCGTTTGAGGTCCCAACGAGGAAGGCCGGGCGGCGCAGCGGGCCTGCCATTGCGCGTCCGCCGGCGCCGAAGCGCACAGCGGGTTGGCGCGGCCCATGCTCGGTCGCGGGGACGCCCGAGGCAAGTGTGGAGGCCAGTGCCCGCTGGGCGAAAAAGTTCAGCGACTGAGCGAAGCGTGGGCGAGACCGTCTGCCAAGGCGGCGAGCCCGAGCTCGAACTGCTCGGCACCGGCCAGTCGTGGCAGCTCATCCAACACGGTGGCCGTGATCGGGAACTCTTCCGGCGCCAGGCTGGCGAACTCGCGGCGCCACTCGGCTGCATACTTTGACTCTGGCTGGCGCCGCGTCCGCGGCAACTCCCACGCCACGGACCCGGTGGTGTAGATGAGCACCGCATAGATGGCATGTAGACCGGCGGCTGCGTACGTTTCGGCCCGACCCAGCGCGCCCAACAATGCCTCGATGCCGCGGAAGATGCCTGGTCCGATGACGGATTGGGAAAGGAAGATCATCGACAGCGACGGGTGCTCGAGGAGTGTGGATCGAAGGCATCGTCCCCAGGCGACCAGCACCGCGGCAGGCTCGCTGGGTAGCGGCCGCGGCAGCCGCACATCCGCCAGACCTCTCAAAGCGATCGCGTAGATGGTCATCACTCCGCAGTCGAGGCGGCGAGCAAGCGTGGGCATCGTCAGGGCCTCGAGGCCCTCCTGGTCGGCCAGCCGCAGCGCCGCTTCGACGACGTGCTCACGGGTCAGGGAGCCCCGCGGCCGGCGTCGACGAAGGGGCTTGACGGTCGGCGCCACCAGGCGTAATGTACGCGATACCGTAAGACTTACGC
>VBGG01000046.1 GCA_005883405.1 Chloroflexota bacterium | reverse complement strand
AAGTGTTCGACGTCCAAAAAATCGGGTGACTTCAAGTGCCCGTCGCGCTGGTTGTCATGTGTGCTCAGCGTGCTGGCGTCGATCGTGGCTTCCACGGAGGAAGCCGTAAAATCGTCTTCTTTGAAATCAATGGCCGCGTTCACGCCGGTGAACGCGCCCTTGACGGTCATGATACCCATGTGCTTGGCAGAAAACTCCACCTGAGTATGCATCGGATCCACAGACCAGCTCATCACCACTCTCCATTTAGCTTAGTTGCAGATACAACATTAGCTGCAACAACAGTATGCCAGCCCACTGTCCATTTTGCAACTAGCGTGCTACGATTCCGGCGTGCGGATCTCCCCTGTGGTGAGGAACTGTGGCTGTTCGATCTGAGCGTTCCAAAGCGAAGTCGGCAGGAGTCGACCAGCAGTCGCGCTTGAATGCCTTGCACGCCTTCCTGGTCGCGCATGCAGCTCTGGAGCCGATCCTCAATCGCGAGCTCGAGGCAGCCTGCGGGTTACCGCTGCGCTGGTTCGACGTGCTAGTTCAGTTGGACGCCATGCCGCCAAGCGCTTGTCGATGACCGAGCTGGCCAACGCCGTGTTACTCAGTAAGAGCGGCCTGACCAGGCTCGTCGATCGTATCGAGGAGGCGGGACTCGTGCAGCGAGCGTCCGCTCCCGGCGATCGTAGCAGCTTGCTCATCGTGCTCACCCCCAGCGGTGAGAAGACGCTGAAACGCGCCGGCACCCATCCACGAGGACGGCATCAGACGCCATTTTGCCGCGTATATCACCGACAATGAAGCGGCCGCCGTTGAAGCCGCTCTGGAGCGCATCGCAGCCGCCGCACGCGACTACGAGCCTGTGACATCTCAAAATTCTGACAGTTCTCGTTAGAAGCGGCCGACCGGATCTTCACTTGCGGCGCGGACGAGGGATGGCTCGACGCGGGCCACCGGCCTGAATAGTGGCGTACCGCGTACCACCGTCGCGGCAACCGCGATGCTGGCCAGGACCAGACCGGCGCTAATGCCGAACGCGAGCTGATAACCGCCGGTCAGCGCCGCATCGAAGCTTGCTCCAGCAATGAACAATTCCTGGCTGCGGGCTGTCGAAACCGTAGCCAGCACCGCCAGGCCTAGCGCGCCGCCAACCTGACCGGTGGTGCTCACCAGACCCGAGGCGAGTCCAGCATCCTCCTTTGAGGCGCTTGACATCGCCAGCGTCATGAGCGCCGGAAGCGAAAGTCCGCCACCCACGCCGAGCAACACCATTTGCGGCAGGATGTCGCGTATGTAGTCCGCGTCGAGTGGTGCCCGCGCAAATAACGCCAGACCAGCCAACGTGAACGTCAAACCCCACAGCAACACGGGACGTGCCCCGAAGCGGTTGCACAGCCGCGGCGAAATGTCCACCGAGAGCGCCCCGACTGACAGCGCGACTGGCAGGAAGGCCAGCCCGATCTTCAGCGCGTCGTAGCGCAACACTCGCTGCATGTACAGGCTGCCGAGGAAGAACAATCCGAACATCCCGGCGACCATCAGCGCCTGGACCAAATTCGCGCCGGACACATCGCGCGACTTGAACACGCGCAGCGGTAGGAGCGGTCGCGGATGCGTCGCCTCACGCACGACAAAGCCGACAAGAAGCAGCAGCGCGATGGCACCGCAGACAAGCGTCCGTGACGAGGTCCAGCCGTTGTCGGCAGCTTCGCCGACAATCGTGTAGACGCCCAGCATGAGCGCAGACGTGACCAGGGTGGCGCCCAGCGCGTCTGCGCCGTGAGCCAACCCGATGCCGGGCGCGGACTCAAGCCAACGATGGGCCAGCACCGACGCGGCAATACCAATCGGCAGATTGACAAAGAATATCCAGTGCCAGCTGATCGCCTGGGTGAGCAGGCCGCCAGCCAACAGCCCGATCGATCCGCCGGCGGCGGCGACGAAGCTGTACACGCCGATCGCGCGGGCCTGCTCATGCGGCTCAGGAAACATGGCGACGATCATTCCCAGAATCAACGCGGAGGCTATGGCGCCGCCGACGCCCTCCAGGAATCGAGCGGCGATCAGGACCTGCTGATTGCCCGCCACACCGCACAACAAGGACGCCGCGGTGAATACCACCAGCCCCGAAATAAGGATGCGCTTGCGGCCAAGCAGGTCGCCGAGGCGGCCGGCGAGGAGCAACACGCCACCGAATGGAATCAGGTACGCATTGACAACCCAGGCGAGGCTGGATTGTGAGAAGCCGAGATCGCGCTGGATCGATG
>VBGG01000238.1 GCA_005883405.1 Chloroflexota bacterium | reverse complement strand
GGTGCACGGCTACGGCATCTCACACGTGTTCCTGGTGCCAACTATTCTGACGCCGGCGCTCGCGGCCATGGGTGAGCTCGGCATCACGCGCGTGACCACACACGGGGAGAAGGCAGCGGCGTACATGGCCGATGGCTACGCCCGCGCCTCTCGCAAGCCGGGCGTCTGCATGGCCCAGACGGTCGGCGCGGCCAACCTGGCCGCTGGGCTCAAGGACGCCTGGCTCGCAGGCTCTCCGGTGATCGCGCTGTCGGGAGGCTCCGCCCCGGGCACACGCTACCGCCACAGCTACCAGGAGCTGCGCGACGACTTCGCGATGTTTGGCGAGGTCACCAAATTCAGTGCGCGCGTCGAGACCGTCGACCGGCTGCCGGACCTCTTGCGGCAGGCTTTTCGCGCCGCCACAAGCGGTGCACCCGGCCCGGCGCACCTGGAGCTCGCCGGCGAGCAGGGCCACGCCGCCAACGCAATCACATCGTCCGAGGTCATTGTGGAGGACCGCTTCGCGCGTGTGCCCGCGTTCCGACCCGCCGCCGAGCCGGCTGATATCTCCCGCGCGCTCGATGCCTTGCGTGCTGCCGAACGGCCGGTCATGGTGGTCGCGGTGCGCAGCCTGACGTACTGGCACTCGCGGAGCGACTGGGTATTCCTTTCGTCACCAGTCTGAATGGCAAGAGCGGGATGGTGGACGACCACCCCTACTACGTGGGTGTGGTCGGCACGTACTCGCGCGCCTGCGCCAACAAACTCGTGCTCGAAGCCGACCTCGTTTTCTTCGTGGGCAGCCACGCCGGTGGCCAGGTCACGGCCAGCTGGAAGATTACCGCCGCGGGCACGCCGGTCATTCAGCTCGATATCAATCCGCTCGAGCTCGGACGCAATTACCCGAACCGGGCCTCCCTCCTGGGGGACGCCGGCACGGTCCTGCGTCAAATGCTCGAGCAAGCCGGTGGTCCGAGCACCGACGGGCGATCGGGAGCCGACGACTCGCACGCGGCGTGGTTGCAGCGCGCACGCGACCTGCTTGCGGACTGGCGCGCAGAGGTGGAACCAATGGCCAGCTCGAACGCCGTGCCGATGCGCCCCGAACGGGTATGTCGCGAGCTTTCAGCCGCCTTGCCCGAAGACGCCATCATGGTCGTCGACACTGGACACGCCGGCATGTGGACTGGCCAGTATCTGACGCTTCGGTCGCCCGGACAGATGTACCTGCGCGCGGCGGGCTCGCTCGGCTGGGGTTTCCCCGCCGCGCTGGGCGCCAAGTGCGCGTTTTCCGATCGACCCGTAGTGTGTTTCACGGGCGATGGTGGCTTCTTCTATCACGCTACCGAGCTCGAGACGGCGGCGCGCTACGGCATCAATGCCGTAATTGTGGTCAACAATAACTTCTCGTTGAACCAGGACGAGCGGCCGTTCAACGCCGCCTATGGCGGCCAGCAGCACGAAGGTTTCGAGATGTGGCAGTTCTCACGCGAGACGGATTTCGTGAAGCTGGCCGAAAGTCTGGGCTGCGTTGGCATGCGCGTCGAGCAGCCGAGCGAGGTCCAGCCGGCACTCAAACAGGCCCTGTCGCTGAACTGCCCGGTGGTCTTGGACGTACGCACCGACAGCAAGGCGATGGCACCCCGCGGGTGGACTGGCGCCGCGGAGGCACCACTCAGGCCCGGCACTGGCTACTAAAGGCGTGGGCGCACTGGACGGTCTACGCGTGATCGACTTCGGCCAGTACATTGCTGGACCGCTCGCTGCCGTCATGCTTGCGGATCAGGGCGCCGACGTGATCCATGTCGATCCGCCGAAGAGTCCAGCGTGGAACACGGATGCCGATGCGTTCTTCCAGCGCGGCAAGCGTCGCATTACGCTCGATCTGAAAAGCCCGGCTGACGGGGCCGTCGCCGAGAAGCTGATCGATACCGCGGATGTCGTGATCGAAAACTTCCGGCCGGGGGTGATGCAGCGGCTTGGATTGGGACCTCGAGGCGCCACCGAACGCAACCCGCGACTTGTCTACTGTTCAATCCCCGGTTTCGCGCCTGATGATCCGCGCGCTGGCATGCAGGCGTGGGAGGGGATTCTCGACGCCGCGACTGACAACTGCATCCCACGCGCCGGCGAGGAGCCGCCCGGCTGGGATTGGTCGCGGCCTTTCTACTCGGCCATCACACTGCCGTCCAACTTCGGCGCGTTTCTCGGCGCGACGGGGATCGTCATGGCGTTGATCGCCCGCGAACGCACCGGCATCGGCCAGCGGGTCGAGGTCCCAATGTTTGACGCGATGTTCACGGTCATCGGTCACTCCGGAGCATACGCGAATGCGAAGGGGCTTCCCCCACCCCGAGGCATTCACGGCCGTGGCGCGGGAGCCTTCCGCTGCAAGGACGACAAGTACGTCCAGTTCGATACGTCGAGTGCGCGCCATCTGATCTGGTTTGCGTAGGAGGCCGGCATCACCGACTGGGGCCCGGAGCTGCTCGACATCATGCGCCTGCGCGACGAGGGCGTGAACCAGAAGCTGCATGCCCGGTTGCGCGAGCTCTTCCTCACTCGCACCGCGCGGGAGTGGGAGGAAATCGGCAATCGCGCCGGTGCAGCATGCGCGTGGGCCCGCAACACTACGGAGTGGATCCAGACCGACCATGCCCGTGAAATCGGCGCGGTAGTCCAGTTGGACGATCCCGAATACGGTCCCACGTGGATGGCGGGGGTGCCGGTGCACCTCACGCGCACCCCCGGCGCGCCGAAGGGTCCGC
This sequence comes from Chloroflexota bacterium, assembly GCA_005883405.1. GTDB lineage: Bacteria > Chloroflexota > UBA6077 > UBA6077 > CF-72 > CF-72. The sequence goes on along the minus strand of VBGG01000238.1, from coordinate 3,935 downwards.
GTCACCTGGCAGACGCCGACCACGCCGCGATCGTGGGCGAGCTCGAAAGCTTGTCGCCGGGTGTCCCGACGGCTGAAGTCGATCGAGGCCTGACGCATCCGCTGGCGGGGATGAAAGTGCTCGATCTGTGTGCCGCGCTCGCTGGCCCAACATGCGGTCGGCTGCTCCTGGAGTTCGGCGCAGAGGTTGTGAAGATCAACGCCCCCAAGGCTGGGGTCGGGGTCGGCGGTTACCTGAACCGCGGCAAGCAGTCGCTGCTCCTCGACGTCGGGTCCTTCGAGGCCCAGCAGGTCTTCTGGAAGTTGGTGGATGAGGCTGACGTCGTGGTCGAGAACTTCTCGCCGGGCACCGCCGATCGCCTCGGCATTGGCTACCGCGAAGTCAACGCGCGCAAGCCGGACGCCGTGTACTGTTCGATCAGCAGCTACGGCCAGTTCGGACCGTGGAGGAATGGTCGTGGCTGGGAACGCCAGGGGCAGGCCGTGGCGGGCGTCATGGAGCGCCAGGATCCTCTCGCGGTGCTGGGTCCGTACAACCTGATCGACATCGGCACGGGAACACTCGCGACGTTCGCCGTCGGACTGGGACTGTATCACCGTCTGCGGAGTGGCGATGGACAGCACGTCCACGCTTCGCTTTGCCAGACGGCGACCTATCAGCAGACTCCGTACATGCTCCTCTACTCGGGGCGCGTTTCCAATGAGCCACGAGGTTACCTGACGCTGGGCACGGGTCCACTGAACCGCTTCTATCAGGCCAGGGACCGCTGGTTTTTCCTGGCCCTGCCCACGTGTGATGCTGCGAGGCTGCGGCAGGTGGAGGGTCTTGAAGACGCGTGCCAGTTGGCGAGCTCATGGTGGACGACTACGTCAAAGCGCGCGGTCTCAGCGTGACCCAGCACGTCGACGGTGTTGGTGACACAACAGCGCCAGGTCTACCGGTGCGACTGTCGCGGACTCCGATGAGACTTGGCGATCCGCCGCGCAGGCCTGGCTCCGATGCGGCCGCCATTCTCGAGCAAGTGGGCCTGAAGGAGGAGCTACCAAAGCTCGAGAACGCCTGGGTGCTCCAGGTGAATGACCTTCCCGCGGCCTGGTGAATCGCAAGCCGAAGCGCGCCGGAACCGCCGAGCGTGTGCGGCGGCGGGCTAAGCCTTCGCTCCGTCGTAGAGATGGCAGCTGACCTGGTGCGAGGAGCCGATGTGGACCACCGCCGGGGCCACCTCGCGGCAGATATCCATTGCCATCGGGCAGCGCGGATGGAAATGACATCCGCGCGGCGGGTTCAACGGCGACGGCATCTCCCCGGGCAAGACGATTTCCTCCACGACCTCGTCGGGGCGAGCCGGCAGCGCAGCCGACATCAGTGCCTTCGTGTACGGGTGGAGCGGATGCTCGAACAACTCGTCGCCTTCCGCGTACTCGACGATCTCACCCAGGTACATGATGGCCACCGCGTGGCTCATGTAGCGCACGGTCGCCAGGTTGTGCGCGATCAACAAATAACTGAGACCGTAGGCCGTCTGGATGTCTTTCAACAGGTTCATGATCTGCGCCCGAATCGAGACATCGAGCGCCGAGACGGGTTCGTCCAGGACAACCAGCTGCGGATTGAGCGCCACTGCCCGCGCGACGGCGATCCGCTGCCGCTGGCCGCCGCTGAATTCGTGCGGATAGAGGTCCGCCTGATCTGGGCGAAGCCCAACCTGTCCAAGGAGTTCCAGTACCTTCAGTTGGATCTCTCGCCTGGTCAGCGTGGTATTGACCACCAGCGGTTCAGCGATGATGGTTTTCACCCGCATCCGCGGGTCCATGGAACCCCACGGGTCCTGAAAGACCGCCTGCACGTTCGAGCGGTACTCCTTCAGCTCCGCCCGCCCAAACTGACTCACGTCCTTGCCATGGAACAGCAGGTTGCCGCCCGAGAGCTTCTCGAGCAGCAGCAGCGTCTTGGCCACGGTCGTCTTGCCCGCGCCCGACTCGCCCACCAGGCTCAATGTCTCGCCGGAGCGGATGGCGAAGGACACATCCTCCACCGCCCGCACCCAGCCGACGGTGCGTTGCAGCGCCAGGCCTTTGGTCACCGGGAAGTGTTTTTTCAAGTGCCGCGCCTCGAGAACGTGTCCAACGCTCGTCATGCGCGCGCGTGACCGGTCGACGCCGCCTCCTCCTTTTCAGTGGGCGAGGGCGGGTAAAGCACGTTCCAGCAGGAAGCGAAGTGTCCGTCGGCGGCCCTGACGCGTGGCGGCTCCTCCTGCCAACACCGATCAAAGACGGCGTAGCAGCGCGGCGCGAAGCGACAGCCCGGCGGCAGGTTCAGCAAGGCCGGGGGCTGACCCTCGATCGAGGCCAGGCGCTCAACCTTGCGATCGAGGCGGGGCACCGAATTGACCAGACCGATGGTGTAGGGGTGCTGAGGGTTACTGAACAGCTCCCGGACACTGGCCGTCTCGACGATTTTCCCTGCATACATCACCGCCACTCGGTCGCACATCCGGGCCACGATGCCGAAGTCGTGACTGACGAAGATGATCGCCACGTTCGTCTGGCGCTGCAAGTCTTTCAAGAGCGCCAGGTACTGCGCCTGAATGGTCGCATCCAGAGCCGTCGTTGGCTCATCAGCAATGATCAGCTTTGGCCGGCAGGAGATAGCGATGCCACCGACGACACGTTGGCGCATCCCGCCGCTCATCTCGTGCGGGTAGTTCCGCAGTCGTTCCCGGGGGGATGGAATACGCAGCAGGCGCAGCGCCTCCGTTACCTTGTCCCACAGCGTCTTTCCAGCGAGATGCTGGTGCTGCCGCAAGGGCTCGGCCACTTGCTCGCCGATGGTGTATACCGGATTGAGCGAGGCCATGGGATCCTGCAGGATCATTGAGATCTTGCTGCCGCGGTAGTCCCGCATCTCAGCCTCGCTCAGCTGCAGCAGGTTCACGCCTTCGAACAGGATCTTGCCGCCGACGATTTTGCCGCCAGGCTGGGGGACCAGCCGCAGCAGAGACAGACTGGTTATCGTCTTGCCCGAGCCGGACTCGCCGACGATGCCCAACGTCTCTCCTGGTGCTACCGAGAAGCTCACGCCATCGACAGCTTTGACCACGCCTCGGCGAGTGTAGAAGTATGTCCGCAGGTCCTCCACCTGCAGCAATGGCTCCACCTAAATCTGCCTCAATCGCGGGTCCAGCCGGTCGCGCAACCAGTCGCCGAGGAAGTTGCCCGACAGCACCACCAGACCAATCGCCACTCCGGGGAAGAACGAGATCCACCAGGCGGTATCGATCAGGCTTCGGCCGTCCGAAACCATCGAGCCCCAGGTAGCTGTCGGCGGCGGCACACCGGCGCCGAGATAGCTGAGCGCCGACTCCACGAGGATGATCAGACCCACCGACAACGTGGCCAGAATCAGCAGCGGGTTCACAATGTTGGGAAAGATGTGGGTGAGCATGATCCGCGGCGGCGAGCAGCCGACGATGCGCGCTTGCAATACGAAGTCCGCGTTGCGCAGCTTCAACACCTCGCCACGAATCAACCGCGCGTACGGCGCCCAGCCAAGCAAGGAAATCGCCAGCACCACGGTCGTGACCGAGGGACCGAGGATGACGGCCAACAGAAACCCGATCAATATGAAAGGAAAGGCCAGGCTGATGTCCGTGATGCGCATCAACAGACTGTCGACGAAGCCACCGAGATAGCCACCCACGATGCCCAGCGTGGTACCGATCGTACTGGTGATGAGGATGACCAGCAGCGACACGCTCAGCGAGACCCGGGCACCGAAAATAATCCGGCTCAGCACGTCCCGCCCTAGCTTGTCGGTGCCGAGCAGGTGAGCCCCTGTCCCACCGGCGAAAGCTGGCGGTTGAAGGCGTTGGGTCAGCGACGTCTGAAGCGGATCATATGGCGACACCTGCGGGGCGAGGATGGCCGCCACGACCA
>VBGG01000036.1 GCA_005883405.1 Chloroflexota bacterium | reverse complement strand
TTTTCCGCGCTCTGATCGTTCCACTCGACCTTGAGTGCCTGTAATCCCCGCTGCGCATCGGGGAACGCCTCGGCGACGACCGCAACCCCTTCCTCAATCGGAATGACCGCTTTGACTCCAGGCTCCGCAAGCGCTGTTCGGACGTCGACCGAGGCGACCCTCGCGCCGAACCGCGGCGGATGGAGCATAACGGCCGTCAGAATGCCGGGCAAGCTCACATCGATGGTGAATCGCGTCTTGCCCAGAATCTTGGCTGCGGTATCGACGCGTAGTCGTCCCTCGCGGCCGATAACTCGGTATGCGCTGCCGTCTTTTGGCTGGACGCCATCCGGAATGGGCATCGTCTCGGCGATTGTGGCGAGATCAGCGAACGTCGAGCGCTTTCCGCTGGAGTGCGAGATGAGACCGGAGTCGATCTCTACCTCCGTTGGAGGCACACCCCAGGTTTCCGACGCAGCGGCCACCAGGCGCGCGCGTGCCTGAGCCGCGACCTGTCGGTAACGGGCCCAGAATGCGCGAGTTGAGGTGGAGGCGCCGGTGATCTGGAAACCTCCGCCCACCAGATTCCCGTAGACGTCACCATTCGTAGTTGTGCCGTTCGCAGCGTTGACCACCTGAATGGAGTCGAAGTCAGCATCGAGCTCTTCCGCGACGATCGTAGCGAGGCCCGTGTGGGCGCCTTGTCCCATCTCGAGCTGAGAGGACAATACGAGTACCGTCCCGTCGGGTTTGATCTGGACGTACGGACGAACCGGATCGGCTAACTCCGCTGGAGACAGCGGCTCGAGCTCTGGCTCCGGTCGCGCGGTGAGAGCTTCTGGATGAACATCCGATGCCAGTGTCTTGGCGGCGACGTTGATCGCATTTTTGATGCGCGGATACGTGCCGCAACGGCACAGGTTGCCGTTCATCCACATCGCGATCTGAGCGGAATCTGGTGCAGGATTCGACTCGAGCAGCGAGATGGTAGCCAGCGTCTGACCTGGCTGACAGTAGCCGCACTGGACAACGTTGCCGCGATACCACGCGTCGCGGACCGCGTCAACGACCGGCCCTGAGGCGCCTTCGACCGTGACCACCGATTTGCCAACCGCTCGCTCAGCCGGTGTCTGACAGGATTTCGTATTTTTTCCATTCAGCAGGACGGTGCAGGCTGCGCAATAGCCGATTCCGCAGCCAAACTTCGTCCCGTGCAATCCCAGCACGTCCCGCAAGACCCAGAGGAGCGGCGTCTTCGCGTGGCGGTCGTCGACCTCCACGTCCGCGCCATTAATTGACAGTTTCATAAGACCCGGGTTTCGGCTGGATGCGATGTCATGCGTCCTGTCCTTTCCGCGATCAGGCGACTGGAGCCGCCGCGACGGCGGCACGTGCCTCATCAACGTCGAGCAGCGCGCCATTGAGCCCGCCTTGACTCAGGTCGCCATCGGGCCCCTCGATCCTGGCCACATCATTCAGACCGCCCGCACGCACCGCGTCGAACCCGGCGGCCGAAATGAGCCGCTCTACACTGGCGGCCGCTTGGGTATCGTCGGTCGCGTAGAACAGCACCGCCCGCCGTGGCGATCGGTTGGAGCTCGCCGCGAGCGACTGCGCGCCGAGGGAGCCAAACGCCTTCACATAGTGCGTGTCGGGTGGCAGCAGGCCCGCGACGACAGAGCCCGACGATTGGCCTTCTGGCAGCGAGCGCTGCAGCGTACCGTCGTCGCGCAGCTTGATCGGGTTCGTTGGATCGACGACTACCTTGCCTCTCAGGCGGTCTTTGTTATCGGCCACTGATAAGAGCTCCCTCGCCGCGCCGAGCCAGACCGCGAACACGACCGTGTCGCTTTCTTCGATCGCCTGGCTTACCGACGCGGAACGCGCCAATGGACCGAGCTCGTGTGCCAGCGCCTCCGCATGAGCACCGTCACGTGCCGCGAGCATGACATCCTCGCCGCCGTGGACCAGATGCCGCGCGAGCGCGCTACCGAGGTTGCCAACTCCAATGATTGCTGTCGTCATGCCTTTCTCCAACTCCAACTCCCGTCAATTCGGGGCGGCTGCGCGCGCGAGGGGTAGCCACGCGTTTCTGGGCATACCGGGTCATGGCCGGGCATCCTCAGGCTTCTCCAGCAAGTCGAGCAGGCAGCGGACGATCAGGTTCCGTGCGAGCGG
>VBGG01000237.1:7470-19358 GCA_005883405.1 Chloroflexota bacterium | reverse complement strand
TCTCCGCCCGTGCGCATGCCGCCATCGGTAACGATCGGCACGTAGCGTCCCGTGCGGGCATGGAAGGCCTCACGCGCCGCGGCGCAGTCCAGCGTCGCCGTGACCTGGGGCACACCGATCCCGAGTACTTCGCGGCTGGTACACGCCGCTCCCGGTCCGACGCCCACCAGCAGGCCAGCGATACCCGTCTCCATCAGCTCGAGCGCGGCTGCGAACGCGACACAGTTGCCAACCACAACAGGCAGCCGCAGGCCGCGGCAGAAACGCGTGAAGTCAAGTGGCGGCGTACCGTTGTGGGACCTGAAGCGCCGCGAGGTGACCGTCGATTGGACGACGAAGATGTCGGCGCCTGCGGCGGCGGCAACTGGCCCGAGGCGTTCGGCCTGACTCGGCGTCGCGGAGACCGCTGCAACCACGCCGCCGGCCTTGATTTCGGCGACGCGTCGCTCGACCAGGTCATCGCGGATGGGCGCCTGATACACGCGCTGCATGAGCTCGGTAACGACCTCGCGCGAGGCGGCGGCGATCTCCGCGAGCGGCTCGTCAGGCTGCTCGTAGCGGCTCTGCAGGCCTTCGAGATTCAGCACGGCCAATCCGCCGAGCTGGCCCAGCGCGATCGCGAAGCGCACATCGACCACACCATCCATGGCCGAGGCGATGAACGGGATGGCGAAGCGGTGATCGCCGAGCGACCAACTCAGGTCGACGTCGTCGGGGTGCAGCGTTTCGACGCCTGGCACGATCGCCACGTCGTCGAAGCCATAGGCTGGCCGCAGGCGGTTTTCAGCTGGGGTACGTAGCTCTACATCAAAGGTCTCGATATCGGCGAACGGCTCTCGTGTACTGGTAGTCGCGGTCACGGGCACTTTCCCTGCATACAAGAGCGCCCCGGAGCGGAACGCTCTCGGGGCGCTGTCAGCGCTGGCGCGGTAGCGGGTGGAGCAAGCGGCTCGACCCGCCGAAAGCGGCGGTCGGAGTGAGGGAACGTCCTCTCACTCCGCCGTCGGTCCATGCTTGATGGTATCAAAGCCAGTTCGCCGGCCACGGTCTGGCCGGCAGCCGGTACGCCTTGCCTTCCTCTCCCTCTGGGAGAGGGCTGGGGTGAGGGTGGCGTAAGAGCGCAACGCTTCGCCCGCATTCCGTGCCGGGTCCCCTCCATGGAAGTGCGCTGCGTATCGTATACTTCAGGAACTTCCGAAGGCTCTCAAACCCTACCTTGGGGACGCTCTACCTCGTGGCCACGCCCATCGGCAACCTCGAAGACATCACCTTGCGCGCCCTGCGCGTGCTCAAGGAGGTGCCCCTCGTCGCCGCCGAGGATACCCGCGTCACGCGCACCCTGTTCCGCGCTCACGATATTCACACACCGCTGGCCAGCTTTCACGAGTTCACTTCGCCCGCGCGCCGCGGCCGACTGGTCGAACGCCTCGAGGATGGCGACGTCGCCCTGGTCACCGACGCTGGCACGCCCGGCGTGTCGGATCCGGGCTTTCCGCTCATTCGCGATGCACTCTCAGCCGGACATCAGGTGGTGCCCGTGCCAGGTGCCTCGTCGGCGATCGCCGCGCTGGTCGCGTCGGGCTTGCCTACCCATGCCTTCTGCTTCTTCGGCTTCCTGCCACGCACCAGCGCCGCGCGTCGTCGGTTCTTTACCCAGCACGCCACGAGCGACGAGACGCTGGTCGTGTTCGAATCACCCTATCGCGTGGTCGCCGCGCTCAAGGACCTGGTCGCCACCCTCGGTGCGGAACGGCCCGTCGCCGTCGGCCGCGAGCTGACCAAGCGCTTCGAAGAGATCTTCCGCGGCACGGCTGCCGACGCACTCGCCCATTTCGAGCAGCATCCGCCGCGCGGCGAGTTCACGCTGGTGATCGGCGGTCCCTCGGCCTCTGTACCTGGAGCCGCGGCGTGACCTCGCAAGGGCTGGTGGACACACACGCCCATCTGATGGATCCCGCCTTCGACGCCGACCACGACGAGGTGCTCGCTCGTGCCCGGAATGCAGGCGTCGCGCGGCTCGTACTCGTCGGGTATGACCTGTCGAGCAGCCGCGCCGCCGTCCACCTCGCGCGCCAGATCGGCTGGGCGCGCGCGGCGGTCGGCATCCACCCCAACCTGGCCGCCGAGGCTTCGGGCGCGGACTTCCGCGCCATCGCCGAGCTGGCCGACGCGCCAGAGGTCGTCGGAATCGGCGAAACAGGCCTCGACTACTACCGAGACAACACGCCGCCGGAACGCCAGCGTGAGGCGTTCAACTGGCACATGCAGTTGGCCGAGCAGCTCGAGCTACCCGCCATCGTGCACAACCGCCAGGCTGACGAGGACGTATCAAGCATCGTGGCCGAACACACCGCTGGCGGCGTGCTGCACTGCTTCAGCTCGGACGACCCGCGCTACCTGGAGCGCATGCTTGAGCTGGGCTATTTCGTCTCCTTTGCCGGGACGCTCACCTTCAAGAATGCGACCGCGCTGCGGTCGATGGCGGCGCGGGTGCCGCTCGAGCGGCTGCTGGTGGAGACCGACTGCCCATACCTGGCGCCGAGCCCGCGCCGCGGGCAGCGCAACGAGCCCGCCTTCGTGCGCCACACGGCCGCCTGCCTGGCCGAGATCCTCGGAGTAAGCTTCGACGCGATCGTCGAACGCACATGGACCAACAGCCTGGAACGGTTTCCGTCGCTTAGAGACGTCCCGCGGGAGCGAGTCGCGTGAACCCGGCCGCCGACATCACACCCCAGCCAGACGCCATGCGCACCATTCTGGCGCTCGTGCGGCAGGGTCTGTCGCAAGTCGAGGCGTCTCTGGCGAAGCTGGCCGATACCGACGATCCAGTGCTCGGGCCGATGCTCTCGACGGTCCTGCCTGGATCGGGAAAACGCTTGCGGCCGGCACTGGCCTTGTTGGTCGGGCGCATGGGTGAGGTTGGTGCGGATCCGCTCAACCATATGGCGCTCGGGGTGGAGCTGCTGCACACCGCCAGCCTGGTCCACGACGACATCGTCGACGAGTCTGATACCCGCCACGGCGCGGCTACGCTCTACGCCAGGGTGGGTAACGCGCTGGCGGTGCTCGTCGGCGATTACTTGTTCTCGCAGGCCGCACAGGAGTGCGTCGCGACGAGCAACCTGGACGTGGTGCGGCTGTTCGCCGAGACACTCGGAGCCATGGCGCAGGGCCAGATCGATGATGCTAATGGCCAGCTTGGCGGCCGCCACACGTGGCAGACGGTGAGCCGCGAAATGTATTACCGCACAATCGGCGGCAAGACGGCGTCGCTGTTCGTCCTGGCCTGTCAAGGCACAGGCCTGCTGGTTGGCATGAGCCAGGCTCAAGTGGAGGGCCTGCGCACCTATGGCCAGAACCTCGGCCTGGCTTTTCAGGTGATCGACGACATTCTGGATTTCACCAGCACCGAAGCGGAGCTCGGCAAACCCGTGGGCAGCGATCTGCGCCAGGGGACCGTCACGCTGCCAGTGATCCTGATGCGCGATCGGCAGCTGGCCGACGGCCGCCTGCGCGCCGCGTTCGAGACCGACGATGTAGAGCTGCAAGTGCGGCTGGTTCTGGAGAGTGGCGCCATACGCGCCGCGCATGCCGAGGCCGAGGCGCTGGTGTCGCGTGCGCGAAGCGCCCTTAAGCCACTGCCCGCGGGTGTCGAACGGGACGCGCTCGACGCGCTGGCCAGCTACGTCACGCACCGCGCGCGTTAGACGCTGCCTGGAAGCGAGCGTGTCAGCGGCCGCGGAACATGCGGCGCAGGCGGCCCAAGAAGCCCTCGCCGTAGGGATTGCCGTACGAGATCCGCTCGCCCCGCCACATCCTGCCGCTGCCTCCGCCGACACTGGAACCACCCCGACCGCGCATCAGCGAACTGATCAGCGCCACCGTCAGGAGCAGCACACCCAGCATCAGCGCCCACGGCTGCAGCATGCGACCCAGCAGTACGCCGCTGACGATTGGCAGCGTCAGCAGCCAGCTGATCAGCAGCAACGCCAATCCCCAGCCACCGAGTGTTTCGGGCGGCGGTAGCTTCAAGTGGACGCCGCCAAAGACATTGCCGAGCCGACGCGTCGAGCGGCGCACGCGATAGCCGAAAGACTGGTGTTCGAGGCGACGCTCCGCCAGCCGAATGATGTCGTCGATCTCGCGCTGGAAGCGATCAGGCGGCGGTGAGGATGGCATTCGAACCTTGAGGCGACTGAGGATTATACGCGGCGCCGGCTCATGGTGGCGGGGGCAGAAGCTGGATGAAGTCGCCCTGCACCCAGCCCTTCACGATGTGATCTTCGGTCTCAATCTCGCGCCATGGGCGGGCAGCGATCGTCTCGTCGTTGCCGGTGAGCAAAACCCGTGTGCCTTCTTTGAGCACACGCGCGCGCGGCGCCTGCGGGCCCGGCTGCAGGTGGACCCAGACGCCGAGGCCCGCGGTGTTGAAGATGCGCGCGATCTGCTGCTGGGGGGTCGGCGTTGGTTCAGGCGTGGGCGGCGGCGCTGGTGGTAGGCTCGGCGCGGGCGTTGGCGCGCTGGCCTGGGACAGTGGCGCTGGGGTGAGCGTCGGCGCATTGGCGGCGGTTACGCGCGGGGTGACCGCCGGAGTCGGCGCGAGGGTGGCGACGGGCGTGCTGGTCCCAACGTTCGCCCGAACGGGCGGCAGCGCACGTCCTGCATTCAAAATAGCGAGCGCGGCCACCGCGCCGATCAGCCCCAGCAGCATCAAGCTGCTGAGCACCTGCCAGGCGGTCAGCCGCAGGCGGCCGCCCTTCGACAGGAAAGGTCGTCCGCACCAGTCGCACTCGGTGCCTCCCGCCGGGTTCTTCCCCCCACACCCCGGACAAACAGCGACCCTTTCATCGTCCGACCCCGCCACGGCCGGCCCATTCTAGTTACCCACGGGTGCGTTATGTCTCTTCGAATCTGACGATCAGCCGCGCGTACTACGTTTCCGACACATAATCGGTCAACTGCGTGACTCTGCGGGAGTGACCGTGTTAGGATGCCGCCGCGTCGGGCAGACTGGTCCCGACCGCGATACATGGCGACTGTCATCGCCGTTGCCAATCAGAAGGGCGGGGTCGGCAAAACTACCACCACCGCCAATCTCGGCGCGGCCCTCGCACTCCGCGGCCGACGGGTGCTGCTGGTCGATCTCGACCCACAGGGTAACCTGACCAGCGCGTTCGGCCTCGAAAAGAACGTCCAACAGACGGTCGCCGAGTCGCTGCTCGATCGTCGCGTGCCGCTGCCCGTGCTGCGCGTCAGCAACGGCTTGAGCGAGGCGCCGGACTGCCTCGCTGTCGTGCCCGCCACCGTCGAGCTGGCCGCGACCGAAGCCCAGTTGATCAACAAGCTCGGTCGCGAGCTGCGTTTGCGCGACCAGTTGCTGGCCCTCGAGGATGCCTACGACTACGTTATGATCGATACACCTCCCTCGCTGGGAACGTTGACGATCAACGCGCTTGTCGCCGCCACCAGGGTCATTATTCCGACTGAGGCCCGCTTTTTTTCGCTCCAGGGTTTGCAAAAGCTCGAGGAAAGCATTGAAGAGATCCTATATTTGAACCCGCGTCTAGAAGTTCTCGGTATCCTGCTCAGCAAGTTCGATCGGCGGCTCAAGGAAGAACGCCAGGTAGCCGATTACTTGCGCCGCCGCTGGCACGTCAGCGTCTTCTCGACGGAAGTGGGCACCAACAGCAAAATTCTGGAGGCTGGTTCGGCGGGCACATCTGTGTTCCACTATGCAGGTGCGGAAAAAGCGGTCGAGACGTATCTGGCGCTTGCCGACGAGGTCTTGACCCGTGCCTAGAAGTTCGGCCGACAAGCCGCTTTTCGGCACAAGACGCAGTCGGCCGAACTTCTGTGACAGATTGGCCCTAGGGAGGCGGCAGGCACACAACTTCCTAATCGAGGTTTTCGGCCGCCTTCCTAGGGGCTATCAACGGGGCGTGCTGATTCGCCCGGCAGGGTTCACTCGTGCCTAACGGTCGCCAGCGGGGTGGCTTCAACCCTGATCGGATGGCGGATCTGACGCGCACCGTGTCGGTCGTGCCGCAGATCGTCGACGCCCCTCAGGAATCGCCCGCGCGAGGCTTTACCGAGGTCAAGATCATCGGCGTCGGCGGCGGGGGGAGTAACGCCGTCAATCGGATGGTCGAAACGGGCGTGCAGGGCGTCGAGTTCATCGCCATCAACACCGATGCTCAGGCGCTCCAGATGTCGACGGCGATGCGCAAAGTTGCCATCGGTGGACGGAGCTCGAAGGGTCTCGGCGCCGGTGGCGATCCACAACAAGGCGAGCGGGCCGCCGAGATCAGCCGCGACGCGTTGATCGACACCGTCGAGGGCGCCGACATGATCTTTCTCACCGCCGGGCTCGGCGGTGGAACTGGCACCGGCGCCGCGCCGGTCATCGCCGACATCGCCCGACGCGCGCGCGCCTTGACGGTCGCCGTGGTAACGCTCCCATTCACCTTCGAGGGCTTCCAGCGACGCAAGGCGGCCGAAGAGGGCTTGGCGCGATTGCGCGGCAACGTCGATGCGCTGATCGTCATCCCCAACGACCGCCTGCTGCAATTGGCCGACCGACAGATGAGCGTGATCGAAGCCTTCCGTCTCGCGGACGACGTGCTGCGTCACGGTGTCCAGGGCATCAGCGATCTGGTGACGATGACCGGGCTGATCAATCTGGACTTTGCAGACGTCAAGTCGGTCATGCAGAACGCGGGCACGGCGCTGATGGCCGTGGGCGAAGGACATGGCGACAATCGCGCGGTGAACGCGGCGCGGGCGGCCATCTCCAGTCCGCTGCTCGACGTGTCCATCGAGGGCGCCCATGGCGTGCTGCTCAATGTCTCGGGCGGGCCCGATCTGACGCTGGCCGAGGTCACCGAGGCGGCTGAGACGATCCAGGCCGCGGTCGACCCGGATGCGAGCATCTACTTCGGTGCGGTGATCCATCCCCGCGTACAAGACGAGGTGCGGGTCACCGTCATCGCCACGGGTTTGAAGGAGGTGGCGCGGCCGTTGCCTGGTGGTCGGCGCGCGGCGCCGGCCGAGCCGCCACCGCCGCCAGCGCGTGAACGCGAGCGCGAGCCCGAACCCCGCCAGCGCTCGAGCCCACCAGAGCCTTCGTCGCGGGAGCGCGAGCGCGAACCAGAGTCCGAGCGTCAACGCCGTCCGGCGCCCACGGAATGGGAGCGCGGCCGCCAGCGTCCCGAGACCCGCCCCGCCCAGCCTCCGTCGGCCCAGGGCGACGACGACTGGGACGTTCCCGCTTTCCTGCGTCGCCCCCGCCGCTGAGCAACGCGCCCGACGCTGGTTCCCAGGGCCGGGTAGAATCTCGCGCCGGTGATCCCTAGCCTCGAGCGGCTCGAGCCACCGCCGGCCGAGCGCGGCCCCCGCGCGTCGACGTGGCTCTTCAGAGGCCTGGTCCTTCTCCTCTTCGGACTGCTGACCGCCCAGCTCTGGCGGCTGCAGGTCGTCGACGGCCAGGCGTACACCAATCGCTCGGCCGCCAATTGGCTACGTCAGGCGGTCATCCCACCTCAGCGCGGCGTCATCTACGACCGAAACAAGACACTGCTGGCGACCAACGCGCCCATCTTTGTGGTCTCGATCACTCCCGCCGACGTGCCCAAAGGCCGCATGCAGGAGATCGTCATCCGCGTCAGCAACGAACTGCGGGTGGCGCCCGACACCATTCAGCGCGTCATCGAGGCGCACCAGGCGCGCAAGGACTACAACGCCTTCAACGCCATTCCCGTCAGCGCGAACGTGGATCGCGAAGCGGTGATGCGCATCTCCGAGCACCAGCTCGACATGCCCGGCGTGCAGGTCGGGGTCGAGTCCACCCGCCGCTACACCGAAGGCAACCTGATCGCCCACATCATCGGCTACATGGGCGCGATCTCGGCCGACCAGGCCGACCAGCTGCAACAGCAGGGTTACGGCCTTGACGACCACATCGGCGCGGCGGGCATCGAGCAAGCCTTCGAGAAGGACCTGCGCGGCCAGCCCGGCAAGCGCCTGTACCAGGTCGAAGTGAGCGGCCAGGAGGTCGGCGAGCTGCGTCGCCAGGACGCGCAGCCGGGCAACAACCTGCTGCTGTCACTCGACCTCGACCTGCAGCGCGACGTCACCCGCATCTTGCAGGAAGGCCTGCGCAACGCCCCCGGTGGCGCGGCCATCGTGATGGACCCGCGCAACGGCGAGATCCTGGCGATGGTCAGCACCCCCAGCTTCGACGCCAACATCATCGGCGATCGCTCGCGCGACGACGAGCTTCAGCAGCTGCTCGACGATAAGGAAAAGACGCCGATGTTTCCGCGCGCGTTCTCGGGCCAGTACCCACCTGGGTCGGTGTTCAAACTGGTCACTGGCTCGGCGGCGCTCCAGGAAGGCGTGGCCAACCGCGACACGGTGATCGAGTCGAAAGGCGTGATGTACGTCGAATCCGACGAGTATCCCGGCGTCCGTCAGCCGTTCAAGGACAACGCCGCCTACGGACCGCAGACCTTTCTGCAGGGCGTGGCGAACTCGTCCAACATCTATTTCTTCTGGCTCGGTGGCGGTTATCAGGAGGGCAATCGGACCATCTTCGAGGGCCTCGGCGTCGATCGTCTGTCCAGGTATGCGCGCGCCTTCGGCTATGGCGCGCGTACCGGCCTGGACATCAGCGGTGAGCAGGACGGCACCATCCCAGACCAGACCTGGAAGCAGTTCCACAAGAACCAGCCCTGGTTCAAGGGCGATACCTACAACATGGCCATCGGCCAGGGCGACGTGCTCGCCACGCCGCTCCAGGTGGCCAACACGACCAACGTCATCGCCAACGGGGGGACGCTGTACCAGCCGCACCTGGCACGCGCCGAGCTGGACCCCGAAAGCAACGCGGTCAAGGACTTCTCGGCCAATCCCAAGGGCCGCGGCGTGCCGGTCGATCCGAGCAACCTGGCGATCATGCGTCAGGCGATGGAGTGGGCCTTCGAGGGGCCGTGGCTGAAGTGGTTCAAGATGCCGGGGCTACGCGTCGCGGGTAAGACGGGTACCGCGCAGTACGCCGGCCCACCCGACAGTAAAGGCGAGTTGCCGACGCACGGCTGGTTCACTAGCTTTGCCCCTGCCGATAACCCTGAGATCAGCGTGACGGTGTTCGTCGAAAGCGGTAGCGGCACCAACGACGCGTCGCCCATCGGCGCGCGCATCATCCGCCGCTACTTCCACCTGCCCGACATTCCGCCGGACCCGCCGCAGCTCCCGCCTGCCCCACAGCCCGCCCCCAGACCAGCCTGAGTCTCGTTTGCTTCCGTTGCCGGCTTGGCGCGGGCAAACTCGGCTGCCGGCTACTCCGTAGTCCTGCGCCGCTGCTGTTGCCTACTCGTTGTGCTTGCTGCCTATTCCAGGCTGGCCGTACCGCGGCCGCGCGGGTCGCCGTTGAGGAACGCGTGACTCAGCGGCACGACGCGGTACATCACCCACACGTTCGGGCCGCTGCCCTCTGGCCGCAGGCCGGCGCTGATGCGTTGAGCCAGCTGTCGCCCGAGCCGATACAGCTGCTCGTCCGTGCTCAGCTCGATCCATAGCTCGATCTCGTCGCCGCCGTCCTCGGTGACCACACGCCGAACCGCGACCTGCTGAGCCGGTACCCGCAATGACGCGGCGACCTCGCGTTTGACGACCTCGCGCACCTGAGCCAGCCGATCGGCCGAGCCCAGATAGTCGACGAAGATCATCGGCCGCCCATGGTAGCATCGTCGCCGCGTATGACAGCCTCGCTTTCGCCGATCATGGACGCGCTCTACCACGGGCGCGCCGACGAAGCCCAACGTCTGTCGAACGAAGCTGGGGAGGCGCGGCTGACGATCCACGAGGCGGCGGCCATGGGCGTGACATCGCGTCTCGAGCAGCTCCTATCTGAGGAGCCAGCCGCGGTCAATAGCTGGTCGTCCGATGGCTTCCAGCCGCTTGGTCTGGCGGCGTTCTTCGGACGCCATGAGGCGGTCGAGCTGCTCCTTGCACGCGGGGCCGACGTCAACATGCCTGCCCGGCACCAGTTCCATGTCGCCGCGTTGCACGCCGCCCTGGCCGGACCTGAGCCGGAGATCGCGCACGTGCTGGTCGCGGCGGGGGCCGACGTGAACGCGCGCCAACAGGGCCAGGTCGCCCCGCTCCACGAAGCCGCCGCGAATGGTCGCGCCGACCTGGTGCGCCTGCTGCTCGAGCATGGCGCCGACCCATCGGCCGTCGATGACCAGGGCCGAACCGCCGCCGACTATGCCCGCGAGCACAGCCACACAGCCGTCCTCGAGCTACTCGGGCGCGCCTGGCGGCTGGACTCACGGTCGATCATTTCGCCCCAATTTCCGAAATTGTGACGCGCGTGACGCCCACGTGACGCCCGCGTGACGCTCTACGTGACGCCCGGCGTGACGCTTCGTCGTTACGCTTAGCTGTGGTAACGGGGCGCGGGCGGGCGGCGGCGGGGCATCAAGGAAAGGCATCGTTCAGCTCGACGGCCTTGCGAGTTGACGGCCCGGCCAGGTGGCGGCCTGGCGAGGTGGCGGCCTTGCGGGCGATCTAGCGGGTCCAGAAGCCGTGCGGGTCCGCCTCGCGGATCAGGCGCAGTTCGTCCGCGGTTGGCGCGGGCGTGGGCTGGCAGTCCTCCGCCAGTCGCAGCTGCCAGCCGGTGGCGGCCTGGACCGCCTGCTGCGTCGTGAACGGGTGATACGTCGCCAGGTAGGCCTCGCCCGAGACGGCGTCGAAGCGCAGCACCGCGAGCGTGGTGATCACCGCCGCCGGCCCGCCGCGCACCAGGCCTTGACGCGCCCGCCAATCAACCCCTCCCTCGCCGTACCCGGGCGAAGTGATGAAGTCGACCCGTTCGCGGAAACGACGCGGGTCGTGCTCCATGAGCGACACCAGCCGCTGCGCCAGGCATGCGATGTCGGCCCCACCGCCGCTGCCCGGCAGCTTCACCCGCGGCTCGTTCGGCGAGCCGATGACGTTGGTGTTGATGTTGCCGAAGCGATCGACTTCCGCGCCGCCAATAAACCCCAGGTTGACGTCGCCACGTTGCAGCAGCTGCATCACGTCGAGCAGACCGGTCGCCCACGCCGCGTCGGCGACGTTGGGCGCGTCGCTCATCGTGTACAGGTCGGGCGGCGGCACACGGTCGCGCACCAGCCCGTTTTCGAACAGGCCGATGGCGTTGGGCGCATGAGTGCGTTTGGCGAGCCCGAACGCCAGCAGCGGCAATCGCATGCCGACGAACACGACTTCGCCGTCAGCGATCTCGCGCGCCGCGGCCACGACCATCAGCTCTTGCGGCGTGTAATCAGTAGCCATCAGCCTTCAGCCATCAGTTTTCAGCTACCAGCAAGCGTAAGGTGCTGGCGGCGCCGGATAGCCGAGCCCCAACGCCAGCGGCGTTTGAACAATGTCAATCGTCTTTCAGGCTTCGGCTCTTCGCAGGCGTAACTGTCTCAAAAAGCTGACACCTGATGGCTGAAAGCTGGCTGATGGCTGGCTGACAGCTGAAACCTGACGGCCCGTCACGCGTAGTCCACGGGCGCCGCCAGGCGGCGCGCCGGGGGCCGCAGCGCGGCGAAGCGCTGGCCCAGCTTGCGCAGGTAGGCCTCACGGTCAGCCACGCCCAGCACCCACTCCTCCAGCCACTCGACATAACCCTGGCGCTCGCGGGTGGCTCGGTGGTACTCGGTGTAGAACGCGTGGTCGCGCCCGTAGTAGCCCTGGACAGGCGACGGGTGCGCTCCACCCGGTACGTGCGCGACGGCCGAGACACGGTGCGGTGGCAGCAGGATTCGATTCGGATCGCTCAGGATGACCTCGGGCGCGACGATCTCCTCGGCCAGCACCACGACGTGTCGCGCCGCCAG